>CAYXUS010000216.1:0-8365 GCA_964468415.1 uncultured Caldithrix sp.
GGGACGTATCGAGGCACCGCCGCCCTTTTTCTTTTTTCATTTTTCCTTTTTCATTCCCCCTGTGCAGATCAGTGGCCCAAATTCGTAATTCTCTCCGCTGGCGCGGGGGGCAACCGATTACTTGAAAATCATTTTTGAGCAAACCCTTTTTTGCGGCTTGGTTTCGTTATCTGGGTCACGGATTAAGTCAGAACATCATTTGCAATAAGTAACCCACTGCCATAAATTTGTGCCGTCTTTAAAAACACGAGGAATATCATGCGTACTGTCTTTCTGGGAGCCGTAATCTCCGTTTTGCTCATTGTCGGCTGTCAGCAAAAAAAAGCATCCGAATCTGCCGGGGTAAAGCAGTGGCAGGCTGCCTGTCTGAAAAATCGGGCCGAAACCGATTCGTTATTCAAATATGCCGACTGGTCGCCAATTCCGCCGGAGGAACGCGCCTCTTTCACCCATCTCAATTATTTCAAATACGATCCAAGCTGGCGGCTGATTCTTACCCTGCACCGCTACCCCCATCCAGACTCCATTACCATCATGGGCACCAAAAGCGGAGACCTGCGTCCCGCCTTGCGTTACGGGTATTTCGAATTTGAACGCGACGGCAAAAAATGTAAATTGGAAGTAATCAAAATACTGCCGCACGGCAAATACCGCGACACCCACCTCTTCCTTGGCTTTTGGGACGAAACCTCCGGTAAAGAAACCTATCCCGGCGGTCGATACATTGATTTGCAAAAACTACCGAACGGAAAATATCTGGTCGATTTTAACTATGCCTACAATCCCTATTGCGCTTACAGCCATCGGTACAGTTGCGCCATTCCGCCGATGGAAAATCGTTTGCCCGTGGCCGTACGTGCCGGGGAAAAGAAGTACGAAAATCATTAAAACGGAAGAAGGTTTTTTACATGAAAGAATACCTTGATGTGGCCCTGCGGGCCGTGCGCCAGGCCTCCGAAATTTGCGCGGCCGTACAAAAACAATTGGTGGCCGAAGATTCCCTGACCAAAAAAGACCGTAGCCCGGAAACGGTGGCCGATTTTGCCTCGCAGGCCGTTGTTTGCCGTGCTTTGCACGAGGCCTTTCCTCACATCCCCATCGTGGCCGAAGAAGACGCCAACAGCCTGCGCGAAACGGAAAACCGGGAACTTCTCAAAAAAATACAATCATTTTTGCCCGACTGGTCCGAAACGGAAATTTTGCAAAGCATCGATTTGGGCAACGGCGAACCCGGCAATTTCTTCTGGACGCTGGATCCCATCGACGGGACCAAGGGGTTTTTACGCAAAGATCAGTACGCCGTGGCTCTGGCCTTGTTAAAAGACGGCCAGCCGATTTTGGGCGTGTTGGGTTGCCCGAACCTGCCCTTTTCGCCGGAAGACAAAAGCGGAACGCTAATGTACGCCTCGCAAGGTGCCGGTAGTTTTGCCTTGTCTTTGAGCGGAGGCGAACCGATTCGGGTGCACGTTTCGCAAAACGGTCCCGACGGCATTGTCCGCTTTCTGGAAAGCGTGGAAGCCGGGCATAGCAACCATTCTCTGCAAGGGCAACTGATGGCGCATTTCGGCGAACGGGCACAATCCGTTCGTTACGACAGTCAGGTAAAATACGCGGTTCTGGCTCAGGGCCTGGCCGACGTGTACCTGCGCTTGCCCAATCCTTCGCAACCCGATTATCGGGAAAAGATTTGGGATCATGCCGCCGGATATGCCATCGTTAAAGAAGCCGGCGGTCAGGCAACCGATATGTTCGGGAAACCTCTGGAATTCTTTCATGGTAAAAAACTGATAAACAACCGGGGTGTGGTGGTAACAAACGGGAAATTGCACGATACCATTATTGCCTTGCTGAACGGGAAACAAAATGATTGAAACAGCGAAAAAGGCGGCACTTGCAGCGGGTCAGATCATCATGCAGCACTTCCGCAAGGTGCCGCCGGAAGCCATTCGTTCCAAACAAAAAAACGATTTTTTGAGCTTTGTGGACGAACAGTCCGAACGGGCCATTATTTCAACCATTCGTCAGGCGTTTCCCGATCACGCCTTTTTAGCCGAAGAAAGCGGCGCCTCACAAAATTCCGATACCCACCTGTGGATCATCGATCCTTTGGATGGCACCACCAACTACATTACCGGCCTGCCTGTTTTTGCCGTTTCCATTGCGTTGCAATTTAAAGGGGAACTCGTTCTCGGGGTTATTTACGACCCTCTGCACGAGGAAATGTTTTGGGCGGAAAAAGGCAAAGGTGCCTTTTTGAACGATCGTCCCATTCGGGTTACGCAAAAAGCCCGTTTGGATCAATCGCTCATTGCTACCGGCTTTCCTTTTAAGGCCAAGCATTTTTTGGATACCTATCTGGCCGCTTTCAAAGATGTGTTCCAATCGTCCGTGGGCATGCGTCGCATGGGTGCGGCCGCCATCGATCTGGCTTACGTGGCCGCCGGTCGCTTTGACGGCTTCTGGGAAATCGGACTCAGTCCCTGGGATATTGCCGCCGGAGCGGTTCTGATTCGCGAAGCGGGGGGACGCATCAGCGATTTTTGGGACAACGACGACTTTTTGCACAAAAACTACACATTGGCCAGCAACGGCCGTATTCATCGGGAACTCATGACCAAAATAACCGAACATTTCAAATCCTTTAAACCGGTGTACCAAACAAAAGGAGAATAGATTTGGATTCCACAACCATCGTGCGAACCAAAGGCGAACGCGGCGCATTGAGCATTATGGCCTGCGATTCGGGTCACGAATTTGCGCAGCGTGTTATTATTCATCTGAATGAAATCATCAATCATGAAACCCACAGCCTTCCGTTGCGTCTGATCAGCAGTGAAGAGATTGTTTTTCCCAACGGTGAAATCAAAACGGTTTTAAATGAAAATATTCGCGGTGATGACCACTACATCGTACAATGCATTGACGATCCGCTAAGCACACGTTCGGTAAACGATAATTTGATGGCGTTGCTTACGGCCATTAATGCCGCCTTCCAATCCGACGCCGATTCCATCACCGTCGTTATTCCGCAATTCCCCTATTCCCGCCAGGAACGCAAAAAGACGCGGGAAGGTATTACGGCCAAACAAATCGCTCAGTTTATTGAAGTTTCCGGCGCAAACCGCGTCATCACGCTGGACGTCCACGCCGAAGCCATCATGGGCTTTTTTACCACGGCCAAACTGGAAAATTTGCACGCTTCCAATTACCTGATCAATCATTTTCAAAAAATCTACCGCAATCAAACACACGATTTGGTAATTGCCGCCGCCGATGTGGGTGGCGCCGAACGGGCGCGCTACTATTCCAAACAAATGAAGGCGCATCTGGCCATTGTGGACAAGGCACGCGACTATTCCAAAAAAGGCGTCATCGAAAGCATGCGGCTGGTGGGTGATGTGGACGGCAAAGACGTGCTTATCCCCGATGACATGATCAGTACCGGCGGAACAATCATTAACGCCGCCAAACTGCTGCGCGACAAGGGAGCCAAGAATATTTACGTTTCCTGCTCGTTGCCGTTCTTCAACGGTCCGGCCATCGAACTGCTGGAAAAGGCCTACCAGGACGGGCTCATCTCGCGTGTGATCGGTACGGATGCGGTCTTCCACGGCCCGGAATTTGTCAAGAATACCCCTTGGTACGACGAAGTTTCCATTGCGCCGCTTTTTGCCGAAGTTATTTACAACATCAATCAAAAACGTTCGGTTTCGGAATTATTACGATAGGCAGACAGAACGGAGGCGACGTGTCGCAAACACCCCGCATTCAGGTTGTGGCAGCGGTTATCTTCGACGAGGCCGGACGTCTTCTCATTACCCGGCGTCCGGCTTCCAGCCATTTGGGAGGATATTGGGAATTTCCGGGTGGTAAAATCGATCCCGGCGAACAGCCCGAGGAAGCGCTGCGGCGCGAAATCAGAGAAGAACTGGACGCTCGTGTGCGGGTGGAAGAACGCTTGTGGCAAACGGTTCATTCCTACCCGGAGAAAACCGTTGACATTTCCTTTTACCGTTGCCAACTTGCGGGGCAGCGCTCCCCCCGGCCTGTACAGGTTGCCGCCATGCGTTGGGTTTTTCCCGGGCAGTTAGACCAATTCTCCTTTCCTCCGGCCGACGCGGCCTTTATTACTTTCCTGCAAAAGAATCTTTTGCCTTAACGGGCGCACGCCAAATTCGCAATTTTTATTGGTAAAAATGCCGAAATCCTTATATATTTGGCATTTACAAAACAAATACGGAGAAGCATTCATGACAGCCAATGAAATTCGTCAGCAATTTATCGATTTCTTTATTTCCAAAGGACATACATTTGTGCCCAGTGCACCGGTTATTCCGCAAAACGATCCCACGCTGCTCTTTACCAATGCCGGAATGAATCAGTTTAAGGATATTTTTTTGGGTAAGGGGAAGCGTGATTACACCCGGGCCGTCAATTCACAAAAGTGCATCCGCGTGAGCGGCAAACACAACGATCTGGAAGAAGTGGGACGCGATACTTACCACCACACCTTTTTCGAAATGCTGGGCAACTGGTCGTTTGGCGATTACTACAAAAAAGAAGCCATTGCCTGGGCCTGGGAACTGCTTACCGACGTGTGGAAGCTTCCCAAAGACAAACTGTACGCCACCGTGCACCACAGCGACGACGAAGCGGAAAAGCTGTGGAAAGAAGTTACCGATATCGATCCCGAACACGTGCTGCGTTTTGGCGACAAGGACAACTTTTGGGAGATGGGTCCCACCGGACCGTGCGGCCCTTCGTCCGAAATTCACATCGATCTGGGCGAAGAATTTTGCGACAAAAAGGGGCAAAACCATGTGTGCGGCGTGAACGGTGAGTGCGGCCGCTACATCGAGCTGTGGAATCTGGTATTCATCCAGTACAATCGCGACGAAGAAGGCACCCTGCACCCCTTACCCGCACGCCATGTGGATACCGGCGCCGGATTCGAACGACTGGTGGCTGTGCTGCAAGGCAAACGCTCCAACTACGATACCGATGTGTTCATGCCCATTTTGCAACGCATCGGCGAGCTGGCCGGGCAAGACTACCAAACTTCCGGGGAGCAAATGGCTTTCCGCGTGATTGCCGACCACGTACGCATGCTTACCTTTGCCATTGCCGACGGCGGCTTGCCTTCCAACGAAGGCCGGGGGTACGTAATGCGCCGCATTCTGCGTCGGGCCGCGCGATACGGCCGTAAACTGAATTTGCACGAACCGTTCATGTACAAAATCGTGCCGCGCGTGGTGGAAATTATGGGCGATGTTTATCCGGAAATTCGTGAACGCATGGAACACGTGCAGGCCGTTATCAAATCGGAAGAAGAACATTTTAACCGCACGCTGGATCGCGGTCTGGAAATTTTCGAAAAAATCAAACAGGAATTAAAGGAAAACAACGAAACCGTTATTCCGGGTTTCGCCGTATTCCGCCTGTACGATACCTACGGCTTTCCCGTGGATTTGACGCGCATTCTGGCCGAGGAAAACGGCCTGACACTGGACATGGAAGGCTTCGAAAAAATGATGGAAGAGCAGCGCGAGCGGGCGCGGGCCGCTTCCAAATTCGTCATGACCGACACGGATCAAAACGATTGGGTGATTGTGAACGAAGGCCCCGATTCGGAATTTGTGGGCTACGAAACATTAACCGCAGAAACCCGTTTGATGCGCTACCGGGTAACGGAGAATGAGATTCGTGTCATTCTGGAAAAAACACCGTTTTATGCCGAATCTGGCGGTCAGGTGGGCGATAAGGGAACCATCCGCGGCGAGGGATTCGAGCTACAGGTAACCGACACGCAGAAAGACGGCAGCCACATTGTACATTTGTGTGCGCCGTTGCCCGCGTTTGCGCCGAAAAACGATGCCGTTATTGCCGAGGTGCAAAGCTCGGCACGACGCAACACGCAAAAAAACCACACGGCCACCCATCTGCTGCATGCCGCGCTGCGTCAGGTTTTGGGCACGCACGTTACGCAGGCCGGATCGCTGGTGGAACCGGATCGCTTGCGTTTTGATTTTACCCATTACGAACGGGTTACCTCCGAGCAGCTTCGCGAAATCGAGACGATGGTCAATCGTAAAATTCAGGAAAACATTCCGCTGGAAATCACACTAAAAAAATTCGACGAAGCCCGGCAACAGGGCGCGATGGCCCTGTTCGGCGAAAAATACGGCGATGTGGTACGCACGATTAAAATCGGCGATTTCAGTTACGAACTGTGCGGCGGCACCCACGTTAAAGCCACGGGTGAAATCGGCGTGTTCATCATCCTTTCGGAATCGGGCATTGCCTCCGGTGTGCGCCGTATCGAAGCCATTACCGGAGAAAAGGCCGTGCAATTTGTGCAGCAAAACAAAACGGTTCTGCAAAAACTAAACGCCCTGTTAAGCGCCCAAACGGAAGAACTGACGGACAAAGTGGAACAACTGCTTGCGGAGCGCCGTCGGTTGGAGAAGGAACTCACGCAGGCCAGAGCCGAATCGCTTAAAGCCGGTATCGACGGTTTGCTGCAACATGCCGAAACGATTAACGGCATGCGCGTATTGGTTCGGGAAATTTCCGGCGTGAGTGTGGATCAGTTGAAATCGCTGGGCGACAGCATTCGCGAAAAAGCGCCGGATGCCGTGGCTCTGCTTATGACCGAAACCAATGGCAAATTGATGCTGGTTTGCGTGGTGGGCGATGCGCTGATTAAGGAGAAAAAACTGCATGCCGGGAATCTGGTACGCGAAGTAGCCAAACAGGTTGGCGGTGGCGGTGGCGGACGTCCGCATCTGGCTACGGCCGGCGGAAAAGATACGGACAAAAAAGACAAAGCCATTGCAAAATTTAAGGAGTTGATTGCCGAGGCGGGGAATTAATGATCACCGGTCGCCGAAGCGTAGCGAAGCACGGCAAGAAATTACGAACGAAGAATTAAAAACGGGCGCTTGCGAAGGGACTTTTAACGTTGCCGTATTTGGCCACGGATTTGCACAGATTGCATTTTAAGGGAAAGAGAGCAAGACGGCGTCTTGTTACGCCGGACGAATCGCTCGCTCGAGGCAATGGCTTACCGGCAGGGTAAATTACGAAGAACGATAAGGCGAATACACGATTAACGCATAAATTTTGAAACGGAGGGAAGGATGGCGCAATCCTATCACGCATTGGTAACAGGCGGCGCCGGTTACATCGGCAGCCATGTGGTGCATCAGCTCGTCGAAGAAGGCCACACGGTAACAGTACTGGACAATCTTTCTCTGGGACGGCGTGAAAACGTACCTTCTCAGGCCCGCCTCATAGTCGGCGATATTTTGAACAACGACGATTTGCAAAAAGCTTTTGAGCGACCGGTGGACGTGATTTTCCATTTTGCTGCCTGGAAAGCGGCAGGAGAATCGATGACCGATCCGCAAAAGTACGGGCACAACAATATTTGCGGATCGCTGAATTTGTTAAATGCCTGCGTAAAATACGGTGTAACGCATTTCGTTTTTTCCTCTTCCGCGGCCGTGTACGGTGATCCCGCCTACCTGCCGGTGGATGAAAGGCATCCGTTAAATCCCGTTAATTATTACGGCTACACCAAGCTGGCCATCGAAGAAAATTTGCGCTGGTACAGTCAGTTAAAAGGCTTGCGCTTTGCGGCCTTGCGCTATTTTAATGCCACGGGCTACGATATTAAAGGCCGGGTAAAAGGCAAGGAAAAGAATCCGGCCAATTTGTCGCCGGTGGTCATGGAAGTGCTGGCCGGTATTCGTCCTTCCATGCAGGTGTTCGGCAACGACTACGACACCCCGGACGGTACTTGCATCCGCGATTACATTCATGTAAACGATTTGGCCACGGCTCATCTGAAAGCCATGCACTATTTAATGGAAAAGGGCGAAAATCTGATCGTCAACCTGGGCACGGGTAAAGGACACACCGTCCTGGAAGTTATTCACGCTGCCGAAAAGGTAACCGGACGCAAGGTAAATTACACCATTGTGGGGCGTCGTCCCGGCGATCCTCCCGAGCTGGTGGCCAGCAGCGCTTTGGCCAATCAATTACTGGACTGGAAGGCACAGTACTCCGATTTGGAAACGATATTCAAAACCATGGCGGCGGTGTATTTGCAGTAATACAAATTAGGGCAACTCGACCACCGGGGAGGGAATGAAAAAGGAAAAATGAAAAAAGAAAAAGGGAAAAGGGCGCCGGTTGCCGAGTGGCTCCGCGCCAGCGGAGCCGTATCGAGGCGCCAGGCGGCCACTCACCAATAGCCCCAGAAACCGGTGCCTCGATACGTCCCGGCAGGCCGGGACTACTCGGCAACCGGCTTCTTCCCGCAGGGCCGAGCAAATCCCGGAGGGATTTCTGAAAATAGGCC
>CAYXUS010000217.1:0-7025 GCA_964468415.1 uncultured Caldithrix sp.
GTGCATCCCCGGCACAATTTTCAGACCATGCGAAAAATATTCGTACTAAAATCGACAGTACAGGAAAAGGGACGGTTGACGATGGGAGGGAAAACCCGGTTGCACATGAAAGGTGAGTTTGCGCGTGCGGGAAAGTTGCAAAGAGAAATCGTATTGCGCGTAAACCCAAATTATTCCGTAGGCAATTAAAGCAGCGTTGCGCCAGCGGTAGCTGCGATCGTAATCGGCGTATTTGCGATCGATATCGGCCTGATCCACGGCGTTCAGATAGCGTTTTTCCAGCACCTGTGTCCGCCAGATCAAATAAGCCGAGGCCGCAGCCGTCACAAAGGAAGCGGACATGAGAAATCCGCCCTTGCCTTTTTGTCCCAGGCGGTACTGCCCCAGGCCGGGCCAGAGAAGCGATTCGTAAACCACCCGATTCGGCGGCGAAGGCGGTACGGACACGACCGGCTTTTTGGGTGCGGCGGCCGAAGCCGGCGGAGAAACCGGTCTGGCGGCCTGTTCTTTTAAATAGTTGGTTTTAATCTTATTAAAAAATCGGATGATTTTCGGAGAATTGTTCAGCGGATCCAGTTGGTAATTAGGCTTGATTTTAAGAATTTGTACGAAGGTTAGCGCGGCCATTTCGTTCTGATCCAGCACGTAATAGGCAATGGCCTTCATGCGCAAAACTTCGAGCAGATCGGCGGTTTTCAATCGCGGCTGTTTTTGCAACAGCGAATCGGCCAGTTTTACGACTTTTTTGTATTGAAACGAAACAAACGCTTTTTTCAAAGCGGTCAGTTCGGCCTCGTTATGCGCAGAACCCGCCACGGCGCCCGTGGTAAAAATCAGTAACAGAACAAGCAGCCATGCTCTCAAAATTAAAACTTGCTTTCTTTTTTCGCGCATGCTTACCTCAAAACAATCAAACGTTTGGTCACCACCGTAGTCGGAGTTTTGGCGCGATAAAAATACACACCGCTGGGCACATCGGCCCCCGAGGCATCTTTCCCGTTCCAATTAAAACGATAGCTCCCGGCGGGCAAAAATCCTTTGCTCAGGGTGCGCACCTTGCGGCCGGTAATGTCAAAAATTTCCAGACTAACCGTTTGCGCCCTGTTGTTGTCAAAACGAATGACCGTACTTTGATTAAACGGATTGGGATAATTGGGGTACAAAATCAATTGCTTCGGGCTATGGGCCGTAAGCGCTCTCAGGCCTGTGAGCGAAGCTTTAACCCTTATTTTTTCCACATCGGCCAGGCATTTGCCCAACGCATCTTCTCCGCCGAAAACATAAAGACAACTGTCGTAAAACACCGCCGTCAATTCGGCGCGCGCTTTGTTTAATTTCGGAAAATTTCCCTGATCCACAATATTTCCCGAACCGTCGGTGTAAATGCGTTCGCAGGAATCCAGTGCCGGATCGGTTTCGTTGTAGCCGCCGATTACCACGAAGCTATTATTGAACACCGTCACCGCCGCACCGGCTGCCCGTTCCACCAGCAAATACGAATCGGTTTTTTGCCAACTAAGCTGCTCGATGTTAAAGCGATAAATATCGTTTTTAATGCCGTTTAGCGCCCCGCCGATCACGTAAATATCCGTGCCGATGCGTGCAGACATTTGCTGTACCAAATCGGACGAAACGGAAACATCGGGTTCGTAACTGCTCTGGCGGGTGTAGGTAATCGATGCCCCGGGAATGTAATATTCCACAATGTAAGGCCCGGAGGTTTCGCCGCCCAGCACGTAACCGCCGAAAATGTACAGATAATTACCGTACACCTGCGCCGTGGCGAATTGCCTGTTGAAGACCGCCTTCTGATCGTACGTGTAGGTGGAACCGTAAAAATCCCAAACTTCAAGACTGGAATCCATGACCGCGGTTCCGCCGAACATGAGCACGCTGTTGCGATACAGACTGGCCGAAAGACCGTAACGCCTTGCCTTTAGCGTATCGTCTAAAACCTGCCAGGTATTTTGCTGCGGATTAAAAACCTGAATCAGATTCGTTGCCGAATACGTGTTATCGGTGTAACCGCCGATCACGTAAATCAGCGAATCTTTAACCACAGCCTGCGCCCCCTTAACGGGAACCGGCATTTGCCCGATTTCCTGCCATTGCGGCTCTTCCTGTGCCACCAGCAAAATCGGCAAAAGCATGCTTACGATTAAAATTACAATGTTTTGTCTCATAAGCTACCGTTTCGTTTTAGCTTTTCTTCCCGAATGCGAACCGTTCCCTGCTTCTGTGCCGAATTCCGGCAGCAAGAAAACGATTTCCGATTAAACCACGGCGTTTAGCAAAACGCCGTACCATTACAAACAACAAAAATAATGCCAACTATTTTTCGGCTTTGCCAAAATGCACGTCAAGGCGCACCGTATCTTTTCGGCTGACCACAATTTCGGTAGTGTAAGGTTCAAAACCCGGATTTTCTACCTGTACTTTGTGCCTGCCGGGCGAAAGCGGCAAAGGCCGTTTTAAGGGACTCACATCGACAAAGGTATCGTCGACAAAAATTTTACCCCAGGGAAAAACCTGACAGTCCAGATAGCCGAACAAAGTGTCCAGACTGACCCGCACAAAATTCGTCTCGCCCGGCTTTACACGCACGCTCGTTTCGAATTCCGGAAAAGCAGGATGACTAAAAATCAACCGATGTTTTCCGGCACTAAGCGCAATTCCTTCTTTAAGCGGCGTGGTCACGCTTTGGTTCGAATCGATGGTTACCCTGGCCCAGGGTTGACATTCGATCCACAAAAGACCTTTTTTTACTGTCCGGGAAACGGGTGGGGCCGTTTTTGTTTTTGCAGATACCGGCGCTAACGTTTCCCGCTTTTTTGTTTCGGATCGCGGTTCGGGCCCGGACTCCGGGGCCCGCTCTTTGACCGGCGGTACGGCCTGCCCGTCGCTCAGGGAATCCGCTTTGCTTTTTTGCCGCTCCACCGAACCGGCCACCGGTTTTGTTGCCTTTTGCGCGGAAATTTCGGATTTTCTTGCCCGCTCTTTGAACACAATAAGCACGGCCAAAAGCAAAAACAAAGGCAAGGCAATAAGCACGATGGCTTTGAAAATGCTTTTCCTGTGACTAACAAACGGCGCCTGCGGTAACTGTTCGCCAAACGGCAAATGCTCTAAAATTTCTCCGGCCGTAGCAAAACGATCCTGCGGATTTTTACGCAGCAGGCCGTCCAGAATCTCGACAATATTCTGCGGCAAATCCCGGTAGCTGCGGCGCAGTTCCGTTTCATCGAAATTCAAAATATTGTTGAGCGTCTGCCCTACTTCGGCGCCTAAAAAGGGATTTTTACCCTTGAACATCTCGAAGGTAATCAGTCCCAAATTGAACAAATCGGTTTTCGGGGTTAAATGTTCGCCGCGAATCTGTTCCGGCGACATGTAAGCCGGTGTGCCCACAATGGAGCTTGCCTCTGTAACGTGGCGTTCGTCATTCCACAAAGCCAGGCCGAAATCCGCAATTTTTAAATGCAACGATTCGTCGAGCAAAATGTTTTCCGGTTTTAAATCCCGATGTACCACGCCCTGACTGTGAGCAAAATGCAAAGCCTGCGCCAATTGTGCCAGCAAAAATTCTTTTTGCGCCACGGTCAATGAACGCTCTTTGAGCCACTGGCGCAAATTGCGGCTGGCAAAATATTCGAACGAAATGTAGAACTGATCGCCGACCGTGCCGAAATCCAGCACCTTAATAATGTGCGGATGCTCCAGATGCGCCAGAATTTTGGCTTCGCGTTTAAAACGGTGCAATAAGGCGGCATCGGCCAGTTCTTTGGTGTTCAGGGTCTTGAGAAAAATGCGCTTGCCCAAATAAATGTGCCGGGCCAAATACACGGCGCTGTACGCATCTTTTTTGATGACCGTTTCGATTTCGAATTTTTCGAACAACAGCTCAGGTTTCCGACTCACCTTCCATTTCCTTTAACTTTAGCTGAACCCAGCGTACGGAAACGCCTAACGATTTGGCCGTCAGGGTGCGGTTGCCGCCGAATTTTTCCAGCCGTTTGCGCAACAGCAACTTCTCGAAATCCTTGAGTGTGCCTTCGAACTGCTCCGGGGACTCTTCTTCGTCCAGAATGATGTGTTCCGCCAGAATGCGATTGCCTTCGCTTAAAATAATGGCGCGTTGAATTACATTTTGCAACTGACGTACATTGCCCGGCCAGGAATAGCGCTCCATTTTTTGCAATGCCCTGGCCTCGAAACGTAAATTTTCCGCACCAAACTGTCGGGCGAAATATTTGGCCAGCAGGGGAATATCGCCCACCCGTTCGCGCAGCGGCGGAATGCGAATGGGGAAAACGTTGAGCCGGTAGAACAAGTCTTCGCGAAAGGTGCCTTCTTTGACCATTTGCCGCAAATCTTTGTTGGTGGCGGCAATAATGCGCACATCCACTTTTTTGACTTTGGTGTCGCCCAACGGAATGATTTCCTGATTTTGAATGACGCGCAACAATTTGGCCTGCAAGGCCATGGAAATATCGGCGATTTCGTCAAGGAAAAACGTACCGCCGTCGGCCACTTCGAACAATCCTTTTTTATCGCTTGCCGCACCGGTAAAAGCACCTTTTTTGTAACCGAACAATTCGCTTTCCAGAAGCGTATCGGGAATGCTACCGCAAAACTGTGCCAAATACGGTTTGTCTTTACGTTTGCTCAGGGTGTGGATGGCTTTGGCCGCCAGTTCCTTGCCCGTGCCGCTTTCGCCCAAAATGAGAACCGTGGCATCGGTTCGGGCCACTTTGCGCAACAGGGCAGCAAATTTTTTCATAGCCGGACTCTGCCCCACCATTTCCGGCAAAGGAGCCGTGCTCTCTAACTCGTGCCGCAAAGCCAGATTTTCTTTTTGCAAATTTTCCAGTGAAATGATTTTCTCCAGCGCCAGCGACACCATGTTGGCAAAAAATTCCAGAAAGCGCAGATTTTCTTCGCTGAACTCCTGCCGCTGTTTACGACTATCGGCCAGAATAACGCCCCAAATTTGCCCCTGATAAAAAATGGGAACACCGATTACGCTTTTGATGTTTTGAATGCGCACGCTTTCGAACTGGGAAATTTGCGGATCGCTTTGCACATCATGGTACAGGCAGGCTTTTTGCCCGGTGATGACTTTCTGCAAAATTCCCGAAGAAAAGCTCGACAGATCTTTGATGCTTTCCTTTTGTACGTTTCGCGCGGCGATAATCGAAAATTGCGCCGAATCCGGATGATAACGCACAAATACGGCCCGTTCGGCACGGATGGCCTCCACCACCAGATCGAGCGCCTTCTCCACCAGATCTTCCCGCCCGGTTTCCGCATTGAGCATGCGACTGATGCGATACAGGACGTCGAATTGTTCTTTGCGAATGCCGCGAATTTCGGTTATTTGTTCCATTACTGCACCTGAAACGATTTGAATTTGGAACGGGCGCGATTGCCAAACGAATCGATAACCCAGACCGCCCAAATGTAATTGTTGTTGGGCGATTCGGGCAAAGGAACATCCACACGCACCGAAGATGTGCCGGAAGGCAAGCCCGTTTTTTGCCACACCAACTGCGGATCGGCCTCGTCGGTACGCACTTCTACCGTATAGGTAAAGGAATAACCCGGCGTAATGGGTTCCCAGTACAAGGTTGGCGTGGTGGATACCGTATCGTGTCCGGCCGGACTTTTTAATTGCACCTCGTCGCGGATAATGCGCCGGATTTCCGTTGTTTGCACCGTGTCGCAATGCCCGTAAGTATCTTTGACCATAATACGAAAACGATGGCCGATGATCTCTTCTGCCGATTGCACGTTTAAACGAGACATGGGAATGTGCTCCCGTTCGTAAAAACGATCCATCGTATCGTAGATTAAAATCGAGGAGAAATGCAAAGTGGGGCTCTCGAAGAGCACGCTGTCGATGTCTTTGTCCGCATCGGACAGGCGCACTTTGACAAAAAGCTCCAGTATCTGAATACTGGGATACCGATTAATAAGGCTGCTGTAAAAAATGAGCGAATCGACGCGGGGCACAGCGTTCAGGTACAATTCGCCGTGCCATTGCGGCGCATGATCCCATTGCAGGTAAAGCGAATCGGCATGAAAGCCCGGCTTGGCAACATGCAGCCAGCCGTTGTAACGATGCACATTGGCCAGACTGAACCGGCCGTGCGTATCGCTAAAGGTTAAACGCTGCCCCGAGGGGAATTCCACCTCGGCTCCGGCAATGGGCCGATGCGGCAAACTTAAAGAAAGTACCTTGCCTTCAATGCCCGAAAGTTTACGATCGGGATTATTGGCATCTAACGGATTGTTGCGCGGAGCGCTGCAGGCAACCAAAGCCGCAAAAAGCAGTGCGCCGCCTAACAGGACAAAATGTTTTTTCGGATTACGCATAGGAAACACTTTAAATGATTTTTAATAACGCAATAATATAAAACCAAAGTGAATAAAGTACAACGAAAAACGCGGGGGGAATTCTGTAATAAGGTTATAGTCGTAATAGCAGCAGAACTCTATTGCAAGTACATTTACAGGACAAAACGAATAGATTCCTTCTTGATAAACATTATGAAATCCCGAATTTCAGACCGCTGGAAAGAGGAAATATTATTGTCATTCGTTTTATCCGTAACAGGCGTTAGTTAAATACCCTTGGGGAATATTTTTGCTTAATCCTGAGCTTGTTGCAAAAATCTCCATAGAAGCTCAAGCGCTTAAAATTTATTCGGATGATAAACTTGTTCAAGAATTTCCATATCCAACTCCGGTAAATTGGATGTAAACAATGTGGTGCTATTTTTTAGCATTAAAAATTTCGACCACCCCATGGGGTGGTACTTAAATTAGACATCTGTTAACAACTTGGTGCTAGAGTTTGGATGATAAAATGTGTTAACAACGTGGTGCTATGTGACACTTAACCCTTAACCCTTTACCCTTCCCCATCCCGGCCACCGAAAAAGCACCGAATACACCATCAATCCCGAAGGGATGCCTACCACTTCGTGGTGGCACAATTCAACGATTTTACCAATTTCCCTCTC
>CAYXUS010000218.1:0-10802 GCA_964468415.1 uncultured Caldithrix sp.
TGGTGGCCCTGGCAACGGTTGCCGGGCAAACCTTTCGCGGCACGGTTTCCGATGTTTCTCTGGGAATGAATCCCGTGCGCCAGGCTTTTTACGCCGATTTAATTTTCGACAATGCCCGGGGCAACATTTTAGCCGGCACCACCGCCGATGTTAAAGTAATCATTTACGAAAACCCGCAGGCCATCGCCATTCCCCGCCATCTGGTACAGCAAAAAGACGGCACGTTTTACGTCTTTCTGGCCCACGAGGGAAAGGCCCTCCGAAGGCCCATTACCATCGGTCAGGACAATGGCTTGCAATACGAAATAATCGACGGACTCCACGCCGGTGATTCTCTTATTGTACAGGGTAATGCAAAGTTGACAGACGGTATTAAAATTAACGTGGTCAGATAAGGGAGGCACCCGTGTTTTTAGCGAAACTATCCGTAGAGCGTCCGGTTCTTACCACCGTAATTCTTTTGGTGTTCATCATTTTCGGCGGGCTTGCTTTTAACAAACTGAATTTAAACCACATGCCGGAAGTGGAAATTCCCTATGTTACGGTTACGACCGTTTACCCCGGAGCCGGGCCCAAAGAAACCGAAACCTTGATCACCAAAAAAATAGAAGACGCCGTTTCGACCATCAGTCAGATCAAACGCATCGAATCTTACAATCTGGACGGCGCCGCCATTACATTAATCGAGTTCAAACTCAGTAAAAACGTCGATGTTGCCAATCAGGAAGTCAAAGACAAAGTCGATCAAATTCTCAACGAGCTTCCTTCCGGGGCAAAAAAACCCATCATTCAGAAAATCGACATCAATGCCTTTCCCATCATGGACATCATCCTGAGCGGGAATGTGGATCCGCGGACACTGTACCATCTGGCTTCCACCAAAATTAAGGACCGCTTCTCGCAAATTGCCGGAGTTGCCGACGTAAAAATCTCCGGAGGGCAGGAGCGGGAAATAAAAATTGCCTTTGACAATAAGGTTGTGTATCAGGACTACATTTCTCTTCCGCAGCTTTTGAGCATTCTGGGCGCACAAAACATGGACCTGCCCAGTGGCACGTTTAACACCGGAAATCTGGAATATTCCGTTCGCGTTAAAGGTAAATTTCAAAGCATCGGCCAAATCAAAAATCTGGAAATTCCGACCCCGTTCGGGATAAAGCGTCTGGCCCAGATCGCGCACGTGGAAGACAGCGGGAAGAAAATATTGCGGCGCACCATCTTCTTCGATGCGCAAACCGGAAAAACCGATTCCAATGCCGTGCGCCTTTCCATCATCAAAAGCACCGACGGTAACGAAGTAAAAGTTTCGGATGCGGTACGCGCGGCCTTGCCCGATATTCGCAGTTCTCTGCCCAAAGGAATGACTCTGAAAATCGTTAGTGACAATTCCATTTTTACACGCAGTTCGGTTAACGACACCATGTCGAACATCTTTCTGGGAATTTTGTTTACCTCGATCGTTCTGTTTCTCTTTTTGTTCAACATTCGCTCGACCATCATCGTCGCGCTCTCCATGCCGGCTTCGATCGTTTCTACCTTTTTACTTTTTCAGTGGTTCGACATGAGTTTGAACATCATGTCGCTAATGGGCATTTCCGTTTCGGTCGGGGTGCTGGTTTCCAATTCCGTGGTGGTACTGGAAAACATTTTCAGGCACAAGGGCATGGGTAACACCCCCCGGCAGGCTTCCATTCGCGGCACAACCGAGGTAGCCGTTGCGGTTATTGCCGCCACGCTAACCAATGTGGTGGTTTTTCTCCCCATTGCCAACATGTCGTCTATGGTGGGCATGTTCATGAAAGAATTGGCTCTGGCCGCCGCCTTTTCCACTTTGTTCTCGCTTCTTTTTTCATTCACACTCACCCCCATGCTGGCCTCGCTGATGATGCGCGAGGGGAACGTGACAGGACGCCTTACTCAAAAGGTCGATGCGTTCTATCGTTCGTGGGACGAATTTTACCGGAAATGGCTGGCCAAATCTTTGCAGAACAAAAAGCTAAGCGTGGCAATTATTGCAGCGGCTTTCGTGCTGTTTGTCATTTCTGTGGTAGCCTATGGCCCCCGAATCGGTTTCGACATGATTCCCCAATCGGACAACGGCCAAATTCAGATTACCGTGGAGCTGCCGCAGGAATACAACTTGCAAGAAACCGGACGGGTGCTCAAGGCAATGGAAGACAAAATCAAGCACTACCCGGGCATTACCAGCATTGTGACCGAGCTGGGCAAAATTTCCGATATTAACACCGGTTCCAACGTAGCCCGTATGGATGTTAATTTGGTGCTGCCCAATAAACGCGACAAAAAGCTGGACTATTACATTTCCCAATTTGTCAAAGACTTTTCCGACATTCCCAACGCCCGCCTGATCACGGTTGATTACAAGTCGTTCACCAACAAAGGCGGAGCCCCCATGCAATTTTTCCTTCTGGGACAAAACCTGGATGAGCTCAACCGACTGAAGGACGAAATTATGGCCAAGATTCACGACGTTCCGGGTCTGATTAATCTTGACCAGAGCTCCCGCATGGGAAAACCGGAAATCACCATTATTCCCAGACGAAAGGAACTGGCCAGAGCCAACATCACCGCGCAGGAAATCGCTCTCACGGCCCGTGCCGCTCTGGAAGGCATTACCGCCACCAAATACTTTGAAAAGGGCGACGAATACGATATTACCGTAACCCTGAGCGATGCCTCGGTAAACTCTCCGCAAAAAATCGGGCAAATTCCCATTCCTTCGCGTAACGGAACGGTTTACCGTCTGGCGCAGTTGGCCGACATTACCTTTACCAAAAGCTATTCCAAAATATTGCACCGCGATAAATACGTCGCCATCCAGTTTACGGGTTCGCCGGCCCCGGGTGTACCGCTGGGCAATGTGACCAAAGAAATTGAACGGCGCCTAAAAACCATTGACTTCCCGCCGGGCTACAAAATAAAGTGGGCCGGTACCGCCGAAATGATGAATGAAATGGTTTCGGACATGACCTTTGCCTTTGTGCTGGCCATGATCCTCACTTACCTTTTGCTGGCTGCCATTCTGGAAAGTTTTATTCAACCTTTCTTTATTCTCCTTACGGTTCCGCTGGCTATTATCGGCGTTCTGGCCTCGTTGTATTACACAGGCATTTCCTTTGCGATTACCTCGCTGATGGCCATCATCATGCTCATCGGGATTGTGGTCAACAACGCCATTTTGATGCTGGATTACACCAATCAATTGGTACGTGAAAAAGGGATGAATGTACGCGATGCCTTAATTGAAGCCTGCCCCACCAAGCTAAAGCCGATCATCATGTCCACTCTGGCCATTATTCTGGGCATGTTGCCGCTGGCTATCGGCGTGGGGGCCTCCGGTGTGGAAATGCGTCAACCGCTGGGTGTGGTCAGCATTGGCGGGCTTTTGGTTTCCACCCTGCTTACTTTGTTTGTGGTGCCCGCTTTTTACTACTTGTTCGAGGGAAGGAAGCAACGCTAATTGAAGCAAGAACCCTGCACAATAAGGCAAAGGGAATGCACTTCTCTTTGCCTTTTTTATTTCCGTTTATCCCGTACCAACAGGTAAATGAAAAACGGCCCGCCAATCAAAGACGTGATAATTCCCACCGGCAATTCCGCCGGAGCAATAACCGTGCGGGCGATGGTATCGGCCCAAACCAGAAACAGCCCACCGCTCAAAACAGACACCGGGAACAGGCGCCGGTGGTCAGGGCCGATCAGCAAACGCACCACATGAGGGATAATCAATCCCACAAAGCCGATGGGACCGGCCATAGCCACACAGGTCCCGACCAGCACAGAAGAAAGCAGGAAAGTCCATTTCTGCAAACGGCGCACTTCTACCCCGCGCGCCCGGGCCAATTCGCTGCCGGAAAGCAACAGGTTGAAAGCAGGCGCATTCAAAAGCAAATAAACAAAAACCGGCACAAACACAAAAAGCACGGTCACCGGATAGCGCCATCCCACCACATCCAGCGCACCCATAAGCCAGCGAATCATGCGGTAGGTCTCGGTAAAGTCGGCCAGGTAATGAATAAATAAAATCATGGCCGAGAAAAACAAACCAATGGTTACCCCTGCCAAAAGCAGGGTAAAGGCCGAAATTTCGTAGCGTTCGCGGGCAATAAAAAAAATGAGCCCAATGGTTAGTACGCTGCCCACAATCGAAAAAAGGACAGAGGTGGAAAAGCCCAGCACGGTAATATCCAGTCCCGTTTTAATGGCGATCACCGCGCCCAAAGCGCCCCCGGACGAAATGCCCAGCGTGTACGGAGTGGCCAGTTCGTTGCGTAACAAAACCTGAAAGGCCGCCCCCACCAGCGACAGCGAAGCACCGACCAGCAAGGCGAAAATGATGCGGGGCAAGCGGATATTGAAAACGATTTCCCTGGCCAGAGAGGGGCCGGGCTTTAAAAGCACCCCGATGCCATACTTACCCTGCCCAATAAAAAGCGGAATGCCTAACAAAAGGGCAAAAAGCGCTAAAAGAAAAATGTATTTCAGAAATGATTTCAAAATGTTCCTTTTTTCCGATCCTACGAACTCTGTTTTTGGGTCGATTTTTGGGAGACGTTTTGCTCCATGTTTCGTAGCTCTCGAAAGCGTTGTTCCAGTTGGCCGGCAACTTCACGCACCGTTTGCCAGTTTTCATCCGGAGCAGCCCCTTCTTTTGGAGAAACATCCTGCAAAGCTTGCATTAACCGGGCGATGAGCGGCTGCAACTCATCCCGCAACTTCTGTTTGTACGCCTCCAATTCGTGGTGGGCATCTTTAAGCTTTTGCGTGCGTTCGGTGACCAACTGCTGCAAATGGGCCCGGTATTTTTCTAACTCCTGTTCCGATCGTTTCCGCTTGGTTACATCCGTAGCGATAAACGTTAAGCCCACCATCTCTTTTCCGCGTTTAATCGGGCCGGTGCGAATAAAGTAGCACCGCTTTTGCTCGTCAATTTCCAACTGAATTTCAAAGCGGTATTGCTCTCCGCTGGCGTTAACAATTTGAATGGCCTGGTACAGTTTTTTCATTTCGCTTTGGGGTACCAAATCGTAAATAAACTGGCCGACAACCAGATTCTCGGGAACGGAGAAGAAGTTGCGGTTGACAAAGTCGATTTTGCCCTGCAGGTCGGTTGTGATGATGTAATCGGGTGCCTGCTCCACTACCGATCGCCAACGCGCCTCGGACTGCACCAATGCGCGATCCTTTTCCACCAAATCGGTAATGTCCATTAACACGCCCCGAATGCCCGTGCCATGCCGCACATCTTTAAACAGCTTGCTTAAACTACGCACCCAGCGGTAGTTTCCATCCCGCTTAACAATGCGATACTGCAAAGGGGCTACTTCGTTTTGCAGACGCCGCCTAAAGGCATTGACCACCACATCTTCGTCCGCAGGGTGAATGTATTCAAGGAACAAATGCCCAATCATGTCCTCCGGGCGGAAGCCGGTCAGTTGGTAAACCGCCGGACTGATGTAGGTAATTTTGCCGAATTGATCGATTACAAAAATCACCTCATTGATCTCTTCTACCAGAGTGCGGTATTTTTCTTCGTTGTGGCGCAAGGCGCGGGCGATTTGCTGATGTTTTTCAAGGGGAAGCTCGATGGCTTTGTAAATGTAGAGCCCGGTGAGAATAATAAAAATCCAGCCTTCCACCGAGCTTAAGGGGCTGGGACCAAAGGCAGCCGGCAACCAATAGCGAAAAATTAAAATCCAGAGCGCACCGGCAAACAAATAGCTAAAAACAATGCGGAATGCCGTACGTTGAGTTTCGGATAGATACACAGTGCCCCTCTCCCTTAAAACGAAAGATGCAATTTAGAAATTTTAAGAAACGGAAACAATGACTTTTCTTTTGGCGGCAAAAGTAATTCTGCCAAGCTGCCTCACGTTCCGCTCCCCGGTCGAGAGGAGCGGCCTTTTAATCGCCCTGCGTCTTCCCTTTACAATCGAGCACTTTACCCCGCAAGTTAAATTTTTCGCGCAGGGCGATCAGACGTTGACGATTTTCTTCCGAGAGAACATTAATCCGCCCCAGCTGCATGGCATTAAAAAGAATTTTTGCGGTGTGTTCCAGAGTTTCCATTTTGTAATAGGCCGAAAGCAAATCCGGGCCAACCGTTAAGGCTCCGTGATTTTCCAGCAAAATCACATCGCTCTGCCGGATTAAATCGCGAATGGAGAGGGGCACCTCTTCCGTAGATGGCAAGGCAAACGGAGCAATAGGCACGGCACCCAGCGTTAGCACCGCTTCCGGCAAAACACATTGATCCAACGGAATTCCGGCCACGGCAAAGGCGGTGGCAAAGGGAGGATGCGCATGAACAACGGCCTGCACATCGGGTCGTTGCCGGTACACCTCCAGATGCATGGGCAGTTCGCTGGAAGGTTTGTAGCGTCGATTCCCCTCAAGCACTTTACCCCGGGCATCTACCTTTACAATCATCTCGGTGGTCATAAAGCCTTTGCTCACTCCGGTAGGAGTGGTCAGAATACGGTTTTCGCTCAGGCGTACGGAAAAATTTCCGTCATTGGCCGCCACAAAACCCCGTGTCCACACCCGTTGCCCGATTTCCACCATTAACTTCTTAATTTCCCATTCGCTGTGCATCATTTTCCTTTACCGCAAAATTTTAACCTTTGTCTCGAATGCGAGCGAGAATAATTTGGTAAGCGTTTTCCGCATCCCATTCATTCTCCAACAACCGTTCGGTTTTGCAACCGATTTCCGGCACCAGCTTACCATAGTCATAATCGATCTTAAAATGTTCCAGAACACTTTTACCATGTTCGCTTAGCGTTTCGGCATAAATATGGCGAATGTGCAACCGCACTAACAGCAAACCTGCCGCGCGTCCCACAATTTTATCTTTAACCAGCAGCTTCGAACGATCCGGCGCATGGCTATTCAAAAATTTTTCAAAATCAAATAACGGATAAAGCCAATCCCTGTCCGATGTAAAAATCAATGCGCTTTCCCGGTACACTTCCAGTGAATGTCGCATGTTGCCTTCCCATTTTTCGCCTGAAATTACTCCGTGGAAAATACACCATCCCCACCATGAATTCAACCGAAAATTCGCCCGATCGGTTTTTAGATTCGACTGCATCGGCGGCCTTTGCAAAAACGCGGCACAAGCAAAGCACTCTGTAACCCGTTGAAAAATAACAAATAATGCCACATCCTTATTTTTTGGCATGCCTTTTGAATCATTTAAAAGCGAAATGACATTAACCAAACCAAAACCAAGGAGGTTTATCATGAAGAACTTACTCGCAATCTTAGCCGTAGCAACCCTGTTCATCGCCGGTCAGGCGTTCGCCCAGGATTCTTTGCAAGTGCAAAGCAAAAAGCAATACCGTTACGGACAAAACGGCGCAGCCGCCCAAATGCAAGGCCAGGGTGTTAAAGGCATCGGCTTTGTGGATGAAGATGGCGACGGTTACAACGACAATGCCCCGGACATCGACGGCGACGGTATTCCCAATGGCATGGACGAAGATTACGTGGGTTCCCAAATGCGCAACGGGAATGGCAAAGGCTTTGTGGATGCCGACGGTGACGGCATTAACGACAACGCGCTCGATTCCGATGGCGATGGCATCCCCAACGGACAAGATGCCGATTACGTACGCCCCCAGGACGGCACCGGCCAAAAACGCGGATACGGTAATGCCAATGCAGGCAGCGCTTTGGGCACCGGCACTGCCGAATGTGACGGAACCGGCCCAAAGGGCAAAGGCCGCGCAACGCACTAATCAGCGCTTAAATTAAACCCTTACGCAAAAAGCCGTCTTTTTCAAGACGGCTTTTTTTGTTTACTTGCCATTTAAAATCTCTATTCAGCCGGTTGCGGTTCGCTTTGCGGGGCCAGAGTTCGCTCCTCTTTTTTTAGAAGTACCAATCGAAAATCCCCGAAATCCTTGCCCAGAATGTATTTCATGGGAATAATGGAGAAAAGCACCCCGACAACACCCCCCAGAATCCCGCCGTAGATGCGTCCGTCTTCGGCCGGGATGCCCGCCCCATAAAGAACAATACCCAGCACAAAGCCCAACAATCCGGAAAAGAGCAAAGCAAAAAACCCGGCAACCAGGCTACGCCAAAAATACGCCCACCAAACTTTGATGGTTCTGCCCCAGGTAACTTCCAATTCCATCGGCAAACTCCTTTGTTTTTTTGTTCCGAGTGATAAGACAAGCGTCCCAACTGCGGACTATTTATCGCACATGAATCAAAGTAATCGTTTTTTGGTGAAATCCTTCTAACCTGCAAAAGTAAATTCCTGACGGAAGATGCGAAGCGTCAAAAAGCGTTTCATGCCACCCTGCATCCTGTACTTCATCCAGCAAAACGGCGACCTTCTGCCCCAAAACATTGTACACGGTTACCTTCAAACGTTCGACCGTGGGCAAATAATACGAAATGCGGGTTACTCCGGAGAAAGGATTCGGAGCATTCTGTACGATTACTTCATCGAAAATGTTGCGCACATCGTAATAAGGCTCGGGAGAAAAATCAAGTCCATCCAGCGCATAGATTCTGGCCCAAATATCAAAATCGCTCGCGCCGTGCCGATTGCTTTCGTAGGCAAAAAAGAGTTGATCCCCGCTCACGGCCGCAGAATAATCCAACAGGTCTCTGTCGAAATACAAAATACCCGTGGGAAAGGTAAAATGAAAGATATCAAACATTTTAACGGTATTTTTGTTGTCATTAAAATATATGGCGTTGATCCCCTTAGCGCTGCTTCTGTAAAGAAGCAATAATTTACGATTCTCGAATTTGTAAATTCCCACACGCAAGCCAAAACTGTACAATAAATGGCCAAAGCGGTAATAATTTTTCAGCACAACGGGGTTGTCGTTAATGCGATAATGGCGTAAAACATTCAGGCCCGCGTTGGAATACAGAGCAATGGCATATTCCTCCGTTGAGCGCATTCGGCATGCAATTCGGGCACCAGGGCTGTAAAATTGGGGCAAAACGGTAAACTTTTCCCCGTATGCCTGGCCTGTTCGATCGAAAAACTGCCCCATTAAAGGCTGGTTGTACACATCTTTAACATAAGGTTGCCAGAGAAGTAAATAGTTCAATTGTTCGTCGCCACACACCCAAATTTTCCGGAATGCTTTTAACGTATCCGGTGGCAAAATCTTTCGGGGCGTGGGGGTAAAGTGGAATAGTTCGTCAAAGGTAATGACTGCGCCATAATAAATCGGCTCCGACTGTTCCCAATAAAAAAGCAGGCCCTTTTGTCCCCCGGTCAACACCCTGAGAACAAATCCTGAATCGTAAAAGGTTGCCATTTCCTTTCTGGAGCCATTCAACGAGCCGTCCGGGTTAATACGACGAAGAAAAATTTTGAAACAGCTTGTTTTGTACTGTGACAAAGAACGTCTTACATAAGCAATTACAAACACCCCATCTTCAAAAGCAGCCACTGTAAAAGGCAGGATGCCATAATACGGCAAATCATCTTCCGGTGTAATGCAAAAATTTTCTCCGATGGGCTGCCCATCCGCATCGTAAACCTGGCCGTACAGGTCATACTTTCCGGTACGCCGGTCTGCCCACACCACCAGGGTTTGTCCGTCTTTGTTCGTCACCACTTTCGGATTGTACTGCGGACCGTTAGAAGGGTCTTCGGTGCAGGCAAAAAACGGTCCCAAAGGCGCAAGGTCTTCGCCGAGCATGCGCAAAACGACATCCTGATCGGCATCATTATATTTGCTAAGCGCCGCAATCAACCGTCCCTTTGCCACGGCAGACAAAAACACTGTGCGATACCCGAGGCTCTGCTCTTCTTCTCTGGGAAAGGTAAGGTTCTGGTTTACCAATGTGCCGCTGGTATCAATGGTAACAAAGTGAACCACCCCATCAATCTGGAAAGCGGCAAAAAAACGATCCCGTCCGTTGCTGCTACAGGACTGGAATGCCCAGTAACCTTCCCAATTCAATTTTTCTTCTAACACGAAATGCTCAGTGACAAACCCTTTGCCGTACCGGTAAATCCGTCCGTTGCCTTTATACCAAAGTATGAGTATCGTTCCATCGCGGGTTGCCGAAACAGAAGGCGAATAATTGTTTTTATTAACTTGCGGGTCATTAATCAGAATTGGCTCGTCTGTTTTAGTACCGCTGATATCCACAAATTGCAGAAAAATCCTTCTTTCTCCATCGATGGATTGCACGTATGTTACGGCAAAATGTCCTCTGGCATCTGCGGCCACCGGAGAAGATACTCCGCGCTTTCCGTAGCTGGCTTCTGTGCCGCTCGGATTTATTTGAATGGTTTCGCTTAAAGCCCCACCGTTGGCATCGTACACTCGGCCCAGAATATCTCCATTCTGCCAGATAAGCAAAAACCGTCCCCCTGGCTCCATCGCCACCGCAGGCGAGCTATCTCTCCATCCCTGTGAAACCAGCGTCTTTCCGCCGATTTTTTGTCCGTTCAGGCCAAGCAATTGAAAGTAAATTTTGTTTTGCGGAGTACCCCAGGTTACCACAAATCGTCCCACCCCACTGGCCGCGACGAGCGGATAGCCATCAAAATCCAATGCCGTAGAATCCAAAAGAATAACTTCGCCCACTCTTTGCCCAATGGGATCGAACACCTGAGCAAAGGCCTGTCGAATGCCATTGCGCATATCAATCCAGGCTGCGGCAAAATAACCGGAGCTATCCACAGCTATCGAAACATTGAATTGATCGGAGCCATGCGTTCCCTCCAATGAATTGACTAAAAAATCATTCCGCGCCAGAGGCAGCGAAGGATACGGTTCCTGCGATTTTGA
>CAYXUS010000219.1:0-4845 GCA_964468415.1 uncultured Caldithrix sp.
CAGACCGTCTTTGCTTAACGTGGCGCTGGAAATGTGAAAAGTAAGGATGGGATTGCTGTCGGGAATGTTCAGAGAAAAATCGGAAAAAGTCAGGTGTCCGTCGAGCATTTTCCCGGAAATCAAATCGATGGTCACATTTCCGTTGGCTGTAGATTCGCTTCCGGCGGCAATGCCCGGCAACGTGGCGGTAACGGCCGCGGCCAACAGCGCTTTTTGCGTGCTGTCCGAATATTCGAATTGCAACGAGCTGTTGGAAACGCGCAGCGTCAAAAAACCGAAGTGCATGGGGCACGAAGGCACGAAATTCTCGATTTGCCCGCTAATGTGCCCAAAGCCGTCCAAACGCAACTGAGAAGAAGCCAGCGATTGCGTTTCGCTGCAGCCGAACCAATCGGGCAGCTTTAAATTGCCGCTCATGGTCAACGTGGATTGATTGCTCAGAGAATGATTTTGCCAGGCCAAATCGAGCACGCCGCCCAGCGTGGTTACGTAATAAGCCGCACCGGCCGCCAGCGGAATTTTGCCTTCGTTTCCGCTGAACGTTTTTTGCGGAAATTCGAAATGCACGTGCTTTCCGCCCAGATGAAGGCCGTTCAGGTGGAATACGTTTTCCCGCAGATTCGAAGCGAAATTCATCGGCAAATGAGGCAGGCGCACGTCCACGTCCGCCGAAAAATCCCAATCGGGCAAGGCGGCATCTTGCCAATTAAATTCCATGGCACCCACATGAAAACGCTTTAATTCGAAACGCATTCCCGCCAGTTCGAAAGGCGGCAGAGAAAGATTGTTAAAATCCTGCGCATCCAGATGAATGCCTTGTTGCGTAATGTGAATGCCCTGCACCACGGGCGAATTGAATTCCGGCAAATTCATTACATTGAATTCGGCATCCAGAGACAAATCGAAGGTGTACTGCCCGTTCACGTAAGAAAAGGCGTCCAAAGCCAGATTGCGCGGCGCCAATTTCATCCAGTCCAAATTGAGAAGCATGTCGCGGCTTAAATGGGGTTTAAACGATTGCAACTGCAATCCGTGCGCCTTGCTCAAACGCAAAGAAATTTCGGGTAAGCTCTGCGGCTGTCCCGCAAAAGGAAAAAGCAAATTGGCATCAAGCCCCAAGTCGAAATCGAAATTTCCCGTGTCCGTATCAAAGGAAACGGAACCGGAAAGGGTGCGGATTTTCAGCTTCAGAAAATCGTTATCGGGAATTAACGAAAGAATTTGCTGCCCGCTGATGTTAATGGGAAAAGAGAGCCGCGGCAAACTCCATTGCACATTGGGAAAGCGCCAGGCGCTGTCGGACGAAAGAAAACGCACGGCCGCATCGGTGCGCACAGAAAACGTAGCAAGATCGATGTGCACGGCCGTGAGGTGCATTTTAAACAATTCGTGGTCGAACTGCACGACGGGATGCTCCCAATCGCCGGAATAGTCCAGCGTGCCCGTAAACCCCGCACTGCTCAAACGGATGCGCCCGGACAAATCCACCGCTCGCACGTACTGATTGCCGGGAACCGTAAACTCCGCGCCAAAGGTCAGCCCCTGTGCCGGGGTGAAGGTCAATTCCGTCACTTCAACGGGTAGCGATTCCAGCCCGGGCAGGTGGCTCAACGTTCCGGAAAGCGAGGCGCTCACATCTCCGCCGGTAAACGAGGGCGGAAACAGCGAGCCTTTTAAAAAGGTAAGGTGATTAATGGAAACAGGTACTTCGAACGAATCGCCCTGCACGTAGGCCACCAAAGTTGCGCTGCCGTCCAGAATGTAATCGCTGGCGGTCTCGTTTTTGCTAACCGCGGAAAGATTTTTCAAATAGGCAACGCCGGGCACCAATTCCAAACGTCGGATATCGGCCAGTTCTACCGCTTCTTCGGTTTTTTCCTGATAGTAAAACGAAACGATTTCCGAACGTCCTTCGTTTTCGCCCAGCGGCTGGTTGTAATTTGGCCCGGGATTGTTGTTAAACGCCTGCACGTACCAGATGTATTTTTTGCCCCGCTGCAAACGTCCGTAAGCCGATGCCGGGTAAACCAGTTGCGTGCTATTCACCACGTCTTGTTCGAATACCGGATAAGCAGAGGTAATAACCTGATAGGGAATTTGTCCGGGGCGAATTTCGAACAGGGCCAGGTGGTACCGCACATTAAAATCGGAAATGCCTTCCACCACGGGTGTCCACTGAAAGATCAAACTGCTTTCGTTCAGCACGGTTTCGCCGTCAAAAGGAGCCAAAATTTGGATGCGATCAAAAGACAAAACGTAAAAGGTTTCCACTTCCGGGCCGTAAACCGGTTCTTGCCCTCCCTGCCGGTAAAGTTCCAGAGTTAGCGTGTAAGCACCTTCGGGAATTTGGTTGGTGCTGCGCACCTGATCGACCAGCGCCTCGTTAATCGTTGCCGTATTCACATCGATCAAATTGGTGTTGTCAATGGTGTACGTGCCTCCGCCCAACACCGTGAAGGATTCGGTTTTTCCTTCCATAATCAAACCGTGGTTGTCCGATTCCAGCCGAAGCTTAATGTAATAGGTCTCGGCGTTGGGATTGGTGTTGAGAACGGTTACCCGAATAAGATTGGGTACGGACATCCAATCGCTGAGATATGGTGAGGGGAATTGTGAATTTACAGTGACTTGCATGGTTTGGGAAAACAAAAGGGTAGAAAAAAACAATACAAAAAAAATGACTCGTCTCATCACCAATTACCTTTATTTAATTGAAATATGGAAATAAAATCAGATAAACAAATTATTTATCTGATTTTTTATTATCCGGTAAAAATGGATTGATCATGCTCATGTAAAATGCAGGAAAGGTGTAAATATTGAATTATTAACCCATGCGTGCAAATTATTCGCATTATTTTAGTAATTCAAGCAAATAAACGAGCACAATCGTCTAATATTCCAAATTCCTGCTCAAGATTTTATTGTTCTACGCTCTATTTTTTCGTCAGCTTCAAGGTTAACTTTAACATTTAACCCGGATTTCACATTTAGACTGAATTTTACAATGCTTAACAAGCTAAAAATCAACTAATTAACCATCAATTCAACGCATAATAATTATTAAACAGCGATCTTATTTTACATATTCCTAAATTGAGCGATTGTTGATGTAGTTGTAAAATACCTGCCATTGCAAGTCCCGCTTGCCGGGAGAAGCCATTGCATGGGACATCAACATGTCTCCCACTATGACAAATTAGGAAGCGTCCCTTTAGATTATTGCCCGAACTCGCCTCCTGAAAATTTCCCTGATCTATTGCACTCTTTAGGGTAAATTTTACCTTTTTGGCAAAAGCACTCCCAATGAACAAAAGGAAGAAAGCAGGGAAATATGATTTACGATCTGTATTGATTTTTTTCGGATTTGCCATTGCAAAGATATTTTTTAACGAGTACCAAATCAATGATAGAGATCACGGCTGAGTTGAGTAATAAAAACGGGAAATGGTTAACCGGTAAAAGATATCATGAGATGCGTTATGAACAAAATGCAAAATCAAAAAAGAATGAAGCTTGCGCATACGGAATTGCTTTTAACAAGAACAACCCTTTGGGATATTCCGCTACGCTCCATTCCGGTTACCCCGTTTTGTTTTGATTAAGAATAATTTCACACAAAATATTTGACATAATTAAAAAGTTATTTATATTTATCGGAAAAGTTGAAAATAATCTCGATCCTATTCTTCTTGCAAACGTCGTGCTATTCAATTGGCTGGAATTCTTACTGCAAAGATTGCAGTTTTTCATGCGTTTGATTTGATCCGGATTCTGTGTTCTACTTCCTTCAATATCATGCGGCTATAATTTGACGATAATATTTTTTTTCTTACTAACTTCCTGTAAACAGTCAGGAGTATATTATGCAAATTACCGGAATGAAATTCGGTCGTTCTCTGCTTGAGTTAGCGGACTTTCCCACACCCGAAGTTTTAGAGTGCGATGCCACCCTTGACGATGTAGAACGGCTGATTAAAAAGCACGGGAAATGTCTGGTAAAACCTGTATTTTATGGAGGGGTGGGTAAAAAAGGCAAGGCCGGTTTAGTAAAAATTGTTTCCTCAGGAATTGAGGCAATGGAAGCCAAAAGGAAACTCTATTTTGCGGAACATGTCTTTCACAACCGCATCATTCAGGCCAATGGTGTTACTTTTGAAGAATTTATTCCCTCTTCTTATGAGATTTATTTCAACCTGTCGGTTTCTACGATTACCCGTAAAGTAAATTTTACTTTAACGCATCATGGGGGTGTGGACATCGAAGAATTGCCCGCCGATAAAATTTATAACAGTTCGTTTGATCCCATTACCGGTTTAAAGTCCTACCATATTGTCGATGCCTTATGCGAGTTAGGAGCACCGAAGGAAATTATCAGTCCTTTGGCACAAACGCTACCTCGTCTGTGGAATTTATACAATGATTTTGGATTTATTACCCTGGAAATTAATCCAATTCGTATCACGCGCATTGGTTCCAAGCTCGTTCCCGTCGCTTGTGATTTTAAAGCACAGTTCGATCGAGACAATCCCGAAGTAAACAGACTGAATTTGCCTATCGAAATCTTTCAAACCGACCTTAGCCCATTCGAAGAAGAAATCAATCAATTGCGCACTTACCGGGGCCAGAGTGACGTTGTGGTAATTAACGAACACGGCACGGTTACTTCTTTTATGTTTGGCGGCGGAGCGAACAGTGCCGCAACCGAAACGCTTTCCAGCAAAGCAACCATATCCAGTGATTTTGGGGGCAATCCGCCGTATGAAAAAATGTATGATATGGCGCGCGTCGTGTATAAATATTGGGTTCGGGAGTGTAGGGGGGTTCTGGGAGTCGGGGGGGGTG
>CAYXUS010000220.1:0-13208 GCA_964468415.1 uncultured Caldithrix sp.
GGGATTGCGGTAATCCCATCCCCGCAATCGGATGGATCGGCGGTGGTGTTTTTGTGGATCGTAAGGCGTCATGTTTGATATCCCTTGTGCAGAGATGGTAAGGGCAAGGCACGCCTTGCCCTTACTTATATATCCGGAAATTGGCCGTGCGAACCAGAACCGAATCGTTCCATTCGTTGGGTTGCCAGGCACGCACGTAAATCAACGGATCGGCTCCGCGAAAATCAATCAGCAAAAACAGGTAGCCTTCATCGGAATAGGTGGTGGACTGGTAGCTCTGGCGCATTTCCACGCCGTACACGCCCTTTGTATTGTTTTTGCGAATCGTGCGAAAACTGCTAAAATCAAGAAAAATATCCTGCTGGGCCTCAAACACGCGTTGCAGACGTTGCAGGTACTTTTCCTTGGTTAAACGAATGTATTCGTAGTCGGGTTGTTTTTCAAAACGCCGGTACCTGGGTTTTAAATCTTCGGGCAATTTTTTACGTTTAATCTTTCGTCCTACAATAATCAACGCATCTTCGGCAAACATGAGGTCAATAGTTTTCAAATCGCGAATCAAATACGAAGTGCGATATTTTTCAATGAATTTAATTATCTGCTGGCGTTCCTTCCAGTCATGCCCGAATTCCGATTGCCGGACGAAGGTCTGGTACAAATTTTCCGAAATGCTGGCGTTCAGATCGATCAAATTGCCCTTGTGATCAAAGTCCAGCACCAGATATTCGGTGCTCTGTTTGTGCAGCGAGGGATAGTTCTGGAAGACGCGAATGCGCCGCAGTTCGTACCCAAGCGTGGTTTTGTGAACAGTGGCCTTAATGGTTTTGTCCAACGGCTCGGGATGATTGTATTTGATGTAATTCAGAATTTTGTCACGTAAAAACGGGTCATTCCCGTATCGCCGGCGTATGTGGTCGGTATCTCCGCGGGCAAGCAAATCAAGAAACTGAACGGTTGAGCGGGTAATGTTCTGCGCCACCGGCACATTTCCCTTATACGTCAATTTCAGATTCCAATTTTTCCCCGTTATGTTATTAACCGTCGCCGGTAACGGTGTCCCGGTATTTAAAGAGATGGTTTGTTCGTTGCTGTAAACGGCCTTTTCCACCACCGGCCAGAGCTCCGCAATAACCTGAAACTCATTGCGGGCATCGTAATACGCATATTTGATGGCCACCTGTAGTTTTTTAAAATGTACCGAAGCGCCAAGCAGGCGGAAGGTAGCCAATCCGTCCCGTGCCGTAACTTGCTGCTGACTGTTTCCGTCCCAGAACATGAAATCCAGTAATGAAACCGGCCTTTCATCGTAACGGACCGTTAAGGTGATTTCCCGCTCATCCGGTGCAATAAAGCGGTCTTCCACCTTCTGAAAGCGAATATGTTGAATAATTCGATTGATTCGATCCGGAATTTCCAGAGTTAAATTGATGTCATTTACCACAATATTTTGATCGGGTACGGAATTCATCAGTATCTGGGCAAAATAGTAAAGCTTTAAAGCATAGCCGTAATTGGCGATCGTTTCGTTGTGTTCCGCTTTACGAAACATATCGTAAATTAACTGCTTGCGCTCGGCAAAGATTCTGGAAACTTCGTTTTTGGGAATGTAGCAAAATACGTTAATTTCTCCGCCGGGCTGCGGGGTTTTAATCATTTGCACATTTTTTAAAGTGGCGGCGCTGTGCGTTTTAAGGATGGAACGCACTTCCTCCTTTAATCCTTTGGAAGATTCTTTTACTTTGTGGGTGAACGATTGGGCAACGCGTACGGCAATTTGCTGTGTGAGCTCTTCCAGGGCGCGGCCGCGGGCTTCTTTTTCGTCAAAAGACGTCCCGCTGCCGTAGTAGTATCGGCCGGAGCTGATGATGGCCTGTTTGTCCTGTGCGCTTAATGTGCTGATGAAGAAAAGCAATAAGGCAAGTAGTAAACTTCCTGTTTTCATGGCAAAATACCTCTGATGATGGCTTAAAAACAATTTTATTCTATGTATTAAAAAATCAGAGATCCGAAAAAATTTTTTCCTTTTGCCGGATCACGCGTTTCGTTTTTTGGCAATGTAAAGAATGATTAAACTCACCCCGTCCGCGGCGAAGCGTGAATGAATGGATTAAAAAAATCTATTAAAATTACCGTAAAATGCAAATAATTATGCGCCGTTCAAGGGCAGGCGAACAGGATAATATTTTCCCCAAAAGCGGCGTTGCCATTTGTTTTGCAGCCGGGTCACAGGGGGGCTATTCCGGCAAGATAATGGTAAATGTGCTACCCTGATCCGGCTCGCTTTCTACCGTTACGCGTCCGCCGTGTAATAACACGATGTGCTTAACGATGGAAAGGCCCAAACCTGTGCCGCCCATTTCGCGGCTGCGTGCCTTGTCCACCCGGTAAAAACGCTCGAAGAGCCGTGCGTGGTATTTTTTCTCGATTCCGATCCCTTCGTCCTGCACACCAATTTCAACCTGACCGGCATTGCGGCGCAAAAAGACGCGGACGGTTTTTCCGGCCGGGCTGTATTTAATGGCGTTGTCCAGCAAATTCAGAATGGCCTGCCGCAATAGCTGAGCGTTTACATTGGCGGCGATGTCTTCTTGCTGCACAATGCGTAATACAATGTCTTTTTTTTCGGCCTGTTTTTTGCAGGATTGAACCGCCTCGCGCACGACCGGCAGCAACGGCTGTGTTTTGCGTTCGAATTTTTTCCCGCCGTGCTCCAGCCGTGAAAGCTGCAGCAGGTCGTCGATAATGGCATTCATCCGCTCGGTTTGGTGCGCGATCACTTCCAAAAAACGCATTTGCGTTTCGGCATCCACATCGCCTTCGCGCAGGGTTTCCACGTATCCTTTTAACGACGTGATGGGGGTTTTCAATTCATGGGAAACATTAGCCACAAACTCCTGACGCATCTTGTCCAGACGTTTAATGCGGGTGATGTTGTACATGACGATCAGGCTGCCAATAATCTTGCCGCGGGCATCGCGCAGGGGTGCGCCGTTAAACAGCAGAATGCGCTCTTTTGTGCCCATGACCGTGATCTCTTTCTCCAGATGTCCGGCCGTGCGCAAAATGCGTCGGATGAAATCCAGCACTTCGTTGTGACGAATGATCTCGTACACCGGCCGTTTGATGACATCTTCTTCCTGAATGTGGAAAAATTTTCGGGCGGCCTGATTGATGCGTAAAATGCGTTCTTGCGAATCGACCGCCAGAATGCCTTCTTTCATGCTGCTGAACATGGCTTCCTGTTCGTTGCGCTGCAGCGAGATGGTGCGAATACGGTAGTCGAGTTCGCGGGCCATCGAATTTAATGCCCGGACCACGGCACGAATTTCCTCGGTGCCCTGTTCTCGCAGGTAGGGCGTAAAATTGCCCTGAGCAAAACGTTGGGCACCCTGGCGAATGGTTTCCAGCGGGCGGCTGATTCGCCGGGAAATTAAATAGCTGAGCAGCGCCGTCAGCAAAATGACAATGAGACCACCCAAAAAGAAATGCCATTGTAAATTCTTCAGCGCATCCCGGTAATTGGCGTAAGGAAAAGCTACCCGTACCACGGCCTGTACGCGGCGCGCTGATTTCAGGGGGAGCGCCAGATAAACCAACTCGGTGTTTAGCGTGTGACTGTGACGCATGGCATAGCCTGTTTTACCCGCAAAGGCCTGCTTTACTTCCGGGCGATCGGCGTGATTATCCATCAGGTTCGCGTCTTTGTGTGAATCGCTTAACACTTTGCCGTCATGGCGAATGAGGGTTACCCGCACTTTTCCGTTATGGCTGAGCACATGCAGCAAAGAATCCAGAGCGGCCTTGTTTTGCCAGTTTTTCTGGTAGCGAAGGGCCTGGGCAATTAAACGTGCGCGAGCGGTTAGGTCTGCCTTAATTTCGCGGCGGTAAAAATTTCCCTGCACGTTTTGTTCGTACACTGCCAGCATAACGATGGAAAAAATAGCCAGCAAAACATAGGCGAAGAAAATTTGTGTAAACAGTTTTTTTATTTTCATGGAATTATTTCATCATTCGGTTTTTATTCGGTTTCCCTTTCCCTTAAACGATAGCCTACGCCGCGTACGGTTTCGATGTATTTGCCAAAGGAACCCAATTTTTTGCGCAGACCTACAATTTGCACGTCCACCGAACGCTCGGTAACCGGGTAGTTGTCGCCGTGGACATTGTCCACAATTTCACTGCGTGAGAAAACCCATCCCGGGTGGCGCATTAAAAACGAAAGGATTTCAAATTCGGTGTAAGTGAGCGAAATTTCCCGATTGTTCAGTAACACTTTCCGCCTACCCGGATGCAGGCGGATGGAGAGATATTCCAGAACTTCGTCGTTATTGGTGGTTTGTTTTTTGCGTCGTAAGGCACTTTTCAGGCGGGCCAGTAAAACCCGGGGACTAAAAGGCTTGGTCACATAATCATCCGCACCGTGCTCAAATCCTTTAACAATGTCTTCCTCTTCTCCGCGCGCCGTGAGCATGAGAACCGGAATGTCTTTGGTTCGCGACTGATTTTTCAAACGGCGGCACACTTCCATGCCATCGATTCCCGGAAGCATTAAATCGAGGATAATGGCATCGGGTAAATATTGGTTGGCCAGCTGTAAGGCGCTTTCGCCATCCGTGGCCGTGAGGGTGCGGTAGCCGTTTTTAAGCAGGTTAAATTCAACCAGATCAAGAATCGGTTGTTCGTCGTCAACAATCAAAATGAGAAAGCGGGGGTCGCGTTCCAAAACGGATTCTCCGAATAATTTTACCTGCCAGAAATTACGAAAAAAACGGCATGAAAATGTTAATTTTTTGTTAGGAACATTTTGGGGCGGGCAAAAGCGCACGGAGGAAACGCTTTGCCAAATTTGCGAATTTCTGAAAAGGGCAAAGATTGCCTGTTTACGGCCAAATCAATCACACATCGTATCCGTTTTTTTCATATATTAAAAATTTACCAATTGAAAAGATGATCATCGAAAAACAGGAGAATTCCCATGGCGCAAAACTTAATCCCACCGCATGGCGGCGAACTAAAACCTTTGCTTTTGCAAGGCGATGCCATAAAGCAGGAAATAGAGAAAGCCAAAACATTACCGCAGGTGCGCATTACCTCTCGCGAAACATCCGATTTGATTATGCTGGGCATGGGCGCATTTAGTCCGTTGGACGGCTTTATGCGCGAGAAAGATTACAAAACGGTGGTGACCGATATGCTTATGGCCGACGGCACCCTGTGGCCTATTCCCATTACGCTGGCCGTTTCCAAAGAGCAGGCCGATCAATTAAAAGAAGGTTCGGAGATCGCCCTGATCGACGACGAAAGCGGCACACTAATGGGTACCATGACGGTGGAAGAAAAATACACGTACGACAAAAAACACGAGGCCGTTAACGTTTTTCGCACCGATGACGAAGCGCATCCGGGCGTGGCTAAAATTTACGCCCAGCACGATGTGTACCTGGGTGGGCCGGTTAAGGTGGTCAGCGAATTGCACTACCCGGACGAGTTTGCCGGTTATTACGCACGTCCGGCCGAAACCCGCGCTATTTTTGCCGAAAAAGGCTGGAAAACCATCGCCGGATTCCAGACACGCAATCCCATTCACCGTTCGCACGAATACGTGACCAAAATTGCGCTGGAAGTAAGCGACGGCTTGCTCATCCATCCTCTGGTAGGCAAATTAAAAGCCGGTGATATTCCTGCCGATGTGCGCATGAAGGCTTACGAAGTGCTGATCGACAAATACTATCCGAAAGATAACGTGGTTTTGAAAGTTTATCCCATGGAAATGCGTTACGGCGGACCGCGCGAAGCGGTTTTGCATGCCATCTTTCGTCAGAATTTCGGTTGTACGCATCTGGTAATTGGTCGCGACCATGCCGGAGTGGGCAGCTATTACGGCCCGTTTGACGCGCAGAAGATTTTCGACGAGATTCCCGAAGGCAAATTGCACATCAAGCCGTTGAATATCGACTGGACGTTCTGGTGCCACAAGTGCGACGGCATGGCTTCCATGAAAACCTGTCCGCACAGCAAAGAAGATCGCGTGATGATCAGCGGCACCAAGCTGCGCGAGATGCTATCTCGCGGCGAACGCCCGCCCAAGGAATTCAGTCGACCCGAAGTGGTAGACATTCTGATGGATTATTACCGGAAGTTGAACGAGCAAAAATAAGCGCAGGAGAAAATAGAAATGACCGAACAAAAAGCAACGAATATCGTCTGGCATCCTTCTTTGATCAAAAAAGAAGATCGCGAAAAACTGCTGGGGCAAAAGGGTGTGGTCATCTGGTTTACCGGCCTTTCCGGTTCCGGCAAATCGACCCTGGCCCACGCCGTTGAAGAAATGCTGCACAAAATGGGCAAGTTAACGTACGTTCTGGATGGCGACAACATTCGCCACGGCCTGAACAAAAATTTGGGTTTTTCTCCGGAAGACCGCGAAGAGAACATTCGCCGCATCGGCGAGGTGGCCAAGCTGTTCGTGGATGCCGGGGTGATTACCATGACGGCCTTCATTTCGCCTTATCGCAAAGACAGAGACGCAGCGCGCGCGCTGCTGAATGACGGCGAATTTATCGAAGTGTTTGTTAAGGTGCCGCTGGAGGTGGCCGAACAACGCGATCCCAAAGGACTGTACAAGAAAGCCCGGGCCGGAGAAATCAAACAATTTACCGGAATCGACGCCCCGTACGAAGAACCGCTGAAACCGGAATTGGTTATCGATACCAGTAAGCTGTCATTGGAAGAAAGCGCGCAAATGGTCATCGATTACCTGAAAGAAAAAGGTATCATTTAAACTGCAAACAGATTGCCTGTTTTTTACGAAGCGGCCTTGTCTGAAAATTTTGACAGGCCGCTTTTGTTTTTTACATTAAACAAAAACGCAATTCTCCGGGAAAGGAAGCAAAATGCAGCCTTCTCCTGCCTCTGGCTTTAGCCATCGCGACGCCTTAACCCAGAAATTTATTCGCACGGTGGGCGAAACCATTCTGACCGATCGGCGCTATCACAAAATCGAAACAGGTATCGAATATCGGTTCGCCGAACAGGCCAGGGAAGTGCATCGCTGGTTGTACCATGCGCTGGGCCCGACCACAGATTTGTTACGCTACTTTCCAGACAGCCTTTATTTTGATTTGCAGCGCTGTCTTCCTGATTGGGAGAGCGAAACGAAACGGCCCCGCGCCTTTCCGGATGAGCCCGAAAAAATCGGGCATTTTACTTTTTTTGTGGAATACAAATATTCCCGAACCCGCCGTTCTCAGCCTTTGTCCGCACATCCGGAAGTGCCTCTGGAATATATTGGCATTATGGAAAGAGAGGCCTGGCTTACTTACCGGAGACTTACGACGCCCAATCCCTCGCTTGGCCTGTATTTGGACGGGAAATTCCCTCGTATCGCGTTGTTTTACGCGGCCGAATATGCTCCGGAAAAATTGTTTGCCGCCTGGGAAAATTGCATTGAACCGTTGCAGGTGGTCAAAAAGGTAGCCCGTCCCTTATCCCGCACAATGCACACCAAGGGGTCCGGAACCCCGTGGATTAACTTCGATTTGCGGCGGCTCAAGCCGCTGGAGCGTTTTTTACACGAAGATCTGTTCTGGGATGAACGGGAAGCGCTCCGGGCCGTGGCGCAGTGTAAAAAACGGCTGTTTGGCTGAAGATTTTTCTCATGGTTCCCCTTGAATTTAGGACAACTGAAATGATGGCTTTTGTTGCATTTTGCGGCATCCCGTTTAATGATTGCATGGGCGAACCATAAAAAACGTATTTGATCATTTACATTGGAAAAAATTTTCTTTATCTTTTAAAGAAGTATAAACAGAAAATCATATTTGAGGAGGATTAAAGCTTATGCGTTTATTTAATGTAATCTTTGCCGTTTTTTTAGCGGCGGCTACGGTTTTTTCACAGGTAAATTACAATGTTATTGACGATTTTAATCGTGCTGATAATGATGCGCTTGGCAATGGTTGGACCGAGCATGAAGTGACTGCCGATCAGCTTTCAATTTCAAGTAATACGCTTTTTTGCAAAACAGGAGGAGAAAGCGGACTGGAGCCTACCAACGCAAGCAGAGATTTAACGGCTGCAGAACCTACGTTTGATTTGGGGAGCAATGCGCTTACCGGCTGGTCATTCCATATGGATTTGAACAGAAACCCCAGTGGTTGGGGAACTTCAAATTATAGCTTAGGCTGGGTGCTTGTGGCCAATGAAGATGATTTTTCATCGTCCACGGTTGACGGATATGCCGTTTTATGGAGTGGTGCGGGTGATGAATTAAAATTAGTCGAATTTACTGATGGGATTTCCGGTACGGATCCGGGAACGACTGTAATTAGTACGGGAGTCGATTGGGATGATATTAGCTCAGATGGCATTAACATTCGGGTAGAAGTAACAAGTGACGGTCATTGGACTATGTATTATGAAGAGGGAACTCCTATTGACACTCCCTCGGATATTGATGCTGCCGTTGCTGCCTCCGCAAGCAATGTGACCGATTTGTTCGATGATTCTAACATGATTTATAGCGGCCCAATTTGGGCGCACAGCACCAGCACAAGCTCTACATCAACCGGATCGTTTGACAATTTTGATTTTGGTCTGGGGACGCCACCCCAAAATACAACCGTGCAATTTGCGGCGGCTGCAGATACGGCCAACGAAGGCGATGGCACTTACGAGTTAGTCGTGACCATTACCAATCCCGATCCCAGTAACGCCACCACGGCGGATGTGGTTTTAACCAGTGGAGACCCTGCTGATATTGGCAATTACACGACCCAAACCGTTACTTTCCCTGCCGGTAGTTCGGATAATCAAACGGTTACCATTACCATTACCGATGATAGTGAAGTGGAAGGCGATGAAGCCTTTGTCTTCGAATTGCAAAATGTTTCGGGCGGTAACAATGCGGCGGTCGGAACGCCTTCACAATTTACGCTGACTATCGAAGACAACGACCATGCGGCCGTCCCCGATATTGTAATTAACGAGATTATGCAGAATCCGGCCGTTGTGGCCGATGATAAAGGGGAATGGTTCGAATTATACAACAACGACACACAAACTGTGGATATTAATGGCTGGATTATCAAAGACGAGGATTCTGACTACCATGTAATTAATAATGATGGTCCGTTGACCATTGATCCGGGGGATTATTTAGTGCTGGGAATCAACGACACGATGAGCGTGAACGGCGGAGCCCCTGTGGATTACATGTACGATCGTTTTCAGCTCGGCAACAGCAGTGATGAAATAATCCTTGTCTACAGCGACGGTATTACCGAAGTGGATCGTGTGGAGTATGATAATGGCGCAACCTTTCCCGATCCGAGTGGCAAGTCGATGGAATTGAAAAACCCGAATTTCGACAATAATGATGGTGCCAATTGGGATGTGTCGTCCACTCCTTACGGTGATGGCGATTTAGGTACGCCCGGAGCCAAGAACTCTGACTTTGTTTCCGCCATCGATCATGCGCAGGATCGGGGAGCGCTCATCGATCGCTTTCAGATAAAACCCAACTATCCCAATCCGTTCAATCCCGGTACGACCTTTCAAATTGCCGTTCCGCAAAATTCCCGCGTAACGGTTGGTATTTATGATGTTACCGGCCGGCTGGTAAACACGCTGTTTGCCGGTGAGTTGCACAAAGGCGTTTACACCTATCATTGGAACGGTAAAAACAGTCAGGGACAAACGGTGCCATCCGGAATCTACTTCGCCTCTTTGCGTAGCGGCCAAACGACAAAATCGATTAAAATGATGCTCATCAAATAGAGTATCGCTCTAAAACAAAAAGGCCCCTTTTACGGGGCCTTTTTTGTTTTGTAAAATGGAGGGTGATTAGTGCCCGAAATTCTTAACGCAAAAAATCTCCTGCAAGCCGATTGAGGGGATTTTGGTTGTAAAAGCTTTTGCGACATAACAGATTGATTTTACGTACCAGAGTTTGATTCCCGACCGGCACGCGGAAAAATAAATCCCGCCCTTTGTTGGGAGCTTTTACTTTAAAAGTACAGACCACACATCATGCATGCGGTTGTGCCGCAGGATGAATTCCTCGCCGTTTTTTACGCGGACCTTAAAATAATCGTAGGTAGGACGCCCGGCGATGGGGCTGGCCTCGTACCAGCGGTCAATAATCTCTTCTACGGAATAGCGCATGCCCATGTATTCGAAACTGAGCGGACGTTCGGCCGGTTTGTACCCATCGTAAGTGGTTACGTGCGTCACCTCGAAAATCATGGCTTCACCTTTCATGCTTTTAAATTAGGCCTTTCCGCTGCCCAAAGCAAACGGGAAAATGATAATTCGCCCTCGGAACTGTTCCCGAAAATCTTTCTTGATCTTTTTTGCTTTGCATTGTTCAGGTATTTAAATTCCAATACGCTCGAATGGAACACACACTCCGCAAGGGAGTTTGAATATTTTTTAAAGGTAAAGAAAGGAGATCGTATCATGTTAAACAAAATCGCTGTTATCGGTGGGGGAAACATCGGAGGTGTTTTAGTCGCCGAAATCGTGAAACGCCGCCTGGCGCGGGAAGTGGCCCTGGTGGACGTCAAAGAACCGGACCTGGCCAAAGGTAAATGTTTGGACATTGCCGAAGGAACACCCATTATTCAATCCGACGTAAAAACAAGCGGTTCCAAAACTTACGAAGTTATTAAGGATGCCGAACTGGTGATCAATACTGCCGGTGTGCCGCGTACCGTCCGTCCGGATGGCACCATTCCCACGCGTGAAGAATTGTTAACGACCAATTTGAAGATCACCGATTTTGTGAGCGAAGGAATTAAAACCTATTGTCCGGATGCCATGATTATTTCCATTGCCAATCCTCTGGATGCCATTGTTTACCGTTTGAATATGAATTTGCAACCGCCGCGCAACAAGCTGGTAGGTATGGCCGGTGTGCTGGATTCCGCACGCTATCGCTATTTTGTGGCCGAAGAAGCCGGTGTGAGTGTTGAAAACGTAGAAGCGCTGGTTATGGGCGGCCACGGCGATTCTATGGTACCCATTCGTTCGGCCTGCCGCATTGCCGGAATGCCGGTCGAAAAATTCATTTCCGAAGAACGCCTGGAAGCCATCGAAAATCGTACGCGCAAAGCGGGCGGCGAAGTGGTGAGCTTGCTGGGAACGGGTTCGGCTTTTGTTTCTCCGGCCTGGAGCGCTCTGGAAATGGCCGAAGCGGTCATTTTTGACAAAAAGAAGATCATCGCTGCCAGCGCCTTGTTGCAGGGCGAATACGGTGTTGAAGGCGTGTTTATCGGTGTACCGGTCATTATGGGTAAAGGCGGTGTGGAAAAAATCATCGAAATCGATTTGACCGATCGGGAACGCGAGCTCTTCATGAAATCGGTAGAAGCCGTTCGCAAAACCACTAAAGAAGTCGATGAAATTTTAAGCAAATAATTCGTTTGATTTTTAAGGACGCTCCGCCGGGGCGTCCTTTTTTGATTGGGCATGCTAAAAATCAGGAGGCAAGCCATGGGAAAATTAACGTATTTAAGTCATTCTGCCTGGCTCATCGAAAGCGGAGCACACACCATTGCCATCGATCCGTTTCTGGAAGGTAACCCGATGGCGCCGCTTAAACCGGCCGATGTGAAAGCCGATTTCATCGTCGTTACGCATGCGCATGGCGACCATTTGGGCGATTCTGTCCCCATTGCCAAAGCATCGAACGGAACGATCATTTCCAACTTCGAAATTGTAAATTACGTGACCGCGCAGGGGGCAAACGGCCATCCCATGCACATTGGCGGTGCGCATGAATTCCCTTTCGGCAAGGTGAAACTGACGCCGGCCTGGCACGGTTCTTCTTTCCCGGACGGGAGTTATGGAGGCACTCCGGCGGGTGTGGTGCTTACGGTAGAAGGAAAGAACATTTACCACACCGGTGATACCGGGCTGTTCCTCGACATGCAACTCATCGGTGAGATGACGCCTATTGATATTTTTTTGGTGAATATCGGCGATAATTTTACGATGGGTATTGACGATGCGGTTAAAGCCGTGGAATTGGTTAAACCCAAGCTGACCATTCCCATGCACTACAAAACCTTTGATGTGATTGATGTGGATCCGCAGGAATTTGTGGACAAGGTAAAGGCCAAAGGATTTGATGTGAAACTGCTGGGCATCGGAGAAAGCATTGAATTTTAAGGCGTAAATTTTTATTTTGCCGATCCGGGCGTCGCTTTTTGACGGCCCGGATTTTTTATTTACGGTCGGTCAAAGGGAAAAGCATGACAGAAGAGCAGTTGCAGCAATTGTGCCGGGAAGTCCATCAGGCGCTTTTTGAGAAAAAAATACCGAAAATCAAAGTCGAATTTTCACCTTCCCGTTCGTTACGTCATACCATTTTTACCAAATGGGGAACCGTGCATGTTAAAATTTCTGAACTGCTGCGGGAAGCCCCGCCTTCCGTTTTAAAAGCATTGTGCGCTATTTTGTTTTTAAAGCTTTACCGGTTTAAAGTGGATCGCAAGTTGTACAAAGTTTACGCGGAATATTTAGAGGCCCATCCGGAGTTTAAAAACAGCATTCGCCGCCGGGCACCCAGTGCCAAGTACACGGCAGTTGGCCAATATTTTGATCTAAACGAAATTTTTGATTCCGTGAATCAGGCGTATTTCAAAGGAGAACTGTCCCGACCTGTTTTGGGTTGGAGCTTGCGTAAGGCTTACCGACGTCTTGGCTTTTACAATCAAGAAAAAAATTTATTGGTTATCAGCCGCATTTTCGATTCCAAAAAGGTTCCGCGCAAGGTGGTGGAATATTTAATGTACCACGAAATGCTCCATATTGCCATTCCCACCGTTCACAATAACGGCAGAAGAACCATTCATGGGCGTTCGTTCCGTGAAAAAGAACGTCAGTTTCCGCAATATGATTTTATTCAGAAGTGGCTGACCAAGAATTTGCGGAAGTTGTAAGAGGGTGTTCAGCCGTCCCTACGGCACGAGGGTAAAGTGGGGGCGATACCCGCCAACGAATTGGCGGGTTAATCACGGTGCATCCCTGCGGGATGCTTTCCACAACGGAGTAGACCTTCGGGAATGGGAGCCACTTCCTGGCAGCACGAATTAAAACCATTCATCCCGAAGGGATGCCTACCACTTCGTGGTGGCACAGTGGCAATGAAAAATGAAAAATGAAAAAATGAAAAAGGCCGCCGGTTGCCGAGTAGTCCCGGTCTG
>CAYXUS010000221.1:0-3183 GCA_964468415.1 uncultured Caldithrix sp.
AGCCGTCCGCGTTAAAATCGCCGTTGGCTATGGAATAGCCGTAATAACCCGAAGCCTGCTGCCCCACAAAAACGCCCCGGGTTAAAGCCTGTGTGCCTGCGCGAAGCGAAGTGAGCCCCGCGGCCAGGATAAAAATTGCCAATACGTAGTGTAGTCTTTGTTTCCTCATAAAAAAAACCTCCTGATTTTCTTGGATTAAATTCCTTTGATTTTTACCGAAGTATTATTCCAGTAAGAAGCATGAATTTCATTGACGTTCAGGAGTGCTCTCCAAACGAAAATGAATCTCACGAGTTAATATTCGACCCGATAGATTCGATCTTTATTCCGGCGGGAAAAAGCGGCGAAAAATAAAGGGTCGGTTTATTGAATGCGATGAATATTCGTGATTTTATTATTTGAATATTCAATATTTTCCGTGTTCACACCGTGTGCTTCTAAAAAAACGAAAAAAGTACGTTTTTGAAAGTGCGAATTTAAGAAATTGGTCAAATATTAATGTGATGCGGATTACAGCAGTGGGCGTGTGCCGGATTTGTGCCCTAATTACGGTTGTGGCAAGGCATTTCCCGGGGCGTTCTACGACAGGTTTTCCACCTCAACGATATTCTTGCAGGGAAAAGAATTTTCGGCAATTAAGAAGAACGAACAGAAATAACTGCAAGTGAAGAATCGGTATTAAAGAAGGTAGATGTAAGTCGTTGCCTTGGAATTCGGTCGGTGAAGTTTAGGAATGGTGATGCCTACGATAGGGAAGTTGCAAAGGGGCATTCCGGGAATGCCCCTTTGCAGATAAACCATGAATGTAGTTTTGAAAGGCGTGTGGAATCAATATTTAATCCACTTCAATAATTCCGGTAAGGTCGGGCGCTTTCCGTACATTAGAATGCCAATGCGGAAAATTTTGGCCACAATCCAGATGACAATTACAATGGTTACGATTAAAATGCCAATGGACAAAAGTACCTGCCACATCGGGGGATTGGCCAGATTGACCCGCGCAAACATGATGATCGGTGAGAAAAACGGAATTTGTGAAAGAGTAAAAGCCAGCGTGCTGTTGGGATCTTTGACCACATAAGAAAACAGGACGATGGGCACAATAAGGGAAAGTGTGATGGGAAAGCTGGCATTCTGTGCTTCCTGATCCGAATTTGAAATGGCCCCCACTGCGGCATACATGGCCGAAAACAGCAAATACCCCAGCACGAAAAAGATAACAAAGTAAAGAAAAAGCATGGGGTTAAGCTGCATAAATTGTTTGGAAATGGGGAAATAATGCGAGCCTGCAAAAAGCAAGCCTAATCCGAAAAGAATCCAGATGAGATATTGGGTTAAGCTTACCGCGCCCTGACCGAGAATTTTCCCGGCCATAAATTGGAAGGCATTGCTTCCGGAAAGAATGGTTTCCACAATACGTGAATTTTTTTCCTGAATGATGCTGCGCATGATCCCCGCGCCGTACATGATGATGGTAAAATAGAGGAAAAAGATGAAAATAAACGTGCCGAAATATTCCTGAACAAATCCGCTTTTGCTCTCTTTGCCTCCCTTGGTAATTTTAAAGGTCGCCAATTTAACCCGTCGGGTCAGCCTTTCGACCAGTTCGGGTTGAATACCGGCGGCGATCAGGCGTTCGCGGGAAATGATGGAAGAAATTTCGTTTTTAAAGCGGGAGGTCAAATCAAGATCGGCAACGTTACGTGCGTAGAATTTTACCTGCAGCGATGAATCGATATCGGCCGGAACGTAAAGCAAAACGTCGATTTTTTTCGCGGCAATAAGTTTTTTTTCTGCTTGCAATGTGGCCTCAACCGCATTCGGGGCCACCTCGATGGCGGTAAAAACGTAACGGGGTTCTCCGGTTTTTAAAGTGTCGCCCGAAAGGCTCTTTTGCAGCGGAGCGTAAATTTTGTGACTGAGATCGATGACGTGAATTCGGGTTTGTTTTTGGGATTTGATTTGCATGAGCAAAGCCGGTAGAACACTAAAACCAATCATCAGCACGGGCATGAGTAAAGTTAAAATGATGAAGCTCTTTTTGTACACGGCCTCTTTGTATTCGCGTTTAATAATTGCTAATATCTTACGCATGAGATTCACCTCCTTTAACCAGGCTGATAAAAATTTCGTGCAGGGTGGAGCGACGGGTTTCCACTTTGAAAATCTCAATTTTGTCCAGAACGGCCTTTAGCAGTTCATTTACGCTAACGCCGTCTTTTAACCGTATTTCAAGAAAGTTGCCAAAGTCATTGCTTTCTTCGACAAAAGGCAGTTGTGCGATAAAACTTCCGTCACCGCCGTATTCCAGTTGTACGGCGTTGTGTCCGTACTGGCGTTGGATGTCATCCAGGGGGCCGTCTAACACTTTATGCCCTTTGTTAATCATGATGACATGGTCGCAAATTTTTTCTGCGGCGTCCATCATGTGGGTGGAAAGAATGATGGCTTTGCCTTGCTTTTTGAACTCCAGAATGATTTCTTTGACCAGATCTACATTGACGGGATCCAGACCGGAGAAGGGCTCATCCAGAATCAACAGGTCGGGGTTGTGCAGAAAGGAGCCGATAAGTTGTAGTTTTTGCTGGTTCCCTTTGGAGAGTTCCTGAATTTTGTTTTCGTCCATAAGCAGCAAATCGAACCGTTTCAGCCATTCCCGGGCCAGCGTTCTGGCCTGAGAAGAGGGCATGTCGTGCAGTTCTCCCAAAAACACCAAAAAGTCGATTAATTTCATTTTGGGGTAAACCCCGCGTTCTTCGGGCAAGTAGCCAATTTTGGATTTCAAGGCATCGCTCATGCTCTGGCCGAAAATGGAAATATTTCCGCTGTCCGGCGCGATGATGTTCATAATCATGCGAATGGTGGTGGTTTTTCCGGCTCCGTTTGGTCCCAGCAAACCGTAAATTTTGCCGGATTCGATGGAAAAGCTAACATCGTTAACCGCATGGATCTGATCGAAGCTTTTGTTGATGTTTTGAACGGTTAAAACAGTCATGGGAAACTCCTGTTATTGTAACATCACGATCAATTACAGAATAAAGGCGATTTTATTCAATGGACTACATCTCAATTTAAACACTAAATACGAATAAGGCGAAAGAAAGTTGCTCAGGGTGGGCAGCGTGAGGGTGGGGGTAGAGGCAGCCGGGGGGACGGGCAGAGTGCGGTAGCTGGGGGGAGGTC
>CAYXUS010000222.1:0-48188 GCA_964468415.1 uncultured Caldithrix sp.
AAAATTTTTAGCTCGTTGGCATATTCTTTAGCCAGGGACAAATCGGCCCGGGCTGCGCTCAACACCACACCGGTTCCCAGCGCATCGATAAACGAAAACGGACCGGATACCATGCCAAATTTTTTCATGATGTTGTCAATCGTTTTAACTTTTACGCCCTCATCCGCAAGACGCACGGCCTCCAGTAAATACGGTAAAAGCATTGTGCCGAATAATAACTTGCTTTGCGCATAATTGCGAATGGGAATTTTCTTCAGCGCCCGTAGCAATTGAAAAATCTCAGGAACCGCCGCTTCGTTTTTCGCATCGATACCGACTTCGGCCACCATCGAACGTTCGATTGGCACATAAAATTGCAGGGCATGCCAATTTTCCCATTGAGATTTCTGCAAATATTGGCGGCTCAAAAACGTCCGTGACGAGACTAAAATGCGTTGGGGAGGATGAGCCACTACCCATTCCAATTCGTCGGATGCAAGGGAAGGGTCGTCCATGATTAGCCACCGGAGCGGTTCGTTTAATTTGCTTAATGCGGTAAATGAAACCGATCCGATTTCATTCCGAGACCGGTCTTGCGTAACAAGTTTTTCGAAATAGCCGAGAAATTTTTTCTCCAGATTCTGGAGCTGAATCGGATTTTCATTGAGGACGACGACCGAAAAGCCACTTTTTAAAAGCAGCCGCACCACATCCAACGCCTGATCATCGCCTGCCAAAATGTGTATTTCGGAAGGCAGCACGGTGGATGCTTGCTCGGCAATGCTCTGTGTTTTCTTCTTCAACGTATCTTGCAGCAAAAACACTCGAACCAGATTGCGCGATTCTTTGGTTAAAATCAATTCGGCCAAAGCGTCGGCCTCTATTTTGAGCCCTTCGTCGAGGGGCAAGGCATAGGTCTTTTCAACCACTTCGAGCATCTTGAGCGGGGCAGGGTAATTTCCGAATGTTTTCCGAAGTATGTTTTTTCGGGCCGTATTAAAAATAATTTTACGTCCCAGCGCGGTTTTTTCCAACCAGCGCATGACCAGACCCGACCGTTTTAGCCCCCGCTGCCGAACGTTAGCCCTTCCGTCCAGAACCTGACGGGCAAAGCGCAACGCCTGATCTTCTACCCGATCGGGAGCAACCAACGCATCAACCAGCCCCAATCTTAATGCTTTTTGCGCATTAAGATTTTTTCCGGTTAGCATGACATCCAATGCACGCTCCAGCCCCACCAATTTCGGTAGACGTTGAGTCCCTCCCCATCCCGGCAGAATACCTAATTTTACTTCGGGAAGCGCTATTTTGGTTTGAGAATTTTGACTGGCCAGGCGGTAAGTACAGGCCAGGCTCATCTCTGTGCCGCCGCCCATACAGGCTCCATCGATGACCGCAATGGTGGGAAAAGGCAGACGGTGCAAGCGTTCAAAAATCAATTGCCCTCTACGGCTGGCCTTTACTCCGTCGGTAAACGTTTCGATTTTAAGAAATTCATGAATATCGGCTCCGGCAATGAAGATATCTTTCTTGCGGCTAAAAATAAGTAACGCACGGGGTGGATGTTCTTCCAGCTCGCCAAGTACTTGCTCCAATTCTTCGAAAACGGCCGCATTGAATACGTTTACTTTCTGCCCCGGCACATCAAAATATAATCTGGCTATTCCATCCGGTGTGTCGAGACGCTGGAATGCACCTGCCATAGAAACTCTTCTTTTTACTCTCGCTTGAAATATCTCGATAGACTTAGTTTCCTGAGAAATTCTCTAAGCCTATTCTAAAAGGAAGGTACGAAAAACAACAAATCAGGTAAAGCTTTTTACAAAAAAACAGGGGGCCATGTTTGCCCCCTGCTTAATAGAAATTTGATCTTTTGAGTGCCTATTTTAGCACCACCATTTTACGCACGGCCACATGGCCGCCCGCTTTTATTCGATACAGATAAACACCGGAGGCCAACTGCGAGGCGTCGATGCGCACCTCATGAACACCCGCCGACTGTTTTTTGTTGACCACCTCCATTACCTTTTGTCCCAAAATATTGTAAACGGTTAAATGCACCTTACTCGCTTTTGGCAAAGAATAGCGAATGGTCGTCGTCGGATTGAACGGGTTGGGATAATTTTGGCTCAATGCGAACTTGCCGGGTATGTTTTGCCCGAAACCCGGTTTGATTGCCGTGTAGCGCACATCGTATTGGGCGTCATCCAGATACAGCGTTCCCCCGTCGTAGCCGGCAGGTGTTTGCCGGATGACAATGCTCTGAAAATAAACTTTCCCCTGCCCGGCAATGGAATCCAGCGGCACAACAAGCATTTTCCAACCGGCCCAGTTAATCGTATCGCGAAAGGCGACCACATTGGTTGTGTCATCGCGGTCGAACCACAATTCCAACACATTGTGGCTAAAATCGCCGTAAACCCAAATACCGAAATCCGTCCCGCCGCTCACCGGCAATTCGAGCCGTTGCACTCTGGCCAAACGACAAACGCCTCCGGTATCTGCGCTGAACTGATATTTCAAAGATCCCGAATATGTTCCTGAAATGCGACGCAGGCTGTAGCGTCCGAACAATGTTGCCTCCGCATCCACGCCGTGCGTGTAGGAATCGTCGTTTGGATTCACCCATTCGTCCGTCGATTCGAATCCGTCCAGAATCGGGCCGCTGCCGTAATCGCGAGCCCAGGTGCGAAAGGTCACGGAAACCGTATCGGCAAGCTGCAAACCGTCCACATCCGTAAATTCCGGGAAAAACCGTACGGTGTAGGGGGCATTGGGCTGCAAAGGATTGCGCGGCTCGAAGCTGAGAATTCCCCGGCCGTTTTTGCTGGTTACGTTCACCGAACGCACCGCCAGAATATTTCCCAGCGAATCGAGAATTTGGTACTGCCTGCGTATTTTGTTCTTGTCCGGCTTGTTGCTAAACACGGCAAAAATTTGCAAGCGGGTGCTAATGTTATTTGCGTTTGGCGCAGGAAACGAATTGAGCAAAACCAGATTCGTGTAATAGCGCGTCTGGAAAGTAAAGCTGAAAGTGCTGTCCAAATGCACTCCGTAGGCGTTTTGTGCTTCGGGTAGAATTTTAACCGTGTATTTTGTTTTGCGTTGCATGGCGGAATCGGGCATGAAGACGAACGAGGTGCTGTCCGCGGCCCAATCGAATGTTCCGCTGAGCGCCGGTTCCGTCACAAAAGCCCGTTCGGTCGGCTGCTTGCGCATGGGAAAATCGAATGAAACGGTGATGTAATCCTGCACCCGCACACTATCGCCGGTGGGGAAATAATCGACCACAGTCGGCGCGATGTGTTGCCTTGCCGTCTTGAATTCGAAAACAAACGGCTCCGCCAGAGCCCTGCCCGCACTATTCCGCGCTGTCGTGTCAATGGTTACCCGGTAGGTAGTGTTTCTGGCCAGCGTGTCGTACAAGGCATAGGTCAAAATTTCACCGCGGTCATCCCAATAAAAATAACCGTGGCTGCTCGGTTGCGTGGAAAAGGCCTGTTCGGTTGCCAATGTATCCATGGGCTGACTAAAGGTTACTTCGACGGAAGAATGCGTGATGACCGCCGAATCGCCCTGAGCCGGAACGGTAGTGTAAACTTCGGGGGCCTTGTCGCCGACCTTTGTCAAAAATCCATTGGCAAACGAAGTGGCATTGGCTTTAACCGTTACCTGCACGGTGTCGGGCGCATAACTGCCTGCATTCATAATGACCTGATAGGTACCCGGCTCTACGTGTTCGAACATAAAAAAACCGTTTTTGTGGTAATCGGTAATGTAGGTTCGGTTGCCCGGCAAAAGCCGCACCAGAGCGTGTTCGATGGCTTTCTTTTTGTCGTTGGGCAAGCCGGAATTGTAATTGTAGCTGTAATCCACGTTTTCCGTTTTGGAACGCACAATACCGGCTACCACGCCGTCCGGCAGAGGATCCAGTCCGTAAAATTTAATAAAAGCGCGCAGGAGAACAATGGCCTCGTGTCGCCGGTAATCCAGATTCATCAGCCGGTACGAGTTGGGCAAATAATCATGAAACGATCCTTCCGATAGAGTGCCCGGCATGTTCAGGTAGCGCAAAACGCCCAGCCCGGAGGTACCCCAATTGTAAAACGACCAGTCGCCACGCACGTTTTTGGATTGGTACGGCCAGTACGTCCACTGCCGATCCATTTTCTGGAATTGCTCCCACATGTCCAGCCCCATTTGTTTGGCGGCCGGAAAAACCGGATCGTCATCGTAGCCGCGGAACAGCACCAGGGGATAATTGCTTGTGGCATCGTAGGCATTGCTGTGAATGGAATGAAAATAATCCACGTTGTGGGAATTGGCGTCGGCGTCGATTTGCGAAAGGGGTAAATCGTCCACATCGCGGTTCTGCGTTCGGCTGATGTACACAACGGCATTGTGTTCTTTGAGAAGCTGATACAAATAAAGGCCCTTGGTTAAATTGCCTTCCGATTCCCAATAGCCGGTTTGCGGAATGTAGCGATCGTTGGCCGGATCGTGCCCGCCATGTCCGGGATTGATGTAAATTTTAATGCCGTCGAAATCTTGCGCCCACAAAACCGCGGACAGAATAAACAAAAAAGAAAGTATTTTTTTCATCCGTGAACCTCTTTTATTCCGATTTTAAGGTGGCCATAAAAATTTGTCCGCGATTGGAAGCAAAAACCAGCCGGTCGAGACTGGCGCCCCAGTCGGGATACATCTCGATAATATCCGGGGTGTCGGTTACCTGAATTTTTTTCTTGCCATCTGCGCCGGAAATGAAAATTTCCGAATCCGTAAAATAATCGCCGTTATCATGATCGACCATGTAAGCAATCCATTGGCCGTCCGGTGACCAGGTGGGTGCGTTGGCATAGCCGATTTTGCTCAAGATATTGCCATCCAGATCGCACACGTAGGTCGCATCACCGGCTAATGTGAATACCAACTTTGTACCGTCTGGTGAAAGACGCGGCCAAATGTACCTGCCCTCACCCAGTGGTGCCAGTATTTTCTCGCTGCCGTTCTCGGCAACGATCATATTTTTATCTCCGACAAACACCGCCCTGGCTTGTACGGCCGGGCTTTTTTTCAAAACGGGCATTAACGCTTTTTGTACGGGTCGGGCTTCTTTTAAATAAATCAGCACGCCCTGACGAATTTCTGGCGGCTGCAAATTTCTTACCTGATGTTCAAGAACCTGAACGGTGCGGTCGGTTAGCGATTGTCTTTTCAGCGAATAGTATTTTTTGTAGTGTTTAAACGTCGAGGTGCGGTAGTACACGTACTTGCCCTCCGGCCCGATTTGATATTCGTATCCGGCGCCGTCTTCATTGTTTAAATCGGTAATTTGCCTGTTGCTCAAATCGAGCAGGTACAAGCCTTTGAATCGGGGGCCGGTAAACAAAACTTTTTGGCCGTCCGGTGTGAGTTTGGGATAAAAAAAGAATCCCTGCTGCGGCGTGGTTAGGGTAATAACTTTTTCCACCTTCAGCGTGTGTTGTGCAAATGCCCCGGAAAACAAAAGCAATAAAATCAAAAACTTGGTTGCGAACTTCATTCCGTTTCCTTTTCTCTTTAAGCTAAATTCAACGCGTCCGTGCGACGCCTTCATTAAATTGTGAGTTTTTATTTTTGGCAATCAAAGGCTATATACGGCGGCAGCGATCATTTGGTTTCGCCCCGGCGGCGAAAACGGTAAACTTCCGACCAGTGACTGTGGCCCCACTCGTTTTTTGCCCGCACCCGCCAGTAAAACCAGCGTGCCGTGCTGTCGTCCGGTACGGTAACATGCAAGCTGCTATCCGCAAGCACGGTATCGGTCAGCACGGTTTGCGGCGCAAAGGTACCTGCACGCGCCACCTGCAGACGAAACTGCTGTGCCTTGCCAGCGGCTTGCCAGCGAAAATTCATCTGATGCTGTTCTCCCGTAAAACCGTCTTCGGGAATGATGAGCCGAGGCGCCGCAGGATATGCGGTGAAAATCCGTTGCGGGGAACCAAAGGCACTTTGCCCTGCAGGATTTTGTGCGGCCACGCGCCAATAATAGCGTCGATTGCCCACAAGCCCGGTGATTCTCAGTGAATCCGCGGCAATGGCTTCACGATCTTTGATCAATCCGGTAAAAGCGGAATCGCTTGCTACCTGCACATGGTAGGTCGATGCCTCGGGCAATAGCTCCCATCTTAAACAGAACGTGTCGGGCACGAATAAATTCCCGTTTTGTGCTTTTGGTACGGATGGCGGTGTTATTTTCAACCAGTGGCTCAACCGACTTTCCCGCCCGTTTCGATCCACGGCGGACAGGGCAAAATACAAGCGGGTCGAGGCTTTTGGCGCGGGTCGGGGCAGGAACGAGCGGCCACCCGTGAGGGCGCAGATGTTGGCAGGGGTGCGCGGCGGATTGCTATCCGCCGGCGCTTGTGCAAACCGATACAGCACAAAGCGAAACGTGCTGTCCGTTTCCGTGTGCTGCGGCATTTCCCACAGGAACCGTGCCGTGGATTGACTATCCGGCCGGGCAAATCGAAAACGCCGGGGCCTGTCGGGCAGCGGCCCGACAGCCTTCCACCCCATCTCCGGCGGCAAGGCCGGATAGCGGTACTCCTTCTCCCGCACTCTTTTGTCGAACCCAAGGGTGTTCATGGCAAAGTGTTTGGCGCTAAAATAAACATCGCCCTGCGCTTTTTTATTCTTGCGCACCAGTTTCAATTGTTCGGGCAGTTCTTTTTGAGAGAACCGCCTGCCGAAAATGTGCCCCACGTACAAATGTCGCTTTTCCTTTGCCGTCTGGTCGGCCCACCAATTTAGCAATTTCTCAAAATCCTGCTCACCCCCGATACGCCAGTACAACTGCGGTGTCAAATAATCCACGGACCGATCGTGCAACCAGGCCAGCGGATCGCAATAAATCTTCTCATAGGCATCCATGCCGCGAATGCCTTGCGGCTGACCTTTGCGATAAATGCCAAACGGACTTACACCGAATTTGACAAAAGGTTTAGTAGCCCGAATGCTATCGTGAATCATGCGCATCAGAATATTCACGTTTTCCCGGCGCCAACTGGCGATACTCGAATCCGAGGCATCCCCGTGTTTGTATTTGGCAAAAGTCAACGAATCCTTATTGGTTCGGGCAATGTCGTTATTCGGGTAGGGATAAAAATAGTCGTCAAAATGCACCCCGTCGATATCATACCGCTTCACCACATCCATGACCACACGCGTCACGTATTGACGAACCTCCGGAATACCCGGATTTAGAATACGTAACTTCCCGCCCTTCTCCGTAAAACTCAAAATCCATTCCGGATGCGCCTTAACCACATGATTGGCCGCCAGCGGATAGAGACCAATCACCCTTTCCGCACGATAAGGATTAAACCAGGCGTGCAATTCCATGCCCCGTTTGTGTGCCTCTTGAATGGCAAATTGCAGGGGATCGTAAAAAGGTTCCGGAGACTGCCCCTGTTTTCCGCTAAGCCAGTACGACCAAGGTTCGTACTTCGAGCGGTACAGCGCATCACATTCCGGACGGACCTGAAAAAAGACCGCATTAATGCCCGCCCTGTGCAAAGCATCCAACAGATGTCTTAAATCTTCCTTTTGCTTTTGCGGCGGATCACTAAAATGCCCGGGCCAGTCGATGTTAGCCACCGTGGCAATCCAGGCGCCGCGAAACTCACGTTTGGGTGGCATTTTCAATCGGAAAGTACATTGAGCCAAAATAAGCAGAAGTAAAAAAAGGATTGTTAATCGGCAGATTCGGGCAATAGCTGTTCTTGAACGCATGCTTTTAAATTTTACCGTTCTTTGCTTTAGGGATTGGCAGGTATTTTGTTTGTCCGTCAGATCGGGAAATTCGTCCCGACGTTAAAAAAGGCACCCGACTTTCCACAGACGGGTGCCTTCCATTAACAGTACCGTTTAAAAGATTTCTATTTTAGCAAGGTCATTTTTTTGCTCAGCACAACATTCCCGCTGCGCAACACGTAAACGTACACACCGGAAGTCAACCGGGAGCCGTCAAAGCGAACTTTGTAACTGCCCGGCGCCAAATACTTATCCGTAAGCGTGGCGACTTTTTGCCCCAGCAAATTGTACACCGTTAAGGTTACATGACCGCTTTGCGGTACCTGAAAGTTAATGGTCGTAACCGGATTAAACGGGTTGGGATAATTTTGCTCGAGCGCAAATTCCGTGGGAATTTTTTTCTCGCTTGGGCTAATTCCTACCGGTTCGTCGGTCTTTTTAGCCAGGCGGAAGTCGTCGAAATACAACGTTCCGTAGGTTACGCCGTAGTCTTCGTCATAAGTAAGCTGAAAGCTGTCAAAACGGTATTTGGTACCGTTTAATTTATTGTCCGGACTAATCCATGTGCCCACCGTATTCGGATCGCTCAATTTCCATTCCACCAGTTTCCAGCCGTACCAATCGATGGTAATCCATTTGGAAACCTCCGTTTGCGTCCAGCTTCCCCCGTGCATTTCATCGATGGCAAAACGGAATTTATTGTGACTGCCGTCTCCGTAAATGTACACTTGCAGCACCGAAGTCGTATCAAATTCCTTGTTCTTCAGATCGTTCGGAGGCAGATATTCACGGATTAAAAATCCCGGGTTGGCCGGATCGGCCTTCCATTTGTAGCGCAAAAAAGCCGCCCGGTGCGGACGCGAAGCGGGCAAATACATGGACGTGGTGTAACCCCATTTGGTTACACCGCCGTCGATTCCCACGGTCGATCCGCTGCCCGAAGGCTGCCACCAGGCACCCGGCGAAGAAAAATCATCGATCATCGTAACACTTGAATAATGACGCTTGGACGTGAAAAAGTCGATGAGCTTGAATTCGGGTAATTTATTGCCCGAGGTATCCCGTAGCGCGGTATCCAGAACCACGGTGTACTCGGTTTGTGGCAACAGTTCTTCTTCCGGCTGAATGCTGATAACCGACAGGCCGTTCATTACCTTGTGCATGAATGTAAAATTTAAACGCGTGCCGCCTTTGTACAGAAAAAGGCTCTGATCATTTACCGATTGATCGTCCAATTCCTCGTCGAACCAGGCCGATATGGTTCCTTCAGTGTCAAAATCGTTTTCGACAATTTCCGAGGAGGGCACCGTACCCAAAAGCTTTGGCGGCACCTGATCTTCGGGCAAGGTGCGAAAAACAAAATAGTAACTATCGCCTTCGTGGCCATCTCCATTGCCGTCCAGCATGCGCCCGTTCACATCCTTAATCGTCGAATCCAGCTTAACCGTGTACTCCGTGTCCAATTGCAAATTACGGGCAAAGGTGATGGTCAGCTTTTTGTGCGCCGCATCCCATTGCAACGACCCGATGCTCGCTGCCGGACTAATGTGCACCGCATCCATGGTAACCGTATTGATGTCGATCGTTTTCGAAAAAGTAACACTCACAGAGCTGTTGTTCGGTATTTTTTCGCCGACAGGAGGATAGGTGGCAACAACCGTCGGCGCAAACGAAGGAATTTCATCTGTTGACAACGTATCCGAAATATCCGATTCCACCCAATAGCGATTGCAGATGGTCGCATAATAGCGGTATTTGCCGTTAAAATCCTGCAACCCTGAAAACGCTTCATCAACCGTGAAAGTTGCATTACCAAAATGCCGGGCAATAATTGCATCGGAGGAGGTATCAATTTGTGTGTCATCCGAACGGTAAACAATAAACCATTGGTTGTCGGTTAAGCCGGCCGGTGGCGTAATCGTCAAGGTGTAATGCAACGAATCGATCTTGGCCAGAGCAACTGCCGGACTTTCCGGCTTGGGTGTTATCGTCGGATCAATGGGACGAATTTTTGTTTTGTTGGTAAAAAATTCCCTGGCAGCCTGGGCAAAATAATCGTGTTTGGCCCAGGTACCGTAACTGAAAAATTGAAAACCATCCACCCAAGATACCGTGCGGCATTTAGTTACAATGTCCTTGTGATTGTTCCAGACGTTGTAATCATCCAAAACATACGAACCCGGCCCGACCGTGTACAGGCGTTTGGCATTAATGCCCTCGGTAATCCATTGCTGCCAGCATTCGGGACAATCACCCTTTAGCATGCCATAAAAGCCGGATGCGGTTGTCCAATGGTAGTGCATGGGCGTCAACTGATCGATATAGCCCTTGTTAAACCATAGAGCGGCATCCTGAAAAACCACATAGTAGCCGTTCCAACCGCTCCAGTTGTACTTGCCCAGGGCAGCCGGAGAAAGCCGAACCCAGGGTTTAACAGCCTGAATGGAATCGTGCAACTGACGCACAAATTCCGTAACGCCCCAGCGGCGCCAATCGCCCCACGTGTCAAAACCCTGTGGCACACCGCCCGAAGCCGGATGCTTTACATCGTAAATGTAGCGTTTGCTACCGGCCGTTTTTAACAGTTGCAAACGTTGCTGCGGTTCCATGCCGTCCATTTCGTTAACCTGCTCCATCATCGTGGGCGCATTTTTCATATCATCTTCGGTGTATTCGTTCCAGCGCACAAAATCCAGATGCAAACCGTCGATGTCGTACTTGCGCACAATTTCCATAGCCACCTGAATGGTGTAAGCGCGCACTTCGTCCAGACCCGGCGAAACGCAGCGATGGGCCGTCATAAACTGGCCGTCTTCGTTGGTGCAAATCCATTCCGGATGCTCGGCCGCAGGCGTACCCGGCCAGGTGGAGGCCACATGGTACACATTGAACCAGGCGTGCAATTCCAACCCACGTTTGTGCGCCTCTTCCAAAGCGTATTGCAAAGGATCGAAACCCGGATTGTTGTGGTAATTGGCGTAATAGCCCCAGGGTTCGTAGGACGAAGGATAATAAGCCGTACCGCTTTGACGCACCTGCCAGAGTACGGCGTTCATGTTTGCTTTTTTAACGTTGTCTAATATTTGACGAATTTTTGCCTTATTTTGACTGGCCGACCAGTCCGGATTGATGTATTCCCAGGTAATAACCCAAACAGCTCTGAATTCCTGATTGTTTTTAGCAAATGAGAACTGCAACAGAACGAATAAAAAGATGATAAATTTTTTCATAAACTCCCACACTTATCTGATAACTACAAATTTTTTAATAATATGATCACCTTTACGATACAAAACTTCCTGAGTCTCCGGATCGGTATAATCCTTGGTAACTTCAAAATAAGCGATGTACAACCCGCTCACAATTGTCTGCCGGGAAGAAGTCACGGCATTCCAGGCTTCATCACCGCTACCGTCATCATGAATAATAGTCTTAATGAGATCTCCGCGTTCCGTGTAAATTTTAATTTTGCAATAGGCCGGAATGTTTAAGAACATTATCTTGTCAGGTTCTCCCCAATAATTGAAATCACGTGCGCTGATGTTGTAGGGATTGGGCACTATGCGGATATCATCCAGTGACTTTCCTGCGGGACGCGTTAAATAGGCCGGTTCTGTGGCCCAGGTGTAAAATTTCCCGCTGTGCAGTTCTCCGGGCGGATTGGCATAGCCGTCCGTGTTGTTCGATCCGTCGTTAAAAGCCACGATGTAGTAATAATAGGGGAAACCGCGGATGGCCGAGCGATCGGCAAACTCATGCACAATTTCCGGATTGGCGGTGTTTTTACCGCAAGCAAAGATTTCCCGATAGGTCGTATCGGGCTTGCCCACCGCACGGTAAATGCGATAGCCACCGAAATCCGGATCGTTTTCGGACGGACTCGCCGTCCACTTCAAGTAAATTTTGTCCCCGCCCGAGCTAACATCAAACGTGCGCGGCGGCAATGGCGGTTGAGGAATGCCAAAATCACTATCGAAGTTCCGTTTGGCACGGCTAAAGGTGAGCAAAATCGAATCTTTGCCGGTAAACACCCAGGTATTTTTAAAGACATCCTTGTCATTGGTCGTACTTCCGTCCGGCAAAACAAAGGGACCATTGTCCGATTTGTTTTTGTACGCCTTAAACCAGCGACGGCCGATATTTTCTGCCATTGTGCGACTCAACCCGGCAATGCCTTCGGCTTCGACAATGCGAATACTATCGCCAAAAGGAATGTCAAACGGGCCATAGACGAACCAGATGTTCGCACCGCCATCATCGCCGTGAATGTCGTGCGGGTCTTTCTGATAGGTCAAAGTCGTGATGTAAGTTTCGTCAAAACGATTCGTTCCGCCTTTGTTGGCACCTCCGTACGGGTGTCCTTCCAACATATAATATAGCTCTTTCATGGTACCGGCGGTCAATGTACCGCGGCCCGGATACGTATCACCTGCGTGCCAACCCAGCGTAGAGGGTTGGTACGGATCATCCGAGCGATCGTTCACCGATTTATCCACATGGAGCGTAACGATACCGGCATGCTGAATAGCTGTTAAACGTCCGTATCCCAGCAAATCGGGCGCCCCGATGTTGTCGTAACTGTTGGCTTTGTTTTGCCCGGCCCAGGCAAAGGCGCAACGCAAATAATTCAGCTCGCTGAAAGGCGTGCTTTCATCAATTTGTTTCGTGTATTCCTGCGGATAAGTTTCGCCGCGACGGGTCGGCACATCGCGTTCGCCCCAGGCCTGCCCGCCAATGTACTTGGCCGCTTCGCGGCAAACACTGTAACGGGTTCCCCAACTGATGTACACACCTTTCAAATCTTCATGCAATTCGATCTCATCGTCGTAATCCGTATTACCGGTATTCTTAAAAATAAATTCTTTGATGAAGTAATTATCGTGGTATTGCTGACTGAAGGCGTAAATCCGACGGGTCATGGTCAGGCCTAAGTAGGTATTAACCACGTTGGTCACGATGCGGTCGGCAATTTGATCGGGATTGATGTAATCCACATCGCCGGAGTACACGGAGCTCAGGTTGTTCCCGTCCACATAAACCAACGGATTTTCGAACTTCCCCGTTTCTTCCAGTTTAACCGGAAACAAAGTTCGCCCCACATCCGAAGCGACAAAATACAAACCGTATTTTTCCCAGTGCTGCCCGCGTTCGTCCGTAAAGTCTTTGGCGGCAATCCAGGTACGCTTAATCACCGCATTGTCCTGCAATTGGTAATCGGCCGGCCAGATAAGTCCGGCATAATAACGGCCCGTCCAGGCTCGCTCCGATCCGTAAGCCGTAAAATGACTTTGCAGCGAACCGACGCGGATGTATCGTTTCTCCGTTCCTTCGACCTGAGAAAAAGCCTGGCCTAAAAAAAGTAATAAAAGTAGAATTGATATATTGGCAATCTTTTTCATTGTTTTGCTATCCATTCTTTAATTTACCTTTATTAATCACTTAAAATCTTATCGAAATACCAAAATAAAAGGCACGCGGATTCAAAAATGTCAAGGATTTAAAATTCGGCATATCAATATACGATTTTTTCTTTTTGCGCTCCGCATTTCTGGCAGAAATCACCGGATCGTTGTTGGGATTCGGTTCCAGCGGATCATAGGCAACACCGGGCGGACGATAATCACCGATACGATCGTGTCCCTTTTCGTCGCCGCTTTCCCACGGGAAATTCAACGATTCCAGATAGTTCAGCCAATCGTAGTTGTCAGAAAATCCGGCACGGCTCATATATTTAAAATTGAACAGATTGTTGATATCCATGTAAAAATTTATTTTATAACGCTTAATATTCACTGTTTTGCTGATTTTCAAATCAACATTGTAGCGATCGCGCCATTGCGTATCATCGGAAACACCGGGCTTTTGGTTGGGATTGTACGTGTAATAGCTGCCGGTGTGCCAACTGGCTAAAATGTTAAAGCGCCATTCGGCAAAGGGATAAAAATTCTTAACTTTTAAACCGTAATTCTGCGGTGTGTGGAAATCCAGATTGGCCCGGGCAAAGGGCATGGGGTGCGTACGAATCATCACCGGATTTTGCTTTAGATATTCCCGCTGTAATTTGGGATCTTCGTAATAGGCTAAAATTCCGAAATACCCGGAAGTTCGCACATCGTAGGTGTAGTTGATAAAACCGGCAAACCAGCGTCCGTAACGTTTGGTTAGGGTAAATTCCAAACCGCGGATATCCGCATAGTTGTTACTGGCTGCCCTGTAATAGCTGATGTTTTTTAAACCTTCGTAATAAATCCATCCGGGTTGTTTGCTAACATCTTTGTAATAACCGGCTATCTTTAAAAGATAGGTATTAAACAGACTGTGTTCGTAACCAATCTCGTAAGCAATGGTTTTTTCGGGAACGAGATTTGGATTACCGATATTGGTAATCTGTCCGTTGTATTCCCGTTGCAAACGGAAGCGATACGAGGACAACGGTGCTGATCGAAAATGTCCGTAGTTAAAATACAACTTGGAATTTTCGGTAATGGGATGCGAAATCGCTAACCGCGGACTTAAAACGAGGTCGGGCTTGGCACGTTTTTTCGGCACCTCATCCAGTTTGTTGCCATAGGTTACGCCATAATATTTGCTAAAGGGGTCCAATACGTAATAGTCCGAATTCGGATCCATGTAATCCATGCGTAAACCGATATTGGCGATAAAGCCCTGAAATTCCATTTTGTCCTGAGCGTAAAAGCCAATACGGTAAGGAAAGATGTGATAAATCATGGTCCGTCGCCAGGTGGACATGGACGGATTATCGGTGTATGCATAAATATCGTAATCGTTATAGGTAAACGAAAGACCGGTTTTTACCAGATTCCATTTGTTGACCTGGCTCATTAAATCGAACCGAAAAATAGTAGTGGCATTTCGACTTTTATCGCGCCCCAGATTCATCCAGCCACCCAGGTGCATATTTCCCACACCTGTTTTGGCATAGCCCCAATATCCGTAAGGGGCTTCGTCCACAAAATACCCGGGGAAAATTTCGTATTTTTTCGTCGTATCGCGCAGTTGCGTTTGATACGTTTTGTATTGGCTGTACTTGTGCTGCAAGCGAACTTCGTAAAACGTATTTTTACTTAGCGTATGCGTAAACTTCGCACTAATCATGCCGCGATAAATGTTGGTCGGGCTGAAATAGCCGGGCATGTACGGAATGGCCATGCCGGTTGGTGAACTGTTGGGCAGCATGGCTACATCTTCGGTAGTTCGTAAAACCCGCCCTGTTGGAGGCGTCCAGTTGTAAGGTGAAACCGAAGAGATTTCTCCGTAGGAAGCCATGAACATTATGTTCATTGATGACGAAATATCACTATTAATTTTCAGTTGCGTGTTGTTTTCCCGGTAGGCATCCGTAGAAAGCGGGAAAACGAACATTTCCTGATTGCGGTAATGTGTGGCGTAAAAACGCAAATTGCCTAATTTTTTCCCGATAAAGGGCACCGGCCCCCCAAAACCCACATCAAAAATATAATCCGGTTTTTTGATCTCTCCGTCCCGGCGATGGTACCAACGGAATAAACGAACAGCCTCTTCCGGACTCATATCGTTCGTCGGATCGTCATCGGTTAATGTGGCCCGGGATACTTCTTCCCAGCCCTGGAAAGAAACATATTGATTTTTCGTGTAGTTATCCCAGTTGCCGTTTTCCGTACCCGTCCACATAACGGCCGGATCCAAATAGGGACGATTGAAGAAAGACATGGGATCGTATACAGAGATTCCAAAATGTTTCGGTGCAGGAGGATGGTAGCGCAAAGAAATGTAGCCGGAATAGTGATCCCTCTTTCCTTCGGCCGTTACTACATTTACCACACCGGAACGCGCTTGTTCGTATTCAGCGTTAAATCCGCCTGTTTGCACCTGCACTTCCAGGATGTTCCCGATCGAAAGCGAGGTGACGGGATAGTTGGATCGCTCGTCATTGGTGGAAAAGCCATCAACCATGAAAACCACCTGATTGGGGCTACTGCCACGGATAACCGGCCCCAACGACGAGAGTTCGATTCCGGCTTGCAGACCGATGGCCGCGACCACGGTCCCCACAGGCAAGGCCTGAATGTTTTTTGCCTGCAAACTCAACTGGCTGTGGGCAATATCTTTTTGAACCACAGGTCGCTGGGCTACTACAACCACTTCTTCACTGGAAAGTACCTTGCTTTTCAGCTTAACATCGATTCGGGTCGTCAAATCCACATCTACCCGAACATCCTTGATCAAGGCATCATTGTATCCCACATAAATCACGTGCAGTGTGTACGTGCCCGGTGGAACATTTAAAATCGTGTAATAGCCATCCACATCGGTAGAAGCGCCCATTGTCGTTCCTTCGATAACAACGTTTGCCCCTACAAGCGGTTCTCCTGTTTCACTATCCTTCACAACGCCTGCAATTTTACCGGTTGTACCGGCAAATAGGCTGAAATTATACAGAAGTATAATGGTTAAGGCATATTTTAACGCTTTCATCTTTCTCATTTCTTTTTTTTAATGAACAAAAAGAATTATCATCAAAATAAACGGTAAGATTTATGCAAAAAAAAGCCGACACATAAAAAACTTTATGTGTCGGCTTAAATTCGGCCGATTTCTTATTTAATCAGAACCATCTTCTTGTTGACTAACTGTTTGTCAACCAGCAACTGATAGACATACGTACCGGAAGCCAGTTTGGAACCATCGAATTTATATTCATGATGACCCGGCATTAATTTGGCATCGATCAAAGTCGAAACCAAACGACCGTTCATGTCATAAACTTTCAGGACAACATGTTTGGCAGTTTTCAGATCGAAAGGAATGGTTGTCGTCGGGTTGAAAGGATTCGGGTAGTTCTGTTTCAGTTCGAAATTAACCACAACGGCTTTGTGTCCACCTTCGTCAATAGCAGTTACAACCAGTTCGGAAAGCGGAATAATTTCGCTACCCGGACCTTTGGGATTAGGGTTGGTCCATTTCTTGATCAAACCACCGTCAAAATCAGCGGTGTAAGCCGTTTTGCCGTCGGCGGAGAAGGCAATACCACGCGGAGCATAGTAAGCGCCAACGCCTTCCGGAACGCCAATCCAGCCTTCACCCGGTTTGCAATACAGATGACCCAAAGTATCTACAACAGCCCAATTCTGGGTGGAATCCAGAGCATACCAGCCTGTGAACGAAATGCTGTCCACATTCCAGTAGGTACCAACCCACATCAAACCATTGTTATCCCAATCCAGGCACTGGCCCCACATTTTGTGCACCAGTGTGTCGTTTCCGGCATATTCAATAACCGTACCGAACGTATCGGCAGCATAAAAAGCTTCCGATTCGGCGCCGCCACCGTCTACGCTCTTGAAGTGCTGAATACCGTTGTTGCCACTGTAAATTTTACCTACATAAATATTATTTCCGTCACCGGAAGCCAAAACACCACGTTGGATTCCGTACAGAGTGTCGGTTACATAGCCGAACAGATTCATGTCTTCATCAACAATGTACAACGGATGTCCGCTCAAGATACCGGCAACATACAAATACCCGGCATCGTCAACACCAGGCTCGCCGATATAGTCGATACCCGGGATGAATTTGCCCATTAGCTCATGCGTTTGATAGTTAATTTTCCACAATTCGTTATTGGGCGTGTAAATGATGTTACCGTTCTGGTCTTTGGTTAAACCGCGGCATTTGCTCGTCAGTGTGTCGTCGCCGATGATGCGAATGGTTTCATCCAGAGTTCCGTCTTCATTATAAACGTAGATCGGACGCGTGATAAGTGTGTCGGTACCGGTAATCAAAGTATCCCGATGCCCGTAGGACACGGTCCAAATTTTACCATCCGGGGTCACCACCACACCATGTGCCTGCGGCATCTCAGCGAAGTCGCTGTCAAACTTCCAAACCTGAGCAAATGCCAGCGAAGCAAACAAGGTTACTACCATGAGTGCGGTAAATAATTTCTTCATACTAAACCTCCAATTAATTGGTTGAACATTAAATTACAATTGCAAATGAATAATATGGCTTTTCCACCTCCTTTCGGCCTTTTAATTATTTGGTCTACCATAATATATTGCACCTTTTTTACTAACTTCCACCCGTAAAATAGCTCTGTCCTCTGGCAACTCTGCATGTTTGTTAATAAACATATAAGTACCGTTCCCCCAGGTTATCAACGATGCCGGTGGTTCCAGCACTTCCGAATACCAATAGGTCTTTTGATTTAGCAGATAAACAGCATGGCCTTTATCCAGGCCAAGGTACATTTCACCGTCTTCGTCAAAAGTAATCGATAGAATTTTCGGGCCATCTTCGCCCATTAATTCGGTCCAGTTTACAACCAATTCGTTTTCACCCAGGTTGCCGGTGGCATCCAGAATTTTGTTTCTCCAAATACCCTGCTGAATTTGCGTCGTATCTTCTCCGCGATACTCGGCGGAAATGTAAACATATCCATTATAAACGCGCAGCGAGGTAATGTAATAATCGGTGTAGGTGGCAGCCGTCATTTTGCTTTTGTCCGGGTGGAGAACGTCAATTTCTCCGCCTTTACCGCCGGCATAAAGGTTATGATTTTCATCAAAATCGAGGAACGAAACATAAGAGGGTGCCAATGCCCATCTTGCAGCTTTGCCCCCACCCGGTGGCACGGCGTAAATTGTTTTTGTACCGCGTGTAAGGAACAAGCTGCCATCCGGGCCAAAACGCATACACGGCGTAGTAATAAAAATACTCGTTCCATACTGTTCCGGTAACGTACTATCCGGATCCGTCAGTTTGAGGATCTTCTTCTCTGTTGTCAGTATATACACGTTATCGTCTTTGTCCACCGCCAGACCGGAGGCATCAACAAAGCGATCGATCGCTTTGTAGCTTTTGACAACACTCTTGGCGCGGAACGGAAAGAAATAGTCGAGATTTTTGTATTTGGCAAACAGTAAAGATCCTTTAACACTCACGTGAATTTTAATAGAATCGCCAACAACATTAGGTATCTTCACCTTTAACAAGGTGGGACTTGCCGAAACAACTTCACCCCGTTCTCCATTGAAAAAAACGCGGTTATCTTCCGGAACAGACGAAAATTTCTCCCCTTCGATATAAATGTAGCCCACGGCTGCAAAAGCCACCGAATCTTTGTCCATTGAAGAGGCATCCGGGTAAACCCGGGTTATGGTTGGTTGCTCAGCATCGTTGCTGGTATCCACCGGCCATATTTTGTTCTCAGGAACATTTTTACATGCTGTATATAATAAGGCAAAAATTAAGAACAGGAGTGAATACTTTAGCAATGTCTTTGGCATTACGATTCTCCTTTAACCTATAAATTACATTTTAAATTCTATTGAAAATTGATTGATTGCGCCAAACACGCCAAAAGGCTGAAACGCATAGTTTATATTAAAGCCGAATTTTTTAATCCCGACTCCCAAACTGTAATTGTACTCCTGATGGCCGGTAATATAGCCAAAGCGCAAGGCAAAAGAGTCCATGAACCAATATTCCGTTCCGAAATTGATGTACTCTTTAAAAGCACGGGGGTGCGCAGCGTCGATACTTACCAAAACTTTGTGCATTCTTGACTCGGGCATGATAAAATCCATTACATCCATCGAAATGCCGATTTGAAATGTTAGCGGCAACTGGAAGCCTTCTTCTTCGTATTTGATTTCCTGACTAAAGTTACGCACCGACATCCCAAACTTTAGGCTTTTAAATCCCGTGTTGTAAATGGTCCCAAAATCAACGGCAACCGCATTGGCCACATTTTTTTTGGTCACACCAGAAGGAAGTGCACTGGAGCCCATCTCCTGGCCTACCAATTTTATCTGGCCACCCACCACAAACTTATTGGTTAATGCCCGAGCATAGCTGACGCCAACGGCGATAGCCTTGGGATAAAAGTCACCGGTTTCAACATATCCCTGGGCATTCGGCCAGGCTGCCGTTCCTTCCAGGCGCCCATAGTCAACACTTTGCACGCTTAATCCAAAAACGCCGTATTCACCGCCATTAGGGGCGTACGTGGCTGCAGCGGAAATGTGCTTGATATCAGCAATCCAATTGAAATAATTAAAAGCAAATCCAACCGTGGCATCCATTCTTGCTGTACCTGCCGGGTTATAAAACAGAACATTAGGCGACCCACTAATTGTGGTAAATGCTCCCCCCATTGCTGTGGCACGCGCACTTTGGTTTACGCTTAAAAATTGAAAACCAGATTGCGCTAACTTTACTTGAGCATTACCAGAAGTAAACATAAAAAACAGGATCAGCCACAAAAACAAAGATGATTGCAGTTTAATCTTCATTTATTTATCCCTCCAAAACATTTTTTCTGGGATGAATCTTTCCAATTTCTTTTATTGCAAACTTAATTTAAAGGTCCTTGTCTTGGTCTGCTCGACCTTTATCAGCTGGAGCAGCAAATTGCTACTATTCCCGACATTATATGCTAAACGTAATTTGATGATCGGATCCATCACCCCGCCTTCACTAAGTTCGGTACAGCCTGAAATTGTAGCCAACGGCATAGTGTCGTCCGCTATGGGAATACGAGTGCCATCTTTTTTAATCACATTTAAATCCACAATCCCGGTAGCAAAAACCGTTAGAGTCCCGGTTGCCGATTTAATCGCCAAATAGGTCGTATCACCAGCACCCAAAGTTAGTTCGTAAGCGTGCTGCGCATTTTGCTCCACAAAAAAGCTGTCCGCAACTAACGAATCTGTCAAGCCACCGGCAACGGTCGATACCTGCGCATTCTTAATATCCGGATAATATTGATTCAAAGGCACACTCTCTATTGCCGTAAACACCGAATCCGAAAACTGTTCGCATACCGTTTTGTCAATACCCGTTATCTTGCTCTCTTCATCTTTGTAAATATCGCAACCGGCCAAATAAACGAATCCGAGTATTAATAAAAGCTTAAAAGAAAGTCCTAAAAGTTTTTTTTGCCACATGTATCTTTCTCCATTACTTAATTTATAGTTATCTTACCTGATTACTGCCAATTTCTTAACGATGGATTGGCCCTTTCTGAAAATTACTTCCTTGGTATTTTCATCTATATAATCCTGAGTTACCTTTATGTAAACGATGTAAATACCACTCACAATAACCTGGCGAGATTCCGTAACAGAGTTCCATGCTTCGTCGCCACTACCATCATCATGGTGAATCGTTTTAATCAGGTCCCCACGCTCGGTATAAATTTTGATGTCACAGAAAGGTGGCAAATTAACAAACAAAATACGGTCAGGCGCACTAATGCCAAACTGCCAATCGCGTGCACGAATGTTGTACGGATTCGGAACAATACGGATATCGTCCAGGCTTCTTCCTGCCGGGCGACGCAAAAAGGCAGGCTCGGTTGTCATGGTATAAAATTTACTGCTCTCCAAAACTCCGTCTTCCGTGCTACCGTCATCAAAAGTTGTCACATAATAGTGGTAGTTAAAACCACGACGGGCCGTTTTATCCTGAAATTCATGCACAACTTCCGGATGTTCCGTGCCGGGGCCGCATTCGAAAATCATTTCATAGGTCGTGTCCGGTTTGTGAATAGCCCGGTACACGCGGTACCCAACCATTTTATTCCCATGTGTACCAACCCAGCCATCGGCACTATTCGACCAGGAGAGGAAAATGCGATCGCCACCGGATTTTACTTCAAAGCGATCCGGCGCCGGTGGAGCTTCCGGAATATCAAAGCCCGATTCGTAATTCGCCTTGGCCCGCTCAAACGACTTGATCAGGGAATCACGACCGGTCATTACCCATTGATCTTTGGTCTCATTATAATTTTTAGGATCGGCCAGCCATTTGGCACCGATCTCGTAGCACTTGTCGCGGCTTAATCCGGCAACAGCTTCTGCATAAACGATATGAATGCTATCTCCGGGAGCAATGGTATAAGGGCCAAAACCCTGAGCCTGAGAATAACCGCCGGGAGTACCACCATACAAATCGGCGAAGCCATTGCCAACCCGTGCCGCATGAGACAATGCCGGGCGGCCCGCCGTCATCACCTGATATTCCTGGGCCATCTTCGGTGCATTGTATTGACTGTTATTGGATTCCCAGGGATCATCGGAACCGACTTCTTTGGTCGTGGTCGGTTGGGCGATATCATCGGAATGATCCGTAGCACTTTTGTCGGCGTGGATATCCAAAACTCCTACAAATTGAGCTGCACCGAGGTGCCCATCGGTCAGATAGGCCGGCCCGCCGATGTTGTCACCCGGGCCACTCCATTTCGAATGCTTTCCAAGCCAGGAAATCAATGCCCTAAATGGGTCGCCTGTGCTCGGATGATTGTAAATCACATCGTTCATCGTGCTGTGGCCCCAGGTGGCCGATTGCGGCAACCAATAATAACCATAGGCACACGCTTCTTTGGTCGGAGCGTAACGATATTGGAAGAAAACAACCACATCTTTCAGTGTTTGTGCATGCTTGGTGCCATTCAGATCAATTATTCCGTCATTTTTAAACACATAATCGTAAATAAAATAGTTACTGTGATGTTTATTCACAAAAGCATACACCTTGCGCGTCATCGTCAAACCGAGGGATGTGCGCACAACATTGTAGAGAATGCGGTCTGCAGGCAGGTCGGGATCCACATAATCGACACGTTCCATATAATTTAGTTTGGATGCCGGCAACCCATCTACATAAACCAGAGGGTGATCTTGCCTTCCCCAGAGCTCAAATGTTTCGGCCATAAACTCGTTGTCTTCATCCAGAACACGCGGTCCGGCATGAACCACCTTGTAATCGTAAACCTTCCCGGCAACCGGATCATCAAAGTCCCTGCACCCGATCCATAAAGCTTTCGCAGCCTTAACATCCTGATACCTGAATTGTGCAGGCCATTGCAAACCATCCTGCTGATCCGAAACCAAATGGCGCCGTCCGACCTCAATTTCACAACCGGCACTGTGAAACCAATCGTGCAAATCGCCTACGGCCAACCACTGAATTTCTCCGGCAAAAAGCCCACCAATGGCCACACTGACCAAGACAACTGTTACAGCTATTTTCCTGGCCAAAGTTAACGAATATTCATTAAATCTTAGCATAGACCATATCCCTTATTTCTCGTTTTTCACTACCTTAAAACTTGTACGTCAATGTAAAGCCCACGAACACACTTCTCGGATTCAAGAACGTAAAATAGGTTTGGTTGGGCATATCGATATACGCTTTATTGTCAAGAATCTTTTTCAGACGTGATCCACTTACTTCATTCCATCCGCCATTTCCGTCGGGCTGGAAATAACGCTTTTGCGAAGCATCGTAGTAAATTACCCGCGGATTAGGATTATCCAGCGTGTTGATACTTCGGATCCATTCCATCGGCTGATAAGCTACTCCCGTCGGCCGGTAATCACCAGGCTTATCATTACCCGGAATGTTTCCGTAGCCTAAATTTCTGGTTATGCTTTCGGGCAAATGCAACGACTTCATGTAAAACTGATAATCGAACCCGTCATAGAAGGAGACCCCGGAGAAGTGTTTCAAATTAAACACATTGGAGATATCCGCAAAAAGCTTGAAGTCGAATTTATCGAATTTAAATGTTTTCGAAATCCGCAAGTCAACATTAAAATAGTCTTTCCATTGCACATTGTAGCGAATGCCCGGCACATTGTTCGGATTCCACGTCCCCCAATAACCGGCTGTCCAATGGGTGATAAAGAGGAAATGCCAATCAGCAAAGGGCTTTTGATCGGCAATTTGCGGACCATAATTCAGCGGCGTGTGAAAATCGATGTACGATTTAATACGGGGGCGTGGCCGTGGCTTGCTCTGATAGGGATTTCGCTGTTCATATTCGCGTTGGTCCGCCGGATTTTCATAGTACCGCGCCAAACCAAAATATCCGGAAGTACCTACCCGATACTCATAGTTAAAATTACCGGTTATCCACTTACCGCGATTTTTGGTCACATCAAACTCAAAGCCCCGAATATCTTCGTAGGCATTGCTGGTGATTTTGTAGTAATTCACCTTACCGTCAAAGCTGATATAACGTACCCAAAACTCCTCGTTTTTAACATCCTTGTAATAACCCGAAAGCCGCAAAAGAACGCTATTGAACAGAGACTGATCATAACCCAGTTCATAAGCTACCGTGGAGGTTAAAGGAATAGTGGGATCCCCAATGCGATCTACCTGATTGTGAATATTTCTTTGTATGCGGAACAACCGTTCAGATGTAGGCATTTCCCGATAATGGCCATAGTTAAAAAACAATTTGGCCTTTTCTCCAATGGGGTGAGAAATCGAAACCCTGGGGCTCAAAGTAATCTTCGGTGCCACATCTTTTACTTTATATGTGCCTTCCATTTCCGGCTTATAATCATCCGAGAAAAAGCCCCGATCGTAAGAAGAAACATCGTACCATTTTCCGTTCAGGCTATAATAATCCATGATAAGGCCCAGATTCGCCACCATTCCCTGAAATTCCAACTTATCCTGAATATATGCGCTCCCCCGGATCGGTTTTTGCTGAATCGTTGTCCAGGTGTTACCTTCAGGCAGAAAATAGTTCTTCATCCCGAAATTCATATCATAATCTTCCAGAATCATCTTCAAACCGGCTTTAACCTGGTTGTGGCGATCCACCTGACTGGTAATATCGAAACTGCCCTGATAGGTGCGAATCGTACTCGTATCGCGCCCCACACTTACGGCGCCACCCATTCCCAGGCGGCCTTCTATTGAAAACACCGCTTTCGGCTCGTAACCCTCCGGGGCTTCGTCCACATAATAGTCATCAAAAATCCGATATTTTTTCGTATGGTCACGGTAGCGTTCCGGCCCGGTTTTATATTTTCGCGTCGTACTGATTAATTTGGCTTCCCAAAACGTACTGGGACTAACAGCATTGGTCAATTTAGCCGAGAAAATCTGCGCATCGCGTAACGCCTCGGAAAAATAGATGCTTGTGTAAATGCGCCACGGTGCGGTAAAACCAACACGATCCACAGCGTTGGCCACCGAATAGGTCGAAGAAAAAATACCTGTGCCGCCCGAACGCGACATGGCCGTACCTTCCGTGTGACTGATAAAGCTCATTAATGTCAATTTCATCGATGGTTTCAGATTAGCCGTCAACCGCCCCAGGAAACTCTGAGTCACAAGGCCTGGTGTGGTCAACTTAAACAGATATTCATCCTGCGATTTCTTGAATGACACGAAAAACCGTAAATTGCCTAATTTTTTTGAGATAAAAGGCACCGGCCCACCAAAACCCATGTCAATATCATAATCCGGCTTGTCGATATCGCCATACTTACGATGCTGCCACAAGAACAAGCGTTGTGCCGCTTCGGGAGTTAAATCGTTGCTCGGGTCTTTATCTTGCAATGTTCTCTGACTTACGGCAATCCAACCATCAAAATCCGGATATTGACGCCGGGTGTATTCATCCCAGGCTCCGTTTTTGGTCCCGGTCCAGGCAACCTCATCATCGGTATACGGACGCATCCAGAATGAATTGGGATCATAAGGCGAAATTCCGAAATGCTTTGGTGTGGGAGGGTGATATTTTATGATCACCGTTCCGTTGTATTGAGTAGCCGAACCTTCTTTGGTTACCACATTAATCACACCAGATCGGACATTATCGTATTCTGCCCCCAAACCACCAGACTGCACCGAGACTTCTTCCAATGCACTTAATGGAATATTGGTAATAGGCTCATTATTACGACTATCGCGCAAAGGTATGCCATCGACCATAAACAGCGCCTGATTCGATGAGCTACCACGAATTTGGAAATCGGAGGTTACACCGGCTTGCAAACCGACCGCCTGCCCCACACTGGTCACCGGCAAAGCTTCTACTTCGTCCGCTGTAATACTTTTTTGGCTGGCCGCAACGTCTTTCTGGATAATCGGTTTTTGCGCCACAACAACCACCTCTTCGGTGACCATCGTACTGCTTTCCATTTTGGCGTTGATGATGGTGGTTAAATCGATCTGGACTTCCACATTGGTGATTTTCAGCGGCTTATACCCAACATATTGAAATTCCAGGGTATATTTGCCCGGCTTCACATTCAGGATATAATAATATCCGTCTATGTCCGTGGCTGCCCCCTGATAAGTACCTTTTAGAATAACGTTCACACCGGCCAACGGCTCTCCTGTTTTAGCATCCGTTACACGTCCGGATATTTTACCCGTTGTGCCGGCATAAGCCGCTGTTCCGACAAATAACATCGCAAAAATTAAAAAGAAAGTACGTACTTTATCCATGCAAGCCTTCTCCTATGGTAATTGAAAAAGGTAGGGAATGTAATAAGTTTGTGAATTTCATGAACTAACCAAAAAAATTATTATGTTATTTCTTGTTCACGGTATAAATATTAAGTAATAAAAATGAAATTTTCAACAAAAATTTAAGAATTTGGTATCACATTTTTAACTTTTTTGAATTTATTTTCAAACTCTTTAAGCGCCTTAAACAATGATTAAAAGACGTGGAGCCCAAGGCGGTAGGTACTATGGCAACACACAAAACCATGCTATTTGATTTTGTGTCGGAAAAACTTTTAAGGCGATCTTTTCAAAAAAAAATCATGCCCATTGGAAAAACAACGAGCGGTTGCCCAAAAGACAACCGCTCGTTTACAACTAAAAAACAAGGCTCAACGAAAAGCGTTGCACATTATCCAGCCTTCCGTAATCCACATAAGCATAGTCGATCTTTAGTCCCAGACCACCGCTAACTTTGTACTGCAAACCGGCGCCGGCCGACATGCCGCCTTCCAAGCTGCTTACTCCAATGCCCCGATACCCGGCACGCAGAAAAACCGTCTCCCGGAAGGCATATTCCATCCCCACATTCAGATATTCGTTGAAATCATTTGGCGTAATTCCGTCGATGCTCATGGTAATCCGTTGAAAATCCGTCTTAATGGGATCGTAGGCAAATCCGATACGAAAGATAAGCGGAATATCATATTTTTCGGTATTGAGCTTGGCAATGACATTTTCGTTGTTGCCCTTCAGGTTTGGATCGATATCTTTAAAAGTGAGCAAATCTTTTCCATCCATTTGCATTTTACCGCCGTAATTGGAAATTGCCATTCCCAGACGCAAATTCCTAAACGTGGTCAAATAAACAATACCCACATCTATGGCCATGGTCGAGGCCGTCTCATGCCAGATTTGCTCGTGAATGTACTTGGCGGTAATGCCGAACGAGAACCTTTCGGTCATGTTACGCGCATAACTCAGACCCAGCGCAATACTGGAAGCAGTAAACAGCTCGCCGGTCCCTTCCGGTTTGTATTCGGTACGAACCTTCATTTCGCCCATTGTCAATCCGGAATAAAACAAACCAAACGTTCCGATGGAGTGCATTGGTACAACCAGACCGGCAAAATCGTACCGAATGTCGGCCAGCCAATTCGTTCGAACCAACATCAACTCATTACCTGTCAATTTGGCCATCCCGGCGGGATTCCAGAAAATCGCCGAGGCGTCATTTACATCGGCCACCTGACTTTCGCCCATTGCTGCCGCACGGGCGCCAATGCCAATTTTTAGAAATTGGGCTGCTGTCGTCCCCTTTTTGGTGATTTCTCCCGCATGGGTGAGCCCAATTGCAATAAGCAGCACAATAAACAGTGTTTTATATTGAATTTTCATAGCTTACCCCATTATTTTATGATTGCGAACTTACCGATTTTTTGCCCATATTCGCCGGCATCGACATGGTAGATGTAAACACCGTACGAAATTTCCAGGCCTTCGCTGGAAAGTAAATCCCAGGGTTCCGTGCCGTTCAATAGGGTTCCCTCATGCTTTATTTCGCGAATCAATTCGCCGGCCAGGGTATAAATGCGAATGGTGCATTTGGGCGGCAAGTGGACAAAATAAACTCTGCGCTCGCCGCGTCCGGCGCTAAATACGGATGGGGGCGGTACTTCGTAACTGGAAGCCACCACGTACGGATTGGGAATAACTGCCACATTTTCCATGAAATCTTTCTTTGCCTGTTCAACATCAACCTTGTTCGGCTCGGTATCAATAGTGTAATGGTCAATGCCTTCAAACGGCTTGGCAATAAAAACCTTAATTGCATCACCAGGTTGCGGATTAATGGCATCGCCACTAAGCGGCTTCTTGAATTCTACCATCCACGTACCTTTGGGCGCTCCATGCACATAAACAATGGGGACAATCCGGTCGCCAACATCCACAGTGTCGTTGTTATTTTTATCGTAATAGATGACATCCATTTGCTCGTTATCGGTCGTATTCCAAACCTGAAAATTCACCGGTTTGGGGCTAACCAGCACCGATGTGTCGGCCACATGGTCGAAGAAACGGAATTCCAGATCACGCGGGATGCGCACCCCGCCACGGAATAAGCTTACTGCGAGTTCCAGGTTGCTTTTGCTTCCTTCGATCCAGCCGGTCAAGGAATCCACAATAGTAACCACCGGTTCATCAAAAATCCGGCCGATCATCCCGTCGAACATGAGCGGTCTGCCATCCAAATGCGTAAAATTCCTGACGACTGTATCGCCTTTGGTCGTATTAACAATGGTAATCGCCGTTTTGGAAAAGCTGCTGTCATCCACCGAAACTTCATAGTGTGTTTTTTCGATTACCCGCGGATCCAGCACTTTAAATTCCATTTTGGATGTAGAATAGCCGCTCTGATGTTCTATCGTGATTTGCGGGTCCTGATATCCGGGCACACGCGGGGTAGGCATAACGCTGACCATATTTCGCCCCGGAAACTTACCGGATTCCACCGGAAGCACACCTTTGGAAGCATAGCCGGAATCGTATGCGGTTACGGCGTAGTAATAAGTTACCCCGTTTATCACATTTTTGTCGGTAAAGGTGTGTACCAAACCGGTGTTTTTCCCCAAATAGAATTTAACACCATCCTTATCGATGGGGAAAAGGCCTTCAACGTTGTCTTTTTTATCGAATTGAGCCAGAGGCTTAAAACCGACATCTTTCCCATAGGCGTCGGTAATAACTTCACCCCAGGTTTGGCCTTTGTCCGTGCTCTTGTAGATTTTGTAGCCTTCAAAATCGTGCACCTGGAAGAATTCGTCAAAGGACTCTTCGGAACTCGAATCCCAGTACAGCGTCACTTCTCCGTCTCCCGGAACAGCCGTTACAATGGGAGGATCCGGTGCCTTGGTAAATTTGTAATTGCGGTCGTAAATTTCCTGCGCAATATCGGCATTGGCGTACAAATCGTCGATGCCCTTCCCCATAATAATCGCAATGGAAAAGCGCTGCACCTCGCCGGGATCCAAAGAGAAATACCCGGAGCCGAAAAGGAATACATTGTCTTTTTCCTGAGCGATATTGGTGAACGTACCCGGTTTTAATTCATCCCACATGATATCATCGTTGCTTGGAGTGCCGGCCACGGTTCCGTAAATGGGAGCAGCCATACTGGTTAATCCCAGCTCATTACCCAACGAATCTTTGGGACTTTCCAGGAACTTAAAACCCAGCCAGCCGAGATCTGTCCACGGAATGCCGTAATCGTTGCTGGAGCCTTCTTTATCCCAGGAATAAACCATGTTGTAATCTTTATCGAAACCGGCGTAATCGTCGCTAAAATCGCCGGGGCCACCGATGTGCGGGTCACCGAACATGGCCGCCACTACCTTGTCCAGACGCTTGTCACTCACATTTTCGATTTCAATAATGTAAAAGATGATATCTTCGGCCAGCGAGGCAGAAAACTGCATCAGTCGGCAGGTTAACTTAACACCCAGACCGCGCCGGGACGAATCATTAATGAAGGGATAATATTCGAACTCGTCGTTGTTGCGGTCGTCCATTGCCCAATAGGCTTCCAGATCTGCCGAAACCTGACCCAGCGTATCCACACCCGGCCACAAAAACTTATCGAGGTCCGAAGTGTAGTTCACGTTAAAAAACGGGTTGGTAGGTGCCATTAGCTGCGGCCAGGAATCCGGATTGTTGCTCATGGCCGGCGTGGAAGCATTGGTGTTCAAATATTGCGGCAATGGTTGCCAGCCCCATACTTTACCGTCCGGCGAACGATCGCCACCGTCGATCAAACCTTCGGAAATGATGGGGATGGTATCGCCGTGCACATCCACAACCAGTGCTCCGACCATGGGGCCAAATTCGTAAGCGTACCCATGACCGCTCTCCTTAGGCCATTCAATGGACGGCTCGGTATTGGGGCGACCAATCGACCCGTAGTTGTAAAAAACAGTACGTATTTTATTTCCATCCATAATGCCTTCGCGCCGGTCGGCTGCTCCGGCCGATTTTAATAACTGGACGCGATGGTTCCATTGTTCCCATTGTTCCCACTCTTTTTGCGTCCAATATTTCATTCTCTTGCCCGTTTTTAAGGGATTTTGAGCCGCACTTTGCGTGTTCAGGCCAAATAGCAGTAAAAGCGCAGCTGCCAGTGAGAATGATTGTGCCCATTTAAAAATTTGTTTCATAGAGTATTTCCTCCAAAAAATTGTCATCCCAATCAGAAGCTGAATTCAAAACCGACATAAATTTCACGCGGTTTGTAAAACCAATGTGGTCTTCTTTGCCAATCGGGATCAAATTCTCCACCGTATAAGCCCAAACCGTATGTTGCCCGACCGGTCGCATCCCAGACATATTTTTCATTTAAGCGATCGAACAAATTGTACACTTTGGCATAAATCGAAAAATAGTAATCGGTTTTGCCCATCTGCATTTTAAAGGTTTTTTTGGCATTCAAATCAAACTTGATAATCGGAATTTTACGCGCGCTGTTTTCTTCGGCGATTTTTACAATTTCATTGGCACCCTGCGGAGTGTAAGGATAACCCGATTCGATGCGGCCGATCATACTCACCAGCCAGTTGTTGGGCTTCCCGATGCTTCCGTTGATGCGTAAAGTATGGGTTTGATCCCAGCTTAACGGCACAATCTTCTTCAAATTTTCTAATTTTAAACGGTAATTTCGCACACGCTGCGTGGGGTTCGACTCATTCCCCTCGGCGATCTGATAAGTGTAGTCAATGGTCGCCGAAAAGAAAGACGAAAAGCGCTGTTCCAAACTAAAATTAATACCACGCACGCGCCCATAGTCACGATTGACAAAAATACCGTAGGCATCCGTATTCGGCAGCAAGATGATATCCTGCCCGATGATATTGCGCATATCACGTTGGTAAATCTTTAAATAGGCGGCCAAATCCCGGGTAAGCTGCTGCTCAACGCCTACTTCGTAGCTAATTGTTTTTTGTGGTTTTAATCCCGGATTTCCCATGCTGGTAGCAATTAGACCCGGTTTAACTTTGTTGTCGTAATCCTGATACAAATAGGTGTACGGCGGCAACTGGAAGAAATGACCGTACGAAAAGAACAGTTTACCCGTAGAAGAAATGGGAAATGCAAAGGCAATACGCGGACTGATCTGGTAAGTAGGATCCACTTTTTTGTACCAGTAGGTTTGGCGTTCGGCCAAAGTCACAATCGGTTCGCCGGGATCCTGAATACCATTGTTTTCCGTCCCGTCCGGATCATGGGTGTTAGGAATGCCGTCTGTCCCGTAATCTTTCCAGATATTTTCGTTCTTAATCGGCTTATTGATGTCCGGATCGGTAGGATCGCGCAGAACACGCCCATTAGGATCAAAGTAATCGAAACGTACACCGATGTTAATAACCATGTCTTTCAATTCGACCTTGTCCTGTACATAAAAGGAAAATTCAGTCGGATGGCGGCGCCACTTATCGTTGGTGTAGCCCTGTAATTCGATTGTATTGCCCGGAATGCCGTCTCCGTTATCGTCGCGGGCCTCATTCCACACGCCATTATGATCAATATCCGTGAATTCTTCGCCCGGATCCCACAGCCCATTATTGTTGGCGTCCACAAACGGCTCGGCACGGCGATCCACACTCAAATAATACGAATGATTGAACAAGGTGAGTTTTTTTAGCTCAAATCCCGTCTTAACTTCATGATTTTTAAATAATTGAGAAGTTAAATCGAACTTAACCGTAAACTGATCCTGTGTGCGGAATTGACGAAAGTTGTCCGTACCTCCGGGATAAAAATACTGCCCGGTACTGTAGCCGTTCCACACATATTTGGGTGAGTTGATATCTTTGGCCAGATAACGCTTGTAATCACGATTCAAATAGCCAAGCACCAAAGAATAAAATGCAGATTTACTGAACTGGTGTGTCATTTTACCGATTAACTGAATGGCCGTATTGTAGTGCCAGGGAATGCCATCCGGAACTTTACTGCGCGTGTGATTGTAGGTCTGGTATTTTTTATTTTCGAAAATGGTTGTAAAATAAAGATTAATGGCGTTGTTTACATTCCATTTCAATTTACTTTGCAAGTTTAACTTTTTCTGGGAATTCAAAGAAACATAGGCGCCGTCGCCGGTCTGGATGGTATCGGCAATATCAGTCGGCATGTGAATGCGCTGGCCGTACAAATAGCCTCCATCATCGTACCACCGGCCGGAAACATTGAAAGTTAGCTTGTCCCGAATAATCGGTCCGGAGAGCTGTGCTTCAAATTCCGAAGTGTTCAGGGGATCGATTTTATTGATTTCCGGCAAAAAATATTTGCTGTTTGACGGTCGGGTAACCACATCACCGCTTTGGAATTTCAAATTACCGCTAAACTTTGAGCCACCTTCTTTGGTCACAATATTAACAATACCCGACATGGCCTGGCCGTATTCCGCACTAAACGAACCGGTAATAAGCGATAATTCCTGAATAGCATTGGTAGAAACATCCATGGAAATTCCGCCGCTAATGGCATCTGTTACGGGAATACCGTCTACGATGTAGGCTACTTCACTGCTACGGCCACCTCTAAAGTGCAACTGCCCTTCGGGTCCCACGTTTACTCCGGCCTTGGTTTGGGCAATTTGTGTGAACGATTCGATGGGTGCCATTTCAATTTCTCTGGCGCCCACTACCGCCGCCGTAGCCGTGGCGTCTTCCTGAATGAGCGGGCGTTCGGCAACCACCGTAACGGTTTCGCCCTGAAAACTGGCAGAGACCATTTTAAAGTTCACCTGTGTGGTCAAGTCTACTTTAACCACCACGTTTTCCATTTCCTGCGTAGCGTAACCCACATACATGGCCTGTACCGTGTAAACTCCGGGGGGAATGTTCAGAATCACATAATATCCGTCAACATCCGTGGCGGCCCCTAATCTTTTTCCTTTAATAACCACGTTTGCGCCGGCAAGGGGTTCACCCGTTTCTTTATCCGTAACCCTTCCCACAATTTTACCCGTGGTTCCAGGAAAAAGATTGCTGACCATTGCCACCAGCAGGAAAATTAATAGTATTAATTTGGTACGCATGAATGATACCTCCAAAGATTTAGAAAGACTGCATTCCTGAAATACCAGTCTACCGAATTTGTTTGAAGTAGGTTGGACGTAAATTTTAATGAATGAATTATTAAATTCGTTTTCATTCTAAAAATAAAATTAATTTGTATTTTTATGTTAATTTAAACGCATTATGCATAAAAATACAATTTATTTTAAATTTAAAATAAATTCGATTCGTTAAACGAAACAACTAATCGTGTCATAAAAAAAGGGAGAATTTTATCTCCCTTTTTTTATGCACATAATAAATGCATTGCGCTTATTTAAGCAGCGTCATTTTTCTGTACAGTTTGTGCCCGCCCACTTGCAAGGTGTAAAAATAGGTACCGCTTGCCAGGTGGGTGCCATTGTTGTCCGTACCGTTCCAGGTAACCACATGCGTACCGGCCGACATTACACCGCTTACCAGCGTTTTTACTTCTCTACCCGTCATGTCGTAAATCTTCAAAGTCACTCTTTCGGTAGCGGGCAAAGTAAACGAAATGTTGGTTGTCGGGTTGAAAGGATTCGGATAGTTCTGATCCAGACGGTAGGTCTTTAAGACTTGTGCACCCGGATCCAATTCAATACCGGTTGCCCCGTTACCTTCGATCATCACAACCCAGCTCTGCAGCGAATCGCCATCTTCGTAGGCAATCACTAATTCGGGTTGGCCGTTGCCATTCATGTCGTGTGTGGTGGTTCCACCCTGTTTAATACAGAAGTTGTCGCCGGGGAAAGAAACGGAGTAAACACGCGTTCCGCCACTGGGGATGGTATCCTGATAAACACGTTCATAGGTGTAGCTGGTGGAATCGGTAATGTCGCCACTGCCCTTGTATTCCACACGATCAACCGCACCGGTGTAGTTTCCGCCCATGAAAATATCGGTTTTGCCGTCGCCATCATAATCACCGGCCGTTAAACCGCGGCAACCGCCCGGGTTCACCAGAGCGATCTCAGCTTCATTGGTCGAATCCATAGCAGCCAAATCCGTAACGTCATGCAAAATTCTCAAGGCACCGGAAGTATGGCCCCAAACCAGTTCGTTTTTGCCATCGTTATTTATATCGGCTTGTGCCACCGCTTGAATGGTCCAGGCGCCCAATGTCGGTTTTTCCATGTAATAAAGCTGGTAGCTGTCGGGACCGGTTGCTTCGTAAAACGTGTGATTATCCGTCGAAAAATAGGCTTCCAGATGGCCATCGTTGTCGATATCGGTAATATCGGCAGAATACACGCTGCCCCAATCACCGGTGGTGTCGATCATTTCGATTTTGAACTGGGTAAAATCACCGGCAAAACCGCCATCCAGAGAGAAAATCATCAACGCGTCATTGGTGGAGGCAGAGCTGAATTTACGAAAAGCCACGGCAACTTCTTCCACACCATCGTCGTCAATATCTGCAGCAGCCATTGCAGCCGGACGGGTGTTGGAACCCGGATCAGATTCGGCAGTCCAGGTAGCAGTAGGTTCGGTGGGATAGGTATCTTTGCCAAATTCAAAAACGTAAATAACGGTTGGGCTTACGTCCGGAGCCGGCCAGTTGGTACCACTGGGCATACCCAGAGTAATTTCCTGATTGCCGTCGCCATCCAAATCGGTAACTGCCATGGTCGGGAAGCTGGCGCCACCGGTTTTTAAACTGGTGTCGGCCCAAGACCACATTAATTCGAAATTGCCTTTATCGGGTGCCCATTCGTAAACAAAAATGGAATGACCGTCGCTCCAGCCAGCGCCGGAGGGGCCATTGGGGTCGGAATTGTCGGCTACTACGATAAATTCCAAATTGCCGTCTTGATCCAAATCGTAACCTGCGTGGACTTCGTCGGCAACAATCGGATAATGCGTCGCATTTTCGAATTGATTACGTTCAAAAATTTTGGTGTACCCATCCGCAATAATGTCATCCTGTGCAAACGCAGGAATGGCCATTAAAAGCAGAAATGAAGCCACGGTTAAAACGGTAAAAAATTTCTTCATAGAGACCTCCTCATTTTGGTTAACATGAAAGTAGCAGGATTTTCGGTGTATTTTTATTCATAGGTTGCGATGCACTAATTGTTTGTTAATTAACAAAATAAACCATTTGGCTTTGACTGAATTCTTATACATAATATAAATTATTTTTCCAAAAGTCAAATCCTCAATGCGTTTTTAAGACGTATTGTTACGAACAAAAATGTCAAAACGTGCCTTTTAGGGGTATTGAAGACAAAAATCAAGCTGCGAATTAGCGGAAAAAATCCAATTTGCTTTGGAAAGAATTCGGTCTTTGACTCAACAGGTTTTAGTTTTTATTTTCTTCCCCCATCTCTTTCCAGAATTTTAAGCGTAAGTCCTTTCCGTCAAAAACGGCATAGCTGTAATGGTAAATCCAATCCCCCAAATTTACATATTTTTTACCTTCTGTTTCATAGACCAGCGGATTGTGGCGATGTCCCATCACCACATAATCGTATCCTTCGGCAAAACGTTCTCGGGCAAAAGTAAAATATTCTTTTTCATCCCGCGCCTGCGTATCGATGGTATTGTATTTACGACTGGTCCCCGAAACCAATTTGGCCAAACGAATGCCAAAATCGGGATGAATGAGACGAAACAGTTTCTGGTTTAATCGGCTGCGCAAAATACGCTTTAACACGCGATACCCTTTGTCGGATGGATCCAGGCCATCGCCGTGGAATAAGTAGAATTTTTTGCCTTGCAGTTCTATTGAAAAATCATCCGCATGGGTGTGCACGTCGAGATAGCGATCGAAAAAGCTCCCAAGAAAAAAATCGTGGTTGCCTGCCAGGTAGTGCATTTCGATCCCTTTTTCTCTCAGTCGCTGCAAAATGCAAAGGATCGGAAAATACTGTTTGGGAATGACCGTACGGTATTCGTACCAAAAATCAAAAAAGTCACCAACGATAAAAAGGTGGGTCGCATCCTTTTCCACTTGCGCAAACAAGGCCATCACATGCGCTTCTTGCTGTTCTTTGTTTTCGATTTCCCGCGCGCCCAAATGTAAATCCGAAATAAAGTAGGCTTTCATCCCATTCCCAAACATTTTGCTACCAAACCATTGGAGCTAAATTAATCATTCCCTCTTTTCAAAGCAAAAAACCTCTTTTGCACAGGCGGCGTTTCTTTTTTGTGTTAAAATTATCTAAATTATTGCAATTTAAAAATGTTTTTTGACGTTCGGACAAAAAAACCGCAAAAACGGAGGGAGTATGGCAAAAGCATTAGTCCTTTTGGCTCCGGGATTCGAAGAAATCGAAGCCATTACCATCATTGATATTTTGCGCCGTGGCGACGTGCAGGTAACCGTGGCCGGTCTGGAAAGCGGCCCCATTACCGGTTCGCACCAAATTACTGTGACACCCGACGCGCACATTGCCGATACTTCGCACCATGAATACGACATCTTGATTTTGCCGGGAGGTCAGCCCGGAACCAATAATTTAAAATCCAACCCAACCGTTCTGCGCTGGGTACGGGAGCGTTTTGAGAAGGGGCAAATGATCGGCGCGATTTGTGCCGCCCCCACGGTACTTCACGCCGCAGGAATTGCCAAAGGATTGCGCTTAACAAGCTATCCTTCCGAAAAAGATGTTTTCAAGGAAAGCATTTATCTGGAAGAAGCGGTCGTCAGAGACAGAAATGTTATTACCAGTCGGGGGGTAGGCACCGCCCAACATTTTGGCATCGCACTCGTCGAAGCGCTGCAAGGTAAGGAAAAAGCCCGGGATGTGGCCGAACGTATTCTTTTTGGACGCTACTGAGGCCTGCAACAAAAAGCCCATTCTAAGGTGTTTTCACCGAATCGATGACCAGAAAGGGACGGATGCGCTCGATGGTTTTGGGGCCGATGCGTTTAACATCATCCAATTGGTCGATGGAACGAAACGGCCCGTATTTTTCCCGGTAGCGCACAATGGCTTGCGCGGTTTTGGGGCCGATGGAAGGCAAAGCTTCCAGTTCTTCGGCGCTGGCCGTGTTTAAATGCACAACCGTCGTTTTGGGCTTTTGGGATTTTTTTCTCTGTGGTGAATGCTTTTTGTTGATTTTTCGTGGTAAACGTACCCGGACCTTTTGCGTGTCGGCCGAAAGCACACGGAACAAACTGTCGGGCAACGTGTAGTCAAATGAATCGGTTTTAATTTGGTGGGGCTGCATCCATTGCAACAAGGCACTTAGCAAAAGAATGAATGCGACCAGTAGCAAAGAGCGTTGTTCGTTTTTGCCCAGCAAAGCCTTCCCCTTTAATACAAAATTAGCGGGTTGGCCTTCCCTGAAAAAACAAAAAGCCAGACACTTTTCCATGTCCGGCTTTTATTTTTACAATTTTAACGCTTCCTTGAATTTCTCGAAAAGTGATTTCTGGCCGTTTCGAGACGGATCGAGGTTTTCGGCGTGTTCCAACTTTTTGAGCAGTTCTTTTTCCTGATCATTCAATCGTGTGGGCACATAAACCTGAATTTGCACCAATTGGTCACCGATCCCCGCTCCACGCAAATGGGGAATCCCCTTGCCGCGCATGCGTAAAATTTTTCCCGATTGAGTCCCGGCGGCAATTCTCAGTTTGGCCATTCCGGTCAAAGTAGGCACTTCCACCGTACCTCCCAATGCCGCCAGCGGAAAACTGATCGGCAGAACCAGTACCACATCATCTCCTTGCCTCTGGAAATATTCATGAGGCACCTCTTCGATGTGCACAATCAAATCTCCGGGAGGCCCTCCGTGAACACCGGCATTTCCCTCGCCGCGCAATGTCAGGTAGTTGCCCGTGCTTACTCCTGCGGGAATGTTCACTTCGATGGTTTTAGTGCCATCCACCACCCCGGTTCCGTGACAGGTGTGGCACGGATTTTCAATAATTTGTCCTTCGCCGTTGCAGCGATGGCAGGTAGTAACATTAACAAACTGGCCGAACAGCGAACGCGAAACCTGCCGGATTTCTCCGCTACCGTGACACACCGGACAAACGACCGTGCGGCTGTACTTAGCCGAACCGGTGCCGTTGCATTCCGGACACGGCACCTTTTTCCTGACCTTAATTTTTTTGGTAACTCCGGTAGCAATTTCTTCCAGAGTTAGCTTCAGCTTAATTTGTAAATCGCTGCCCTTGCGGTTTGCGCGGCGTCTTTGCGAACGCCGGCTTCCCCCACCGAAGATATCGCCAAAGCCAAAACCGAACCCCTCTTCCATAAACTGGCGCAGGGCATCGGCCAAATCATAGTCGTTGAAATCAAATCCGTACCCTCCGGCAGGCCCTTGGGTTCCGGCATGGCCAAACTGGTCGTAGCGGCGCCGTTTCTCCGGATCGCTTAGAATGGCGTAGGCTTCGGCAATTTCTTTGAATTTCTCCTCTGCCTCTTTATCTCCCGGATTTTTGTCGGGATGATATTTAACCGCTAATTTGCGGTAGGCCTTTTTAATTTCCTCAACCGTCGCCGTGCGGCTAACGCCTAAAACCTCGTAAAAATCTCTTTTTTGAGCCATGATTCTCCTATTTCGCCACAAGCACCTGCGAGTGCCTGATCACTTTTCCGTTTAGTGTGTACCCTTTTAGATGTTCATTTACCACTTTGCCACTTTCGTGTTCATCCGAATCGATTTGCATTAAGGCCTGGTGCTTTTCCGCGTCAAATTCTTCGCCAATCGATTCAATAGGCTTAAGGCCCTGTTTCTCCAGAACCTGCATCAGTTTTTTGTAAATAAGTTCCATTCCCTGCTTTAAAGATTCGACATTCTGGTTTTCATCATTAGCATGGAGCAGAAACCGTTCAAAATCATCAACCACCGGCAACAACTCGATGATTAGCTCTTCGTTGGCATTCTGTAAAATTTCCAGAAATTCTTTTTCTTTACGACGCTTAAAATTTTCGAATTCCGCAATTCGGCGCAAATTCTGTTCTTTTAACGCCCTGTTTTCTTCTTCTAATTGTTTGATTTTCTCTTCCAGTTCCTGAATTTTTTTGGCGTATTTGGAACCCGAAGATTTTTTATTTGTCTTTTTTTCTTCTTGCACGTGTTCTTCCTTTGTATTTTTTTCTTTATCACTCATCGTTTAATTCTCCTTAAAAATATCGCTGTTTGCCAAAACAAAATATTTGTTCCGATTCGGTTCGTTTTTTGCAATTTAAGAGATGAAACTTAAAAATTGTTCCGAAGTAATCGCAAAACCGCCCAAACGGTTTTTATCAGGCAACACTCAATTTGCGCGTAATGGCGGCTGCCATATATTCCACCACCGGAATCACCCGCTGGTAACGCATGCGCATGGGGCCAATTACCCCTACCACTCCCAAAATATCACCCAAGCGATAGGTAGAGGTAATAACCGCACATTCGCTCATTTTTTCCGTCTCGTTTTCGTTACCGATGGTAATTTTAATGCCGGGCGGGCGTTCCCGCTTTTCCATGAATTGGAACAAATAGTCCCGGTCTTCCAGCACTTCGATTAATCCGGAAACACGATGCACATCGGTAAATTCCGGTTGATGGATAATATTATTGGTACCGTGCAGCCAATAGTCCTCGTAGCGCGAAAAATCGAAAATACGGTCGGCTGTTTCCGAAAACAGCCGAACCAATCCGGTTTTTTCCGACTGCATATCGGCCATGATGTTGGAAAATGTATTTTTGATTTCCCGAAGCGACTTCCCGCAAAAGCGTTGGTTTAATTTACGCTCTAAAATTCTCAAGTCTTCTTTTTCGATTTTGTGCTTCACCTCCACCAGCACCGTTCGCACCTGCTGATCTTTTACCGTCAAAATAACCATAACCCGGTTCGAAGAAACCAGCAAAAGGTGAATGCGTTCCAGAATCGCTTCGTAAAATTTGGGCGTAACAATAATACCGATCTGGTGCGAAATGTCCGCCAGAGCCGTGGCCACTTTGCTCATGAACAACTGCACATCCCCATCGTACGCCTCAATGGCCATGTCCACCAGCTTTTCCTGGCGGGGGGTAAGCCGGCTCTTTTTGAGAAGCTCGTCCACGTACACCCGATAGCCTTTGGGCGTAGGAATGCGCCCGGCCGAAGTGTGCGGCTGGGTTAAGTAGCCCTTGTCCTCAAGGCTTCCCAGAATGCGACGGATGGACGCCGGCTTTAGGCCCAAGGAACTTTTTTGAGCCACCTGTGCCGACCCAACGGGTGCAGCCGTATCAATAAATTCCTTAATCACCGTGCGCAATATGCTCTGTTCGCGTTTTGTTAAGGGCACCATTTTTCCCACAGCAAATTTAGTTGCCGAATTTAATTTTTTTCTTCATTTAATGCCACCTTTGTCGCTCTTTTCCCGAACTTAATCGGAAAAATCGCTCTAAATGGCTTAACTATCATACAGTTAGAGTAATCTTTCGGCGGAAAGTTACACCCGTTTTTTCCCCATCCATCCCCAAGGGGCGCGGTTAAATCAAACGATTTAAATGCTTGTTAACGCTTATTTCGCTGGAGAACAAGCCGATTAGAATTCCTACGATCAAAATAATTGCGTAAACTTCAATACGATCGATGAGCCCGGAGAAAATCCAGGTTTTCGAAACGCGCATCACGCCCCAAATTACCAGGTCGGCAATGGTACCGCCGATTAGACCGTACAGCAATCCTTCCACCAGAAACGGACGGCGAATAAACGCGCGCGTCGCTCCCACCAGTTTCATGATCTCAATAATTTCCCGCCGCGCGTAAATAATAAGACGGATGGAGTTGTGCACCAGAACGATTGCCACAATCAACAGCACCAGCCCCAGCCCGCCAATAATCAGGTAAATCAGGGTAACGTAGCGATCGATTAAATTCAAAAGCTCCTGACCGTAAATCACATCCGTAACCCCGTTTAACTTTTTGATTTTTTCGCTCAATTCACGAATGGAAGCCGCATTCTGGTAGGCCGGTTTTAGTTTAATAATACACGACGCCGGAAGCGGATTTGTTCCCAAAACTTCCGTCACATCGCGTCCGAATTCTTTTTTGAAACGTGCGGCCGCCTGCTGACGCGAAACAAACCGTACGGCACGTACTCCCGGCCATTGCCCGATTTGATGGGTTAAGGCCTGCGCCTTCGTCTCGGGAAGGGATTGTTCGAAGAACACTTCGATTTCCAGATTCTTCCGCTTTTGTTCGACCCAATGATCGATGTTCAGGGCCAAAACGAGAAAAAGCCCGATCATCATCAGAGCCAGTGCCACGGAAGTTACCGTGATAAAACTGGCCATGCGTGCCCGGCCAAAGCCTTTAATTCCTTCCTTAATACTAAAACCCAAACTCATTCGCTGATTATCTTTCCTTGTTCAATGTAAATTACTCTGTGCGGATATTCTTTAATCAAAGCCTGATCGTGCGTGGCCATAAGAATGGCCGTACCCTTTTGATTGATGCGCTCGAAAATATCCATGATTTGCCGTGACGTTTTGGCATCCAAATTTCCGGTGGGCTCATCGGCCAGAACAATAAACGGATCGTTCACGATGGCCCGGGCAATGGCTACCCGTTGCTTTTCTCCTCCGGAAATCTCGTCGGGAAGCTGAAAGCGTTGTTTGGCAATGTGCACCTCGTTCAACACACGCACAACCCGTTGTTTGATTTCTTTGTTTTTAACCCCGGTTGCCCGCAAGGCAAAGGCCACGTTCTCGTACACATTCCGGTCGTTCAGCAATTGGAAGTCCTGAAAAACCACGCCCAGTTCGCGCCGCAGAAAGGGAATTTCGTTGCGCTTGATCTTGGCGGAAGAATAATTATTTACCACAACCATGCCCTGATCGGGAAAAAGATCCATGTAAATCAGTTTGAGAATGGTGGATTTCCCCGCCCCGCTGGGTCCTACCAGATAGGCAAATTCTCCCTTGAACAATCGAAACGAGACATTGTCCAGAATTTGTTTGTGCTCGGAGCGTAAGCTTACATTGTAAAATTCAATCATGTGCTTTTCCGTGTTCTTTTCAAACGTTTTTCCAAAATTTCGAAATCGGTAATCAGTTCCCTAAAATCAGCCGCATTTTCCAGCAATTCGTCGCTAATGCCGCTGTTCAAAATTTCCGTGATCACCTCTTCGTAAAGTTTGTATTTCATCTCCGGCGAAAGCCCCTGTTCCCGATTGCGCACGTCTTTAATATGCGCATGAACGATCCAGTTTTCCACTTTATTTAGACGTTCGGTGTCCAGCACGCCTTCTTTGATCAGGTCCCGCGCCTGATAGAGCAAATTCAGCCGTTTGCGATGATTGGGTTCCTTTTTGATTTTGTCCAGCAAAATGTTCAAGCGCTGGTTGTAAATTTCCTGTATTTTTCGAACGCGCCATTTGCCCAATTCTTTCTCAAACTTTTTGCACAGGGCAAATTCATGATCTTTACGCGCCGTACGGTACAGTTCTTCCAGCGTTTCTTTTAATGCCTCGTAGCGCTGTTGCACGGCGTCGAGGCTGGTGCGTTCCAATTCTGCCGACATCTCTTCCCGCGCCAAATTCAAAATCACCAAAAAAAGTTCCCGACGCATTTTTTCGCGATAGCGCAAATAAAGGAAGGCAAATCCGACCGCTAACAACAAAAAAACAAAAATGCTCACGTAAAGCATCATGGTGTTTCCCCAAACGGGTTGTGCGACATTGGTCCCTGAAGTTTGACGCCGGAATTTTTTATGGTTCGGGCGTTATTCCGGCACTTTCTCTTACGGACTTTCTTTCAGCAAAACAAAATGAGCCCGTTCCGAACGATCGTGTGCCGGGTTCAAACTAAAGTTACTAAAAATATGAAGCAATTTAAACCGACTTTTGCCGATCATTTGTGCCCATTGTTCTATTTCGAAGATTTTTTGGCGGTGTTCCTCAAAATAATGGTGTCCGTTAATCCAAATTTCGAATTGGTTCACCTGAGTGAATGTATTTTCCTGAAAAAAGCTTGTTCTGCGGTAGCGATTGTCCTCATCCAGCAACCCGTCTTCTTCGTAATGTTTAAATGCCGTACGGCACAGGTAGGGCGTTACCACGTCAAAAATCAGGAGTCCGCCCGGCTTAATTGCCCGATGGGTTTCTTGCAAAAACAAAGCCACTTCTTGTTCGTTTTGCAAATAATTCACCGAATCGTACAAAGAAAGCAGGCAATCCATAGAAAGCGGCTTGAGAGGCAGGTGAAGGAAGCTGGCACAGGCCAGGCGAGGATGGAGCAATTTGTTTTTAGCCACTTTTAACATGGCCGGAGAAAGGTCAAATCCGTAAGCTTTGCGCATCAGGCCTCCCAAATAGCGCAGCAAACTCCCGGTTCCGCAAGAAATGTCTGCCACGCGTCGAACACTGCGCCGGCTGTATCGGAAAAGTATTTTGATGTAATTGGCCCACTGATGGTAATTAACGTGTTCCATTACCTGATCATAATAAGTGGCAAGGGCAGAATAGGGCGCTACTTCACTGGCTTTTTCTTTGTTTTGCATGGAAACGTGCCTTCGGTTTGCCGATCGTTTGTTTTTAGTGTAAGCGATCGAAGGATATTTTTCAACTTTTTAATGCGACGAAGTTGTAAATTTTCACAGAAAATGGTAATTTCGGCATCTGACGCACCGCTTAACCGAATTCGGATTAAGCGATCGCTTGCAATTTCCTGACGATTAACGAAGCTCGGAAAAACGAATGTTAAATTTCATCAACAGTTTTGTCCTGCCCTTTTTGGCTGCGGCGCTCATTCCGCTGCTGCTCCATTTGCTGAGCCGTCAAAAACAAAAAATCATCCCTTTTAGCTCGCTGCGCTTTTTAAAGGAATTGCAAAACAAACGCCTGCGCCACATTAAGTTGTATCAGTTTCTCATCATTTTAATTCGAATGCTTTTCATTGTTTTTTTGGTTCTGGCATTTTCGCGCCCTACCCTTAAAAACTTACTGGGGTACTCCGGAGGTACGCGAACCACGGCCGTAATCGTAATCGATAATTCTTACAGCATGCAGCGGCTTGTCGGCTTGCAGTCTTCTTACGACAAAGCCAGGCAGGTTTTGGCCACCATTCTCAAAACCTTTGACCCCAAAGATCATGTGGTTGTGCTTACGCCCAAAGGGCTGCACGGAGTGCAAGAAGCCGAATTTTCTCCGCAAAACCGCCCCGACTTTACGCGCTGGCACGCGAGCAATCTTTCTCCCGCCTTTCAGGCCGTTATTCTCAGGGCGGCCCGTATTTTCGGACAGTTCCCCAATTACAACCGCGAGCTCTATTTTTTGACCGACAATCAAATAAGCCGGCAGGCCCTGGGTGATTCGGCCTTACGGGTTTTACGGAAATTGCCCGTTCGTTTTTACCTGGTTCCATTGGCCGGAACCGATTTTAACAACCTTTGTCTCGATACCGCTTTTGTGCAAAGCCGCCTGTTCGAACCGCAAAAGCCCGTACAAGTTTCCTGCCGGGTGCTCAATCAGGCGCAGGCCCCAAAGCAGGCCATCATAAATTTATTTGCGGCCTCGTCGCGTTTGGCTATGACCCACATCGAGCTTCCGGCCCAGAGCAAACGAGAAGCCACCCTGCGGTTTGTTCCCCGGCATCCCGGGTTTTACGCACTAAAGCTCGAAACCGAAGACGATGATTTGCTCCCGGACAACCAATATTTTCTCTCCCTGTTTATTCCCGAAAAGATTTCCGTTTTGTACGTTCAGAACAATACACCTCTGGAGCTTAAGGAAGCGCTTTCGACTCTTTCGGATCAAACCAATCTTGCTATCAGGCAAACCGACTACGCGCATTGGTACGGAGAGGTTTTGCCCAATTACCAGACATTGATTTTAAATGACCCGCCACAAATTACGCAGGCCTTTCTGGTACATCTGAAACAATTTTTGGATGCAGGAAAAAGCCTGGTGCTCATTCCCGGGACAAGCCTATCGCCGGCCGAATACAATCGTTTAACCGACTTTTTGCTCGGCAAAAAGCTTTTCATCGATTTAGTGAAGGCAGCTCCACCCCGTTTTTTTAGCCTGAAAACGACGGCGGAAGGCTCCCGACTTTTGACCGACATTTTTACAAGCAAGCAAACCAAAATCGAATGGCCCAAAGTGTTTCAATATTTTCGTCTGCGTTCCTGTCCGCACACTTTGCTTTCGGTAGGGGAAGGCGATCCCTTTTTGTGCCGACAAAGCTCCGAGAAGCGGGGGCAATTGTGGCTGTTTGCCGGAAATTTTTCCGGCCGGTGGGGAAATTTCCCTTTGAACGGACTCTTTCTCCCGTTGTTGCACCAAATTTTCAGCCTGGCTGCCAATCAAAAGCCAAGTGCCACGAATTTTGTTGTCGGTAAAACGGTTACGCTCTATTTAAGCGAAGCCCAATTAAGCGCCCATTACCGATTGAAAGAACCCAATGGCGAATCGCTGACCGTCGTTCCGCGGCAAACCCCACGCGGCCTGCGTTTTACGTTTGAAGGCCTGACCGATCCGGGAATTTACACCATTCTCAAAAACGACCAACCGGCTTTTCTGTTTGCCATGAATCTTTCATCCGACGAATGGGCAGAGCCTCTGGTTCCCCTGCAAAAAATCCGCAAAGATGCCGTAATTTTAAAGCCCGAAGACATTTCGGTGCAAAATCTCAAAAAAGAACGACTGGGTCTGGAACTTTGGCCCTATTTTTTGGCCCTGGCCCTTTTGATGCTTCTCATCGAAATGTTCTTAATCCGAAAATTGGAAGGTACGCCTTTTTTTAAGAACAAATTAACCCCGAAAACCGAATAAAAAACGGAATGAACATGAAAACCGCAAACGATTTGCAAACGTTGCTCCGGCGCATCGATAACAAAGGCTACAAGGCCTACAAAGACATTCGCGGCGCCTATGCCTTTTCGTTTTTCACCCTTTACATCGATCACGTTCAGGGCGATCCGTTTGCCGCGCCCAGCAAAATACGCCTGCGGCTTTCTTCGGCGGTACACCGTTTGCCCCCGGCACTTTTCGCTCACGCTCATCGCCGCCTGGGGCTTGAAGATTTTCTGGCCCGTGAAATCCGTAAGAACATCCGTCGTCTGGCCCGCCTGCAGCGCGGAACCGGCAAAAGCGGTCTTATTTCCATCGATGCCGGTGGGCAGGAAATTTTACCGCGGACGGCTTTGAAAATTACCGACGACTTTTTAGAGGCGCGTCTGGAAATAGGGCTTCCGGCACGGGGACGCACCATTCTGGGGCGGGAAGCCCTTGCCATGTTTTTCGAGGAATTGCCCCGCATTGCGGAACAATCTCTCCAATGGGAAAAGGTGGATCAGCAGGCAGCCCGACGTTTTGCCGAATACGTGGAAAACTATTACGCCTTGCAGGCGCAATTAAGCGCAAAAAGGCTGGTGGCTTTTGTGGCCGATCGTTCCGTTTTGCCCCGGGAAAGCGGTGTTTCGCCACGGCCCCTCTCTTCCGAAGCGGCGGTACCCTTTCGCAGCCCACAGGAACTGCGCGTTACATTAACTTTGCCCCACCCTCTGAACGGCAGCTCTACCATCAGTGGCATGGGCATTCCCGAAGGGATTACTTTGATTGTCGGCGGAGGCTTTCATGGGAAGTCAACTCTGTTGAATGCCCTGGAACTGGGCGTTTATCCCCACATTCCGGGAGACGGGCGCGAATACGTCATCACCCGCGCGGATGCGGTTAAAATTCGTGCCGAAGACGGGCGTCGCGTGGAAAAGGTGGACATTCGTCCCTTCATCAATCATTTGCCCGGAGGGAAAGATGCGGCCCGTTTTAGCACCGAAGACGCCTCGGGCAGTACCAGTCAGGCGGCCAACATCCTGGAAGCGATGGAAGCCGGATCGCAGTTGCTTTTGGTAGATGAAGACACCTCAGCCACCAATTTCATGATTCGTGACGCGCGCATGCAAGCGCTGGTGCATAAAGATTCCGAACCCATTACCCCCTTCATCGATCGTATTCGTGAAATGTACGAACGTTTCGGGACGTCCACGATTCTGGTCATGGGCGGCAGTGGCGATTATTTTGACGTAGCCGATACGATCATCATGATGAAGGAATATCTTCCTTACCTTGTTACGGAAGAAGCCAAAGCCATCGCACAAACTTTTAAAACGGAACGCCGGTTTGAGAGAGAATTTGACTGGCAGGCCATCACACCGCGCAAGCCGTTACGCCAGAGCTTTGACGCTTCCCGGGGAAAGAAAGAAGTAAAAATAGAGGCCAAAGGTCTCAGCACCATCCAGTTTGGGCTGCAAACCATCGATTTGCACGCCGTGGAGCAATTGGTTGATGTGAGCCAAACCAGAGCCATTGGCTACGCCTTGCACTATCTGGCCCGGCATTTGATGGATGAAGGTACGACGCTTTCGCAGCTTTTAAATGCTCTGGAAAATTTTCTGACCAGGGGCGGTTTGGAGCAATTAAACCCTTTTCGCCGGGGCGAAGAGCATCCCGGTAATTTTGCCTTGCCGCGCCGTTTCGAAATTGCCGCCGCACTCAATCGCTACCGTAAATTGCACGTAAACGTTTCTCCGTCTTAGGGCTTTACGGAGCGGGCTCGTTTCCGGAAGATTTCCCTTTGCGCAAAAAGAACCTGCTGGCCAGCAGGGCGCCCAAAAAGGTAAAAACCGGATAAATAATCAAGTTACGAATCAAAATGGCCAATCCTGCAAATCCCTGATATTCCGGTTTCTGCAATTCTTCGTACAGGCGTTCCCAAACCGGCGGCATCTCGTCCATGTTGTCCATTGCCTGCAATAGCCATTGCACCTGCCAGTTTCCGTACATCAAAAAGACGATGTACTGTAACGCAAACGAAATAAAGGCTCCGACCAGCCCGGTCATCAGCCCCAGATGAATAACTTCCGGCGTAGTAAAATATTCTTTTTCCGGGAATTGGCGGCGCAACAACCACAATGTAACCATGCCGCCCGAGGCAATTCCCAGGCAGCACAGGCAATTAAGCAAATTCAACAGCGGCAAACTGTCCGTTAAGGCCGCCACCAGTCCCCCAATGGCAATGGCACGCATGTATCCCTGTTTTTGCATGGTTTCCTCTCTGTTTTCAGCTTTCAGCGCATATTATTTTTTTCGTTATTTTTACGTGCGGTGAACCGGCCAAAATAAAGGACAA
>CAYXUS010000223.1:0-18905 GCA_964468415.1 uncultured Caldithrix sp.
AATAGTCCGGGCGTTCCGCAGGGTATCGCCCGCGAGACACTAACGGCGCAGTTCAACGATTTGGCTTCCGTAGAAGCCTTGTTCGAACGCTTTGGCGACCAAATTGCCGCACTCATTGTGGAACCCATTGCCGGAAACATGGGCGTTATTCCTCCGGCGGAGGGTTTTTTGGCCGGATTGCGTCGCCTGTGTGATACCCACGGCGCGTTGCTCATTTTTGACGAAGTAATGACCGGTTTCCGCGTACATCCCGGCGGAGCGCAAACCCTTTACGGCATTACGCCCGATTTAACCACTATGGGTAAGGTGATTGGCGGAGGACTGCCTGCCGCGGCCTACGGTGGCAAAAAAGAAATTATGAAACACGTGGCTCCGGACGGGCCGGTGTACCAGGCCGGAACCCTGTCGGGCAATCCGTTGGCCATGGCCGCCGGATTAAAGACACTGGAACTAATTTCTCAACCCGGATTTTTTGACGCGCTTAACCGCAAGGCAACGGACTTTTTTGAACGATTGCAGACGTTTGTTAATGAGAAGAATCTTCCTTTGAGCGTCAATTACGTCAATTCCATGGGTTGTTTGTTTTTCAGGGAAGGCGGCGTGCGGAATTTTAAGGAGGCGACCCAATCCGATACGCAAAAATTTGCCGCGTATTTTGCCGGAATGCTGGAACGCGGTGTGTATCTGGCGCCTTCCCAATTCGAAGCCATGTTCATTTCCGCTGCCCATTCCGCGGACGATTTGGAGACCACCTTGCAGGCCGGGCAGGAAGTGCTTGAACGGATTTTTGGGTAACCGGAACTTAAATGATGAATTCGGAGCAGAAAACCGATGCCCTTAATCTGTTTTCGTCCGCTTCGGAACAAGATTTGGGCTGGCAAAACCTTTAATGCCCGTTTGGCAATGGGCTTTACTCTTTTCACTTTTAAAATGCTCAAGTAACAAATAAAGCCTGCCGTGCCGTTTACGGCATGGCAGGCAAATAAGATCAATTTAAAACAAACCATCCTGCGATAAATAACGCTCGCCCGTATCGTAATTGATGGTTACAATCCGCAACGGCGCGGAGCTTTGCGCTAAAATGGTGCTTACCGCTGCCAGAGCTGCGCCTGTGGAAATGCCGCCCAAAATTCCTTCTTCCCGTGCAAGACGCCGTGTAAATTCAAAAGCCTTTTCATTGGAAACCGGCAGCACCTCGTCCAGCAAATCGGTGCGCAGAACGGAAGGAATGAATCCGGCGCCGATCCCCTGAATCTTGTGTGCTCCGGGGGGATGTCCGCTGAGCACGGCCGAATTTTCGGGTTCCACGGCTACTACTTTTAAATTTGGAAATGCCTTCTTTAATTCCAGCGCAACACCCGTGATATGTCCGCCGGTTCCCACCCCGCTGACAAAATAATCGAACCCATCGGGAAAATCGGCCAGAATCTCCTGCGCGGTGCTTTCGCGGTGAATGCGTACGTTGGCTGCATTTTCGAATTGCATGGGCATCCAGGAACCGGGCGTGTGCGCATGCAGCTTCCGGGCCTTTTCGATGGCGCCTGCCATGCCTTTTTCGCCGGGCGTCAGTACCAGTTCGGCACCGTAGGCGGCCATCAGACGTCGCCGTTCCAGGCTCATGGAATCGGGCATGACGATGATTAGGCGATAGCCTTTCACGGCCGCCACCAGAGCCAATCCTACACCGGTATTACCCGATGTGGGTTCGATGATTATCCCGCCTTTTTTTAATTTGCCTTCTTTTTCGGCCTGTTCCACCATAGCCAGGGCAATGCGGTCTTTAATGCTGCCCCCGGGATTGCCGCGTTCCAATTTTAGCCATACCTCGTGTGTCGGGTCAAACAAACGATTCAGGCGCACGTGCGCCGTGTTGCCGATGTCTTCCAAAATATGATGTAATCTCATTTTATTTTCCTCTCGGTTTGGTTAAAGGGCACCTCTGGCAAAAGCCGTGTTTCTTTCCGCCGTGCAGGGTGAGGCTTTTGCGCTGCGTGAAGGTTGCCGATCTTCATAACCACCAATCAATTAGCCAGAATGTTCAGGCTCCTTTTAAATGTGAAACATGATTTGTCCTTCGATGCGTTTTTTGCTGCGAATTTTACTTTCGAAGGTGTTGTACACCACCGAATAGGGCGGCACGCTTTGCGTTAGCCAAACGTTTCCCCCGATAATACTATCGTGACCGATGACGGTATTGCCGCCCAGAATAGTGGCATTGGAATAAACGATCACGTTGTCTTCGATGGTGGGATGACGTTTGGTTTTGGCCAGTTCTTTGGAAACGCTTAACGCGCCCAGCGAAACACCCTGATAAATTTTAACATTATTACCGATTACCGTCGTTTCGCCGATGACAATCCCCGTACCGTGATCGATGCAAAACGATCGACCGATGTGCGCCCCGGGGTGAATATCGATGCCGGTTTTGTAATGCGCGTATTCCGTTATCATGCGGGGCAGAACCGGCACCTGTTGTTCGTAAAAAATGTGCGCTATACGATAGGCAAAAATGGCGTAAAAACCGGGGTAGGCTGCAATCACTTCGTCCGTGCTTTCCGCGGCCGGGTCACCTTCGTAAATGGCCTGTGCGTCCAGCCAGAGCAAATCGTAAATTTCGGGCAGGTGATCGAAAAATTGCTCGGCAAGGTGTTCCGGAGCTTTTTTTAAATGGGGACGTAAAGAATGCAGCAAATCGAGCAAATGAGAGCGAAGCATTAAAAAACCGGCCTGAATTTCTTCGATCTTATTTCTGCGCACGTCTCCGGCATGGTGTGGAAAAAGCAGAGCCAGCAACGCGTCGGTAAAGTGCTGAGTTGCCGGTTTGGATGGCAGTACATGGGTTTGCGCGTTGTGTGCTTTAAACAATCTATGAATAAAAAAAGTCAACTGATCCATGATCTTTCTCCTTTTGTGCAATCAATATCAAATTCAATGTAAAAAAAATTGCACCGTTTGGTTTAATGCCATTGAGATTCTGGAAAATTAAATCCCGAACGTTTCCGAAAATTTTAAATTGATGTTTGGGTAAAACGGTTAAATAAAAAGTGACCAACAAAAGGTATGGATTAACAACAGCAACAACAAAGGGGGGAAAGACAGGAAGGAATGAAAGAAAGCATGCTTTGCTTACGCGATAGATCTTTGAGATCTCCTGATCGTATTTTTTTCATCTGACAACTCCTTTCTTGTTTGCCCAAGTATATTTCGATTAACAGAAAAAGTCAATTAAAAATTTCATGAGAACGGAAATAATTTCTTTGTTTGTTTTGTTCTACAGGACAATACAAGAGTCACATATTTTTATTTTATTTTTGGATAGTTTTCTATTATTTTATCACTGTTCGGGAGACAAACAAACTAATACAACATAAATGGTTTAATCTCATGAAAACTTTTTTTACCCGTATTAACTCTCAGGAAAAACATTGGGCTTTAGGATTAATGTCCGGAACTTCCTGTGATGGATTAGATATTGCTTTGATTAAAATTTGGGAAGATCAGGGGATGACCCGATTTGATTTTATCCAAGGCAAAAGTTATGCCTACGGCAAAACACAAAAAGAGCTATTAAAGCAGGCGCCTCATTGGCAGGCTTCCCAATTGAGTCAATTGAATTTTTATTTGCCGGAAATCTGGGCGGAAATGATCGATGACTTTTTGCGGCAGGTTGGCAAAACCAAAGAAGAAATTAGCTTTATCGGCAGTCACGGGCATACGATTTGGCATCAAAGTGAGCCGCGGGAGTTTATTGACCGCAAGTTACATTCTACTCTGCAACTTGGTGACCCGATGGTGCTGGCCAAATTGACCGGTACCCCGGTTATCGGGGATTTCCGCGTGGGAGACATGGCTTTGGGAGGGCAGGGAGCGCCGCTCATTCCGTATTTTGATTGGGTGTTCTTTTCCAAATTTAAAAAGAATATCCTGGCGATTAATATTGGGGGAATTGCCAATTTTACCTTTGTTCCCGGCGATGGAGATTTTTCGAAGGTGCAGGCCTTTGACACAGGGCCGGGCAACATGTTGCTGGACACAGCCATGAAAGATTTGTTTGACAGGCCTTTTGATGAAAACGGACAGATTGCGCAATCCGGACAACTCTCCGAGCCGTTGTTCAAGTTTCTTTTAAAGATTGATCGCTTTCCCGAGCAGGAGCCTCCCAAATCCACCGGACGTGAATTATATGGAAGCGCCTTTTATCGGCAAATTAAAGAATTTATTACCCGGCAAAAAATTAATCCTTATGACACCATTCACACGCTTGCCTTTTACACGGCTTTAACAATTTATGATAACTACGTTTTGTTTATTCAGAAAAAGTTTGGCAAAGTGGAGAAAGTAATTGTAAGCGGGGGCGGAGCGCAAAATTTATTTTTAATGGAACAGCTGCGCTTCCAGTTTGGAAATATTCCGCTGGTAACCAGCGATGAAATAGGGTTAAATAGCGAGTTTAAGGAGGCTATCGGCTTTGCATTATTGGGCTGGGCCGCACTTTTGGGCAAACCTTCCAACGTGCCCCAGGCCACAGGAGCCCGTCGTCCGACGGTGCTGGGAAAAATTTGTTTACCCTGATTTAAAGAATGTTTTTTCAACGATCTTATCTCTAATGGACAATAGATTCATTCAAAATCCCTGTCTCTTTTTGTGCTTTTTTTCATCCAATTAACTTAAAATTTTGGCTCAAGCAGAATAAATGAAGTCCGATAGTCGTTAAGAAAAGTGAAACGATCATTAAGGTAGAAAGGGAAGTAATGCCTACTAAAGTTTATGGTAAAGTGGTTCATATCAAAGGTGTGACATTCAATTGTATTACCGATTCCGGTCATTGGGTACCCATCGACGGCCCCCCTCAATTTGGCGGGGAAAACGGTGCCATTCGTCCCAAAGAATTGCTGCTGGTTTCTTTAGCCGGATGCACCGGCAGCGATGTGGCTTCTATTTTAACCAAAATGCGCCAGAAGTTTCACCGCTTCGAAGTACATGTGGAAGCCGACATGGCCGATCAACACCCCAAGGTGTACACCAACATTCGCCTGAACTATAAAATTTGGGGCGAAGTGGAAGAAGAAAAATTGCAAAAGGCCATTAACCTCTCGCAGGAAGTTTACTGTGCCGTTACGGCCATGCTGCAAAAAGCCACGACCATTACCCATACGTACGAGATCAATCCTCCCGAAGAATAAACCGGAAGAAAATAAAGAAATCGATAGGGCAAATGAGAATTCGTTTGCCCTATTTTTTTGTTAAATATTTTCGAAATTATCCGATGATAAAGGATGTTTATTATGCAACAGAATGAAAGGCCCGAACCATGGAAAAAAAATTACTGGATCTTGAAACCGCTTTGGAACGCTTGGGAGGCGACAAAGAATTTTTGATCGAGCTCTTGCAAGAATTGTTACAGCAGGTGGAGGAAGAACTTCCCAAGTTAAAAAAAGCCATCGAAGAACAGAATTATGATGAAGTCCGTTCGAGGGCCCATGGATTAAAGGGTGCGGCAGCCAACTTAGGCGCGGACAAAGCGATGGAGGTTTTCTTGAAACTGGAAATGATGGGCAAAGAACAAAATCTTAACGGAGCCTCCGAAGCTTTACAAGAAGCCCAACAATTAAATGACGAATTAAAAGCGCATATTACCACCATTTAGCTCTATCCGTCGGAAAGCAATCTTTTGGTAAAAATAACGGGTTGCCAATTAAAGGAATGGAGATTTTAAACGCGAATCCACGTGATATATTTCACGATTATGTTAAACCGGCTGACATCCGCCTTTTTAGCGGCAAAACCTTGCTTCGTTTTCCCTTACAACCTATTTTTTAACAAACGTATGAATCTAAATTAGGAATAAATATGAAAAAACGTATCGGTTTGCCTGCTATTTCTTTTCTTCTTCTCTCATTGCTTTTTGTGTTTTCATTCGAGTGGTTCGGGTTAAGTTCAAAAGGAACGGAAGGACAGTTTGCCGGAAAAGAGGAGATCGAAGAAAACAAGGACGGCCTGCGTCCCGATCATCCCGACGAAGCCGCTTTGGAAGAGTTTATGCTGCGTTCCATGATCGGCGGGAAATTCTCATATCCTTTAGGCTGGCGTTTTAAGGCGTTTGATCAAATTCAGCAACAAAGCTACCGCCTTTTTGCCGTGAACAGTCAGTTGCAATGGATGGAACGCGGACCGTCGAATATTGGCGGAAGAACACGGGCCGTTATTGTGCATCCCAAAAATCCCGACGTTTGGTGGGTGGGGGCCGTTGGCGGCGGCGTTTGGTACACGCAAGATGCCGGGCAAAGCTGGACGTGCCAAACCGATCATTTACCGGCTTTGGCGGTGTGTGCCCTGGCCATTTGCGATTCCCAGCCGAACGTTCTTTACGCGGGTACCGGCGAAGGCTTTTACAACTACGATGCCATCGTGGGAGACGGCATTTTTAAAACAACGGACGGCGGGCAAAGCTGGACACAGTTGGCAAGCACTGCCGAGAATTATGACTTTCGTTATGTGAACCGCATTGTGGTGCATCCGTTCCATCCCGACACCCTTTTGGCCGCTACCAAAACCGGTGTCTTCCGTTCGCTGGACGGCGGGCAGAGCTGGGAAAAGGTGTTCGACAACGGGAAAAACGTCCAGCAAATTGTTTGCAATCCTTTGAATTTTAATTCGCTTTTTATTACGGTTTGGAAGTCGGGAATTTACAAATCGACCGATATGGGTAACCAATGGCAGTTTGTCAGTGATTCCATTCCGAAGCCCACGCGTATCGAAGTGGCTGTTGCGCGCAGCGATACCAATTTTGTTTACGCCGCTGCCGCCGATACTACGTACGGTGTACTGGGCCTTTTTAAATCCAGAGACGGCGGAAAACATTGGATCGACCTCGGCGACTCGGTTAATTGGCTGCATTCACAAGGCTGGTACGACAATGCCATTCTGGTGCATCCTTTCGATCCGGAAATCGTGTTTGTCGGCGGAATCGATATCTACCGCATTAGCACCCAAAACGATGTGGCCGTGTACCGGCGGTTGACGGCCTGGTACAATTCCAATAATTATGCCTACGTGCATGCCGATCAGCACTGTTTCGCGGTAGTGCCGCAAAGCGATAGTACCTTCGGCCTGGTGGTTACCAATGACGGCGGCGTTTTCTATTCCTACAACGGAGGAAATGCCTGGCAAAACAAAAACAACGGTTTTAATGTAACGCAGTTTTACGATGCGGATCGCAACCCGGCTGCGGATCAGTACATCGGCGGGACGCAGGACAACGGAACTCTGCTCTCTCCCGTAAATCCCAACAAAAACACGGCCTGGGAAAGCAAGATTGGGGGTGACGGCTTCGATTGCGCATGGGACGATGAAAATCCCGATATTGTCTTCGGTACGATTTACGATTCTCAAATCTACAAATCCATCTCCGGGGGCGACTACTTCGGCCAGTTGAGCAATCTCCCCGAAAGCCATATTTTCCACACACCGTTGGTCATGGACCCGCATAACAGCAAAAAGCTGATCACGGCCTCGGACACCAACAAAGTTTACATTACCTGGGATAGCGGTCAGCATTGGCAACCGTTCGATGTAAATTTAGGCGGCTACCGGTGGATTCACATCGCCATTTCCGAAAAAGATTCCAATATTGTTTGGGTTGCTTCCAGTTCTCACTACATCAATGTTTCCACGGACGGCGGGCGGCATTTCCAAACGGTCACCAATCCCGATCCCGATTTGAATGCATATCTGACCGGCATTGCCACCTCTCCGTTCGATAGCGCTACGGCTTTGGCCTTGTTCGGAATTTACGGCTACGGCAAGATTTTTCGTACTACCGATTTGGGCCAAACCTGGCAAGATATTACCAATAACCTGCCGGAAATAGCGGTGCACTGTGCCGTGTACATGCCGTACGATTCCGCTCAAATTTGGATCGGTACGGATTTAGGGGTGTTCATTTCGTACAATAACGGGCAAAGCTGGAAATATTCCAACCAGAACCTGCCGGCCGTGGCGGTTCGAAAAATGAAAATTGTGGGAGATCAAATCGTGGCGGCGACGCATGGTCGGGGCGTGTGGACAGTAACCAACGACACGTTGGTCACTTACAATTTACCCACGGAAGCGCCGCTCCTGGCCGATTTGCCGTTACCCAATCCCAATACCGATACCCTGAAAATCGGCTTTACACCGCGCGGTACTTATGATTCATTAAAAATCGTCATTAGCGGGCAGACGGTAGAAACCTTTTACCGGATTAATGCTTACCACGATACCACTTATTATTACAAAGTACACTGGCCGCAAAGTTTGCAGGTTCATGTGGACGGTTACAAAGACGGGAAGGTTTATCCTTCCGAAACGCGCAGCCTGGAAATTTTTGCGCCGGTCGATAGCCTGTTTGCCGACTTCGATCAGGGTGAAAATCCCTTTGAAGGCGATTTAACTCCGCAAACGGATTCCGGTTTCGGCTCTGCAACGCTGGACAGCGACCATCCCTATCAAAACGGCAAAGAGTACTTTGCGCGCCTCAAATTTCCGTTGGTCGTTTCCGACAGCACGATTTTGCGTTACCGGGACATTGCGGTTATTGAACCGGGAGATCCGGGATTTTACTATCCCTATCCGCAAATGTGGGATTACGTGACCGTGGAGGGCAGTGCCGACGGAGAGACCTGGCAAGTTTTAATAACTCCTTACGATTGTCGTTTGAATTCCGAATGGGAGAAAGCGTTCAAAGAAAAACGCGCGCCCGATGCGCAGTCTTTTGTGCAACACGATACGCTTTTAAGCACGATTTACACACCGGGAACCAAAATTTACGTGCGTTTTCATCTGCATGCGGACGGTGCGACCAACGGTTGGGGCTGGGCCATTGACGATGTGTTTTTGGGGCAAGGAAAACTCACGGCCATCGGCTCTTCCGCCCGGCCGGTTTATTCCTTTAATTTAATAGGCAATTATCCCAATCCGTTTAATCCGGCAACGACCATTGCCTTTACATTGGACAAAACGGCGCCGGTTTCGCTGACCGTTTACAATGCTCTGGGACAAAAGGTGCGCCGCCTTTTGACGGGTAAGGTTCTGTCCGGCGGAAGCGTGCACAAAGTGCGCTGGAACGGAATTGATGATGCCGGTCGACCGGTAGCCTCGGGAGTGTATTTTTATCGTTTGCAAAGTAAAAATAGGATTGCGATTCGTAAAATGATTTTGCTAAAATAGAACGGAGTAGCTTATCGGTTCTCTTCCCGAGATAGCACAAAGGAGCGTGAGAAAAGATAGTTCGGGTAATAAATAAACTTTGTTTTTTACCTTGATAATAATAAAATATTTCTATATTTTTGAATGAAAGCTAATATTTATTAAGAAGTGCGGAATGAGACTCAAGCGGCTTTTAATTTTTATCTTCCTTTTAATATCGGTGCCTCTTTGGGCGCAAAGAGCTACCGGGAAAATTACCGGTACGGTCTTTCGGGTTGATACCGATCAGCGTCTTGCCAACGTCATCATTCGCATCGAAGGCAAAAATATTTCCACCAAAACCGACAACGACGGAACATTTTTGCTGAACAACATTCCACCGGGGAAGTATTATCTTACCCTCATTAGAAAAGGTTATTATTCGCTGGTCCTTCCCGAAGTAAAAGTGAGCCCGAACAAAATTACGCAGTTGACCATTCAGATGTACCCGGGTGACCCCAAAGAATTTCTTTTTCTGGAAATCGGCGGCATTCAGGTAACGGCCAATCGCGATTTGATGCCTCAGGAACCGGAAACCGTGCAAAGCATCACCAGCGGCGAAATCGAACACATGCAGGCTACCAGTCTGGCCGATGTGCTGGACATGATTCCGGGCAATGAAAAGTCGACCAATTTGGGTCTGGGACAAAAACAAAATATCAATCTGCGCAATTTGGGCGATCAGGGTTCGGCTTTCGGTACCAAAATTATTCTGGACGATGTGCCCATGTCGAACAATGCCGATTTGCAAACCGGGGTAGGAGTTAATTACGGGACAAAGGTAACCAGCTCTGCGGGCAATGAATACGACTTGCGCGAAATTGTGGCCGATAATCTGGAGAAGGTAGAAGTACAATCCGGAGCGACCTCGGTGGAATACGGCGATAATACGGCCGGTGTTATTGTTGCCCGCACGCGCAGCAAAAATGTGCCCACCCGTATTAAATTGAAAAACAATCCCGATACCAAAGAAGCCAACCTGATGGGCAGTTTCCGGCGCTGGAAAACCGACTTCGTGTACAATTTTAACTACGGTTACAGCGAACGCGATATTCGCATCAAAGGCGATGAATTTCATCGTCTGGTAGGTAATCTTAAAGCGAGTAATTCCTTCTTTAACGATGCGTTGCAATTGCGGCAGAGCATTCGTTACGCGCGGAAGATCGAAGAAGACAACGATGCCTCCGATCCCAATCGAACCCGGGCTTACAATCGCGACTATCACATTACCTATTCTCAGCAATTTAACTGGCATCTCAATAAAAAGACGCATTTCTATTTGCGCAATTATCTGGATTACAAACACCGTAACAGTTGGCGCCACAAACTGGAAACGCGCGATTTGGGTTACGCTACCAATTTAACTCATCCGGGAACCATTGAGGGAATTTTTGCCGATCCGGTCTATTTTTCCGATGTGCGTACCATCGGTGACGAGTGGGCCTACGGATTGAAAGTAAAAGGAAACTATCGCTTTTTTACCGGCAAGTTGCTGCATCGTATTTTGGCCGGGGGAGAGTATCAAAAAGAGTGGAACAACGGTCCCGGTAAACAATTCGATATTTTGTACCCACCCAATGGCGGCGGGCATGTGCGCCCCCGTTCGTTTAGTGATATTCCCGGAATTTCGCAATTGGCGCTTTTCGCGGAAGACCGCATTACCGGACGTTTGGTCTTTCCCTTTACGCTGGATTTGGGTTTGCGCATCGATAGCTACAATCCGACGACCTTCAATCCGTTTAATGTCATCAAGGGCGACGATGCTTTTGAGGCGCGGCAGGGAACGTTTTTAAATCCGCGTTTGGGAGCTAAAATCATCGTCCGTCGCGGAACGCATCTGCGCGCTTCTTACAGTAAAGCCTCCAAAACGCCGGGCCTGTCTATGATTTACCCCGAAAAATTTTATCTGGACGTTAATGATATCGGATTGAAACATGAAACCTTACCCGACGGCCGTGATACGACCATTACCGTACCTTTAATTACCACCTACGTGTACGATCGTACGAACAAGAATTTAAAAGGATATCAGAGCACCAAGTACGAAGTGGGGCTCGATCAAAAACTGGGCAAGTTTGCCTTTTCGCTCATCGGCTACATGCAAGAAACGCGTGACATTCCCTCGACGCGATCCGTACCGCTTGTCTATTCCCGTTACCAGTGGCCCAACTGGCCCAGCGATTTAAACAAAACGGAAATCGAAAAAGTGGTGCTGGCTTCTTCGGGCTATCGTAAGTCGGAGAATGTGGGCTGGGTGAAAAGTAACGGAATCGAGTTTATGTTACGCTCGCACCGCATTCGTAAATTGAATATGCGGTTTTGGGTGAGTGCCGCCTACATCTTCAGCCGTACCGGCTCCGATGAAAATACTCTGACCTATGCTTCGTCTGCGCGAAAATTTCATGCCGGCGATACTTTAAACAGCGGGTGGGTGGTGCCCGAAGATATGACCATTATCCCTATGTATCGTCCCTTTTCCAGTTGGCGGCAAAAAACGGTAATTAATTACAAGATTGACTACATTGCCAGACCTTTGGGAATTTGGCTGACGTTTAAGGCCCAACAGGTTTTGTGGGATCGTTATTTACAAATTGCCCATCCCACAATTCATGCGGCTGCCTATTACAAAGACGGACAGATCGTACCAATTGACGAACAAACTTCCACGGCGATGGGGCTGGATCGTTCATTTAGCGAATATAATACCACGGTAGACAAAAGCAAGCCAAACGACAAATGGCTGTTTAGCGTGGTGGTGAGCAAATCGCTGTGGAAGGGCGCGGAAATTTCTTTGTTTGTAGACAATATTTTTAACGATCGCGCCTATTACCGCAATCGTCTGGGAAGCTATTCCGCGCGAAATCCCGAAATGTTTTGGGGAATTGCTTTCAGTAGCAAATTAGACCATTTGTTCGGGGGCAGAAGGTAGGAGGTGGATGAGATGCAAAATACGAATTTGAAATTTCGCCTGCCCTGGCTAAAATTGTTTTTTCTGCTGGGAGGACTGGTTCTGCTTTTTCCGCTGAATCGTTGTGCCCGGCAAGCCCCGACAGAAACCGACGGAAGTTTGAGCCTGCGTTTAATTGTGGCCGATCAGAGCGGCTTGATTCCGGTAAAGGAAAGTTTGGGATATGCCCCGGTTGCCGGTGCAAAAGCCGAATTAAAATCGCGTAATTATTACGAATCGCCTTCTACCCCAAAAACGTACCATGCCGTATCCGATAGTGACGGGGTGGTATTGTTTAGCGGGTTGCCCCTTGGAGAGTACACGCTTACCGTGCAGAAAACCGTTCCCATTGTGGATCCCAAAGGTGATGAAGACAGCATTACCGTGCGCGGCAATAAAATCGTTTCGCTGTTTGAACCTGCGGTGACCGACACAGTAAAGGCCAAGCTGGCCAGTAAATCGGCGCTGGTAATTAACGAAATTTATTACGCCGGGCCCAAAAATAACGCCTATTACTTTTACGATCAGTTTGTTGAACTTTACAACAGTGCCGATACGACCGTTTATCTGGACGGATTGATTTTGTGCCGGGGCCGTGGGTACCATAATCCCAAGATGGATTCGCTGGATTACGTACAGGTGATTTACGTTTATCAGTTTCCGGGCGTGCCCAAAACAGGTCGCGATTACCCGGTGGCGCCGCACCAGTTTGTGGTCATCGCGCAAGACGCCATCGATCACTCGCAATTCATCAAAACGGCATTGGATTTGTCGAATGCCGATTGGGAATTTTACAATCCTTACTACAGCGAGATTGACAATCCGGCGCCGAATGTGGTTAATGCGATCCCCGACAATTCGACCGATTTCATGATCAATTTGGTGCACGATTTTGTTATTCTTGCCGACGGCAGCGATTATTACCCGGGCGAAGTTTCGGAGTACGGCTATCAGTATTATCACGTGCCCATTCGCACCGTTCTCGATGGGGTGGAGTACAGTGCCAATCCCAATAAATTAAAAGAATTGACCAATCAGGTCGATGCCGGTTTCGCCGGAGTGGGCATTAGCAAATACAGTGGCAAGTCCACGGAACGGCGGCGGCCCGGCTTTGATACCAATAACAGCAGTCTGGACTTTATTGTCCTGGATCATCCAACACCGGGGTACAGCCACGAATGAATAGACGGAGCCTTTTCGGAATTGCGTTAAGTTTATTGCTGCTTTCTTTAACTTTTGGCGGAGATTTCGAAGTAACGCCCGGCGGGCAACTTACCGCCTGGCAGTGGCAACCTGCACAAATCAATTTGTACGAATACGCCCGCAACTCCGCCTGGCTTCAGGAAAACGATTCTACCAACTGGATGATCATATCTACGCATAGCGACAATTCCTGGGGAGATTTGCGTCGTTTTTGGGATCCCTACGGAGAATATCGCAATGCTCTGACGTTTTCCGGGCAAAAGCATATTTCACCCACGCAAACATTTTACGGAGCCATTACCTATCGCTACGATTACGTCAGCCGCATGAATCAGGCTATCGACATTCAACCCTATGCTCTGGATCCGTTTGTCATCAGCGATTCGACCGAAGGAGATTTTTCCTTTAACGGCCCCACGGTACATGTGGTGTACGGCCAGCAAATTTCTTCGCGCCTGTGGTGGGGCATGGGGTTGGATTACGGCATTTACCGCGGATTAAAGAAAGTTTATTCCATGCCCGAGATTATTCGTCGTAAAATTAAATTAGATGTGAGCCTGGCTTACCGGCTTAATAGCCATTTTACCTTCGGACTTTCGGTTCGTCCTTACGACATGCGGGACAATACCAAAATTGTCAAACAACCCGACGGCACCGAACCGTTGATTTTGCGCTATCGCGGCGAACAGGTTTTTACCGCGGTGGTGAGCAAAAGCGATCGTTTTGCCATTTACAACGGAACGGAATGGCAATCGCAGGTGATGGTCGAATTTTCCCGTTTGCGCGGAATGCTTGTGCTGGGTTACTATTATCGCTGGACGGAAGTGTACGATAACGAACATTTGCGTTTACACGACGGATTTTATCAGGGAGAGCACTATTATGTAAATACCCTGTGGCGTTACGCTTTGAACGAACAAAAAAATTCTTTTGTGACGCTGGGTTACCGTTTCCGGTACATTGGCGATTGGGCGGAAGAACCGGTTAAAAAGTGGGCGATTTATCGCTCTTTTCAACGCAGGCATCAGATGCGATTGGGGCTTTTCAAGACGCTTCATTCGTCACCTTTTGCCGTGTATGCGGATGGTGTGTTCGATTACTGGTTGCCCGATCGGCGCGATTATTTGGCGCACCTGTACCGCGAAGCTTCCATCAGCAATTTGCAAATCACAGCGGGCGGCCTGTGGCACGTAAATCCTTTTTTTACATTGCAGGCCGGGGTACGGTTCGATCAATATCGCGAATCGGCGGTCTGGCATTATTTTGGTGATTTTAAGAGTTGGGGCGGGGAATGCAAGGCCTCGTATCGTTACGGCGCAAAGCTGTTTCAGGTTTATTTGCGCTACGGAAAGGAGCAAAGTTCTGTTTCCGATTTTACGCGAAACGGGGTGATTTTTGGAGTGCGCTTAAAACAAACATTGTAACAAGCTTCCCCGCAAAATGCGGACAATAAAATTTAAGGTTAATCAACTTAAGGAGGTACTTTTATGAAACGTTTGTTAATGTTAACACTGGTCTTCGGTCTGGCCGGATTGTTATTTGGCCAGTCCTGGGAAGTGGTCAAAGAGGGAGATATGGAATACTATCCCAATTCCGGCTACTTCTTTAATGCCGACACCGGCCTTTATGTCGGTCAAAACGGCGCTGTAATGATGACCACGGATGGCGGACAATCCGGCGATTTAGTTCGCATGCCCGGTGAAGATGATCCGAGCTGGACGGATGTGGATTTTGCCAACGATATGGTCGGTTTTGCCTGCGGTAAAGACGGCTTTATCTTCAAAACGAGCGACGGCGGTTACACCTGGACCGAAGTAGGCGATACCACCAACTACACCTTTGATTTGTACAAAATTTCGGTAGTCGATGAAAATACCGTTTATGTTGCCGGTTCCAAGGGCGTTTTAAAAACGACTGACGGCGGTGCTACCTGGACGCAAATCGACTATTCGTTCGAAGTTTCCGGCAAAACGCAAAAATTGGATGGCGGCATTGCCTTTTGCGATGCCAATGTCGGTGTGGTTGCTACCAGTGCCAATAAAGGTGCTACCTGGTACACCCATGACGGAGGCACGACCTGGACGTTGGTTCAGCTTACCTTTCCGGCCGGAACCATCAGTAAACGTCTTTATGATGCGGCGGCTTATGGCGATTCGACCATTGTGTTAGCCGGCTATCATTATTGCATTTTCCTTTCGGAAGACGGCGGAAAAACCTACCAGCAAATCAATACCAATTACACTACCGAATTTAAATATCTGAAATCCATTCAAATGCTCGACGAAAACACCATTTTGGCCGGTGGCTCGGACGGCCATGCTTTTATGACGCAGGACAAAGGGGCCAACTGGGCGGATATTTCCATCCCGGCAGCTCACACGATACAATTTGTCTCTTTTCTCGATGCCAATACCGGTTACGTATTCGCTGCGGACGGCCAGTGGTTTAAAACTACGGATGGCGGGGCTTCTTACCAGCCGTTGTTAGACTGGCCCAATGTGGATTTTAAGGGATTGGCGATCTCGCCGGATGATAAAATTGTGGCTACCTGCTACCGCGGCGATATGACCGTATCCTATGACGGTGGCTGGAACTGGACCTATCCCGACAATCACTTCACCGGTGGGGGAAATACCCTGTATGCCGTTGATTTTGCCAATGAAAATTTGGCCATTGCCGGTGGCTATCACGGCGATATGTACCGCACAACCGATGGCGGCCAAACCTGGACGCATGTTGATAATCCCATGGCTACCGACGGCAAAAGTATTTATGCCGTTCGTTTTATGGATGAGAATACGGTGTTTGCCGCCGGTTCCAAAGGCTACATCATTCGTTCTGATGACGGCGGGCAAACCTGGAGCAAAATCGGATGTAGTGAAAGCAACTCGATTTATGATTTGTGGGTGGTGAGCAGCAAACAAATGCTGGCTGCCGCTTCCAGCGGTAAATTATTGGTTTCCACGGCCAGTCTGGATTCGTTTTATTTAAAGAACGATTATGGCTCCATGAAATTGCGCGGAGTCGAATTCAAGGGTGATAACGGTGTTGTGGTGGCGACCAAAGGTTACATTTTCCACACCACACTGGCCAACTGGGATACCCTGACACAGGTTTTTGAAGAACCGGACGGCGACGACTTTTTGGGTGTGGCTTTTGTTAATGATACACTGGTTTACGCCGTTGGTGAACACGGAAAGATTTATTATTCTACGGATGCCGGTTTAAACTGGGTCAAAGACGACAGTGTGACAAATCTGCAATTGGAACGTGTGAAATATGCCAATAACAAGTTGTGGGTAGTCGGAGCCGACGGTATTGTTTTGAAAAAAGATTTTCAGCCGCAAATGGCTACGACCGGTTTGTACATCAACGAGTTTATGGCCAGCAACGATTCGGCCTATGCCGACGAATACGGCGAATACGACGACTGGATTGAAATTTACAATGCCAATGATTATGATGTTAACATCGGTGGTATGTACATTACCGACGATTTAAGCGATCCCACGGCATACCAAATTGCCGATTCGGTACCGGGAAAAACAACCATTCCCGCCAAAGGCTTTTTGGTCTTGTGGGCCGATAAACAGCCGGAAGAAGGTGTGCTGCATGTGGGCATTAAATTAAGCGGTAAGGGTGAACAAATCGGTCTGGTCGAAATGTTCGAAGGGCAGCCGCGTTTCATCGATTCGCTGACCTTCGGCAAGCAGACCACCGACATTTCTTACGGTCGTAAAGAAGACGGCGGCAGCGAATGGGTGTTCTTCTCCAAATCCACCCCCGGAGAAACCAATGCCAACGGTATTATTGTAAGTGTAGAGCCGGTTACCGGACAGGTGATAAGCGAATATTCCTTAAGCCAGAACTATCCCAATCCGTTTAACCCGACCACGACCATTGAATTTTCGCTGAAAAAAGCAGGGCACACCACTTTGACGATTTACACGGTTACCGGACAAAAAGTGGCTACGTTAATCGACAAAAATATGAAAGCCGGTAAATTTAAGGTAACCGTTGATGCCAGCAAGCTGGCCAGCGGCATGTACTTCTACCAGATTAAGAGCGGTAACTTCACGGCGGTTCGTAAAATGTTGCTCATGAAATAAACTTTTTAGGCGCCATTCCATTGGGATGGCGCCTTTTTAGTTGTATTCTTTGTTCTCTATTTCTCAAAGTAATACGACGCAAAAGTTTCGCCTAAAAACGTTAATGAAAGAGGTGACAATGGAAAACGTTGTTGAATGCGTGAATTTAACCCACTATTACGGGAAAAGACTTATTTACGAAAATCTTAATTTTGTCATCCGTAAAGGCAGTATTTTCGGCCTGTTAGGCAAGAACGGTACGGGAAAAACCACCACCATTAACATTTTGAATGGCTATTTGAAGCCGAAGGCAGGGCATTGTTACATTTTTGGTGAAGATTCGCAAAATCTTTCTCCGCAAACAAAAGCGCGCATAGGCTTTTTAATGGAAGGGCATATTCAGTACAATTTTATGACGATCACCCAAATCGAGAAATTTTATTCTGCATTTTATCCGCGCTGGAAAAAGGAAGCCTATTACGAACTAATGGAAAAGCTGGAAGTCGATCCCGAACAAAAAATTGCTACCATGTCCTGCGGGCAGCGTTCGCAGGTTGCTCTGGGGCTTATTCTGGCGCAAGATCCGGATTTGATGGTGTTGGATGATTATTCCATGGGGCTGGATGCCGGCTATCGCCGTTTGTTTCTGGACTATTTGGGTGCCTATGCCAAAGACAACAACAAAACAATTTTCATTACTTCACACATCACTCAGGACCTTGAAAATTTTGTGGAAGATATTGTGATTCTTGACTATCGGAGTGTTCTACTCTCTACGACAGTGAAAGACTTTAAAGAGAATTTCAAGCAATTCACAATGAAAATCCCGGAGGGAAGTAAAATTTCGCTGCAAAAGGATGATGTGATTCGGAATTTCGAGATTCTAAAAGATCGACTAACCGTCTATTCCTTCAAATCCCGGCAAGAAGTGGAAAATCATTTGAAAGCGTTGAATATTCCTTATCGCGATTTAAAACAAGTACCTATGTCTCTGGAAGATGCATTTATTGGTCTTACAGGAAAATATTAGGAGTAATCGATGATACGAGCTCTGTTCTTTAAAGAGTGGTTGAAAATTAAATGGGCCTTTATTTCGATGGCCGGATTGATTTTGCTTATTTTGATTAAGATCGGTCTTAATCTTTCGTATTACATCCGCATCCTCGAAGCCAAAACCTATTGGTACCAGGTGATTATCATGGGAGGTATTTTCTTCCGTGAATTTACCTACATTCCTGTTTTGGTTGGCCTGGTAATCGGCTTTTCGCAATTCATGCCCGAAATTAATGCCGATCGGCTAAAGTTGACATTGCATTTACCTTTAAAAGAGAACGCGATTTTGCTTTACATGGTGCTTTACGGAACTGCAGCGCTGTTGGCCTTGTTTCTGGGCACGTACATTTTGCTTTCGCTGATTGTTATCAGCTTTTTCCCCTTTGAAG
>CAYXUS010000224.1:0-6842 GCA_964468415.1 uncultured Caldithrix sp.
ATTTTGTTATTTGGACTGATCCTTTATTACATCATGGGAGTGCATTAATGGAAACGGTACTCGTTAAGATAGGATATGCCATAGCTTCGTTGTTTTTGATTTTCAATTATGGCTTGTTGTTAATCGGTTTTACGATGAAAATCATCGCTCGTGTGCATGGACGAATTGGCCCTCCAATTTGGCAGCCGTACGTTGATTTGGTAAAATCGCTTTCCATGCGCACGGCCGTCTCGCACGGAATAATGTATTACCTGGGTCCGGTTTTTCGCTTTGCGGGCGGCGTGGGGCTATACCTGTTTATTCCCGCGGTTTTCGGAAGTATTTGGTTGCAGAATTTTAGCTTTAGCGGTGATTTGCTTTTGGTACTTTACTTTATCTTTTTTGGCATGTTGGGCATGGCACTGGGTGCCGGAGAAAGCGGGCATCCTTATTCGGCGATGGGTATCATGCGCGGCCTCTCGCAGGTTACGGCTTCGGAAGTACCCTTTGCCCTGGCCGTGATTGCACTGGCGGCCCAGCATCATACGCTGTCTATTAGCGAAATTGTGGCGGCCCAGCAGGGAGGCATTGCACATTGGAACATGGTGACCAATCCCGTGGCCACGGTGGCCGGAATGCTGGCCTATCTGGGGATGATGATGCATTCGCCGTTTGACGTGCACATGGCGCCTCAGGAAATTCCCATCGGGCCCGCCACCGAATACAATAGTAGCTTTTTGGTAATGCTTCAGTCCAATCGGTCGGTATTCGCTTCGGCCAAGTTGATTTTGTTTATGAATTTGTTTTTTGGCGGAGCTACCTCCATTTGGGAAATGGTCATCAAAACCTTTTTTATTTTTGAGTTTTGTGTGTTTGTGGGGGTGGCTTTTCCCCGTTTTAAAGTGGAGCAGTCGGTGCGCTGGCTATTGCAGGTGCCGGCGGTAATTGGTATTGTAGCCGTTATTATTTACATGGTTTAACACAGAAAAGCAGGATTTGCGACAATGGAAGAAAAAGAAATCAAAATAGAAAAGCTGGAAACGGAAAATACGCAAGATGATCTGGGATTTGATCCCAAAGATTATTTTTGTGATGCCCGCCCCAAAGTGGTGAACCCCGTTGCCAATAAAATGGTACGGAATTTTTACAATTGGGCCCAAGCCAATTCGTTGTGGATTTTGGCCTTTGGCACAGGGTGCGGTTCCATCGAGTTGCCGCCTCTGTACACCGCCCGTTACGACGTTTCGCGCTTCGGAATTTTTCCGCGGCCAACCCCGCGACAAGCAGGTGTGTTTATCATCAGTGGCTACCTTTCGGTAAAAACGCTGAAACGTGTTATCCGCAGCTACGAACAGATGCAAAATCCCAAGTTTGTTTTGGGGCTGGGGAGCTGCACGGTAAACGGAGGCATGTATTTCGACAGTTACAACACCATTAACCGTTTGGATTACTATTTGCCGGTAGATGTGTACATTGCCGGTTGCATGCCGCGTCCGGAAGCGTTGATTGCCGGGTTCAATAAGTTAAAGGAACTTATTAAGGCCGGTAAGGCGGAAGGTGCCAATAAATATGCGGAAAATTTTGATTGGTACAAAGCCAATCAAAAGAAAATAATAAAAGACTGGGATTTACCGGAATACAATTGGTAGGAAGTTATGGAAGATATTTTAAAACGACTGGCTGAACGCTTTGACGTTCTTAAAACAGACCAGAGACGGCCCGATTTGCTTTTTATTGATGTGGATAAAAAGGTTGCGGTTCAGGTAGTAACTTACTTGCGCGATTACGAGGGCTTTCGCCATCTGGTAATGATTTCGGCTGTGGATTTTATCGAGCAGAATTTATTCCGGCTAACCTATTTACTGCACAATTATCAAACCCACAGCGATATTGGCGTACGTGTGTACGTCGATCGTGAAAATCCTGTAATGGACAGTATCCATCATCTTTGGGCAGCAGCGCAGGTTTATCAACGGGAAATCAAGGAAATGTTCGGGATCGATTTTCCGGGCAGCCCGCGGGTGGATGAGCCGATGATTCTCGAAGGTTGGGACAATATTCCTCCCATGCGCAGAGATTTCGATACGAAAAAATATGCGGAAGAAACGTACTTTCCACGCGAAGGACGTTTTACAGTGGATCCGATTAAAAACATGGAAGAGAAACATTATCCGTTAGAGGCCGAGGTAAAATATGAAATCAAGAAAATCGTCCGACATAATAGAGAACAGTCCGATGAATGATTCTATTCTAAAAAAACAAGCTGCGGTTGATCCGTGGGAACCCGTGTGGGCCGAACAAAAAAAGTTCGATTTGAGTTCGGGCAAGTATGTTAAAATTTGGCAGGGACCACAACACCCGGGTGTGACGGGTAATATGGCCTTAGAGCTTACACTCGAAGGTGATGTGGTGGTAGAAAGCAGAACGCATGTGGGATATTTGCATCGCGGCTTTGAAAAGCTGATGGAACGCCGCAAGTACATTCAGTGTTTCCCGATTGTTTGCCGAATTTGTGTGCCCGAGCCGGATTTTAATGAGTATCTTTTGGCCACGGCTATTGAAGAACTGGCCGGAATTGAAATTCCCGAAAAGGCAGCATGGATTCGGGCGCTGGTTCTGGAGATGATGCGTGTGGCTTCTTTAACGATGGGCCTGGGCGGCCAGGCCGGTGCCTTCGGACTGATCCCGATCGGGCAATGGGGCGTAGCCCATCGTGATTATGTGCTGGATTTGTTCGAAGAGTTAACCGGCGGACGCGTGTACCACATGTACATCATTCCCGGAGGGGTGCGCCAGGACTTTCCTGACAAGGATTTCCCTTCCCGGGTAGAAGCCGTGATGCAAAAATTGGAAAAATTGATTTCGGATATTGAAAAGGTGATGTTTAATAATTCCGTTTTCAAGGCTCGTGCCAAGGGTCTGGGGTACATTCCTCCGGAATGGATTGAGCCGTACGGAATTACGGGAACAACGGCACGCGCCGCGGGAGTGCCGATTGATGTGCGTAAGGATTCCCCCTATTTGATTTACGATCAATTGGAATTTGAAAAAATTTTAGGCACGGCTTCCGATGTGTACGAACGCACGCTGTTACGCAAAGAGGAAATTCTGAATTCCATTCGGCTGATCCGTCAAATTTTGAAAAAGATGCCCAAAGAAGGCCCGGTTCGGGCGAAGTTGCCCAATGTTTTGCATTGGAAGATTCCGGCGGGAGAAACCTATGTCCGGGCCGAATCGGGACGCGGTGAGATGGGGTATTACATGGTTTCGGACGGAAGTGAATATCCGCGCCGGGTGCATGTGCGCGGTGCCAGCTATACCCATGCCATGGCCTTGCTGGAACGCCTTGCAGTGGGAGTGAGCATTGCCGACGTAGCCGGACTGATGGTTTCGTTGCAAACCTGTCCCCCGGAAATAGAACGTTAATCCGAAAGTCGATAAATGATAACACGGTATTGTTGAGGTAAAGATATGAGTTTAAAAGATACACTTTCTCCGTTTTACGCTTGGAAGCGAGCACTGGAAAAACCGTTCACGATTAAGAAGCCGGTGGAAGAACGGGAAGGCGCGCCGCGGTATCGCGGGTTTCATGTGAACGATATTGAGAAATGTATTGGTTGCGGCACCTGCGAAGAGATTTGTCAGAATGAAGCCATTGACATGGTGCCGGTGGATTTTATTCACGTGGAGAAAGGCGACAGCGGTTTGCGTCCTCAAATAGATTACGGGCGGTGCTGCTGGTGTGCTTTGTGTGTGGATGTTTGTCCGACCGGTTCGCTGGGCATGTCCAATGATTACATTTGGGCCACACCGAATGCAGAAGAATGGGTTTTTAAACCGGGTGTTGACGATAATCCGTGGAAAGATGACGACAAGGGCTATCGTCGTACCGACGAGGCGTGGCTTTTGGATCCCAAATTGACGCCGATGCCGGTAATGGAGCCGGATGTACGCAAGCATACGTTTGACGAGATGGCTTATGGCTATGAAGTGGTAATGGCTGTGGAGGAAGCCTCGCGTTGTCTGGAATGCGGCATTTGTATTGACGCCTGTCCGACGCACATGGACATTCCTGCGTATATTAAGGCTATTCGTGAAAACCGTCTGGAAGACGGTTTAAAACTGCTGTACGATACAAACCCGTTTTCAGAATCATGCGGACGTGTTTGCACGGCCCATTGTCAGGATGTGTGCGCATTGGGGCACAACGGTGAACCGATTGCCATTCGCTGGCTGAAGCGGTACATCACCGATAACACGGCAGATCGTCGCAATGAAATTTTGGGTATTGGTCAGCCGCTTCCGCAGAAAGAAGAGCACGTGGCCGTTATCGGCGGGGGACCGGCCGGTCTTACGGCGGCTTTTTACCTGCGCAATTACGGCTACAAAGTTACCGTTTTCGAAAAACACGATAAACTGGGCGGCATGCTGCGTTACGGTATTCCGGAATATCGTTTGCCCAAGGCCACGCTGGATCGGGAAATTCAGACGATTTTGGACACGGGTGTCGAGGTGAAATACAACATCGAAGTGGGCAAAGATGTTTCTTTTAAGGAAATTCGTGAGAAATACGATGCAGTGTTTATCTCGGTCGGGGCACAGATTGGAACGCAAATGCCCATCGAAGGGAGTGACACACCCGGCGTATTGTCCGGAGTGGAGTTTTTGGATCGGATTGCGGAAGGCGAGCGACCGGATTTGGGTGAACGCGTGATTGTGGTTGGCGGTGGTAACACGGCTATGGATGTGTGCCGTTCGTCTGTGCGCCTGGGTGCCAAGGATGTGTATGTGTATTACCGCCGTACCGAAGCCGAAATGCCGGCCAATGTGGAAGAAATTGAAGAGGCCAAGGAAGAGGGTGTTAAGTTCGAGTTTTTGACGGCCCCGACTAAAATCAGTAAAGAAGGTGACAAATTAAAGATCGAATGTATTCGCATGCAATTGGGCGAACCGGATGCTACGGGGCGTCGCCGTCCCATGCCGATTGAAGGTTCGGAGTTCACAATTCATGCCGATACGTGCATTATGGCTATCGGACAAAAAGTGGACAGCAGTCTGGCCGAAGGAACCGAGGTGAAGGTGACGCGCTGGGGAACTTTTGAAGTGGACCCCGATACGTTGCAGACGAATGTTCCGGGTGTGTTTGCCGGCGGTGACTGCGAGCTGGGCCCGGATGATGCCATCCATGCCATTGCCGACGGAAAGAAGGCGGCGTATTTTATTGACAAGTATCTGGTAAAACGCCATGATTTAAAGGCGGAACCGAAATAACGGAAAACGTGCTTTAAGCGTTCGAGCGGATAGGAGATACAATGGGTGATGAATTAAAACAACTGCATTTCGATACTATTGATCAGGTGCTGGATTTTGCGATCAGTAAAGAAGAGGAAGCCCGCGATTTTTACCTTGAATGGGCGGAGAAAGTTAACAATTCGGCTATCGCAGAGGTGCTGAAAGAATTTGCCGGAGAAGAGCAAAAACACAAAGATTTGATTCTGGATGTGAAAAAGGGTGGTGATTTTAGACCGGTAGCCGGGCAAGTGTTTGATCTGAAACTCGGAGATTACTTTGTGCAAATCGGACCGGATGAGCAGATGAGTTACCAGGAAGCGTTACAGATTGCCATTCAGCGGGAAATCGGGGCTCAGGAATTGTACAAGTTTTTGCAAACACAAAGTGAAAATCCCAGGATGAAAGAGTTGTTTGAAAAGCTGGCCAGGGAAGAGGCCAAGCACAAACTGCGCCTGGAGCAGATGTTTGACGAGGATGTTCTGACGGAAAATTAAGGATGCGAAATTTGGTGTTTTGAGGCGGGAAGGTTTAAACCTTCCCGCCTTTTTTGTGTGCAGAAAGCGCCGAAGCCAAAAGATTATTGTAGCCGCTTTTTGTGCCGCGGGGGTAATCCCTTTCCCGCTTCACTTTCCGCTTTCCCTCATTTCTTCGAAAGCACGATAAGCATGTGTTTGGTTTCTCCCGGCTGGCAGGTAATGCGCAGCGATTGACGCGTAAAACCTTCTTTAAAAACAGCAAGCGTATGGTTCCCCGCGATAAGCGAGTCGGAATAAAAAGGAGAAAATCCTACGGGTGTTCCGTCCACAAGCAAGGAGGCCTGTTCCGGTTCAGTAAGTACGCTCAAGGCGGATCGCCGATCCGCCGGACGGTTGGGCACGTGAATTTTTACCGCATGCTGCGGTTTAACGGAAAAGAAAACTTCCAAAGCATTGGCCGTTTTCGTTTCGCGCAACATCAAACGGTGCCGTCCTTGTAAAAGATTTGGCAGATGAATGTTCGGTCCGGCCGCCGTGCGCCACGGCTTCCCATCAATGGCAATGCGATAAACCTTTGGCGGCGCATCAATGATCACCCTGCCGGTTTGTTTAATCTGTAAATAGCGGAACAAAGAAAAAGCAAGAGCAACCGCAAGGACAATCAGGCCGCCCTTGGCCAGCCACCACCGTCGAGTAGAAAAACGGTTAACCAGTGCCGGAATAATCGTTTGTACCGTGGACGGTTCATTCTTGTTCAAGCGGTTCAAAAATCGGGCCACAATCCTCTTTTTTTTGTTGCGGGTTTGCCAGGGTAAAAAACGTTCCAGGTCGTTAATGAGCTGGGTAGCGTTCTTGTAACGCTTACGCGGGGAATGCTGCAAGCATTTCTTGATAATGCGCCGCAAGCGCAGAGGAATAGCCGGATTAATCCGGCCCGGCGGCAAATAATTTCCCCGCACAATTTGGCTGATAACCTCACTGTGGCGCGTGCCGTCAAAAGGCTTGACCCCCGTTAGCATTTCGTACAACAGAATGCCCAATGAAAACAAATCGCTTTGCGGCGTCAGTTCCTCGCCATTGGCCTGCTCCGGCGAC
>CAYXUS010000225.1:0-30368 GCA_964468415.1 uncultured Caldithrix sp.
TAATGAAAATTGGTAAATGCCGTAAGCCGTAGCCAGAAACAGAGCGGAGTCACCAACGGCAATTTTAAAAACGGGAACGCTGTTTAGTTTGCCGCTTTTGGGTCGCTGAATATTGCGATAGCCAATGTCAAGCCAATTTAGACCGCGATCGGTGGCAATAAACAACCGATCACCGACGATTTTCAGATCGTGAATATTATTCGAAAGCAGACGTTGGGCGCGGGTAAACGATGTCCAGTCGTCTTCTTTTTTGTCGTAGCGTACCAGGCCCAGTTCCGTTCCGAAAAAGACATAGCGTTTGGTACCAACAATTGCGTGGACGTTATGATCGGAAAGGGTCATAATTAAGCCGGCCTCGTAATATTGCCAATCTTCGGAATTGTTGTCCCAACGACAAATACCGCTGGGGATAAATCCGGTGCTAATGCCACCGATCCAGGTGGCCTGGTCGTCCAAATAAATAGCTCTGGGGAAAATATTCGAAATGGAATGTTGACCGAGGTGCAACGTATTATCGACCAGGCTGGCCCAGGCCGGGCCAAGCCCGTCGGTTGCAATCCAGACGCGATTGAAATTGTCCACGACAGCCATGTTTTTTAAATGAAAAATCCGATTGTACGGATCTAAAATTTCGTCGGGCTGCCGAAACAGGTAAGAACGATTGGTAAAAAAATCGGGCAACTCGCGCAGTGAAGGCCGATAATACGGAGGAAAAGAGACCCCTTTGGGATTTTTCAGGTAAGATTGAAGCTGCACCGGATCGGGTTGACGGGGAGCGGGCATGGGATTGTCGGCCGGCATCCAGTATTCAAAAGCAAAATTGTACACATCTACTCCCCTTGGAGTGCGGGCGTAAAGGCGGCGTTGAGCAGGATCGTAACTCAAAGCCAGAATGGTGTTGCTGCGCAAGCCCGAGCTGGTGGTAAACGGGAAATCCCAATAATCATCAAACAGTTGGTAGCGTAAAATGCCTCCGGAACGCGTTCCGAAATACACATAATCGTCTCCGATCTCCACGGCAGTAATATCCGTGGCCGGAGCGTAAGTAATCCAGTCGTCGATGGTGTAATGCGTAAAGCGGTCAAAGTAAATTTGTTGAATACTTTGTGCTGACAAAGGGAGAAAAAGAAAACAGAGCCCAAAAATAATAAAAAGTATTTTCATGCGATCACCGATATTTTGACAAAATTTGATGGATAATTTGCTTGTTTGCCCGGTCGTACTTAATGGTCAAATACAAATAATGCTCATCCAGAGTTTTTTCGATAATTGTGGCATAAGGGTACACCAGATGTTCGCCCGCGCCGTGGGTGTAATCTAACTTGATTGTGCTTACTTCAAAACGATCTTCGGCCAAAGTGAGCAATTTACGCTTTAAATGATTTAGACCGATGTGCCGCGCAGCCGAAATAAACAAAGCATCGGGGTAAAGAACCTTTAGTTGCGCTAAAACGTTGTGGTTGCGCAGACGATCCACCTTGTTAAAAACGAGCAAACGTTTTTTGGAATCAATTTCCAACTCACGCAGAATTCCTTCCACAATTTTAAGCTGCTCTTCAAAGTTCGTTTGAGTCACATCTACCACATGAATCAACAAATCGGCCTCAATGGCTTCGGCCAGCGTGGTTTGAAAGCTGGCTACCAAATGGTGGGGGAGCTTGCGGATAAATCCTACTGTGTCGCTTAATAAAACCGTTGTGGTCGAAGAAAGTTTTAGACGGCGAACGGTTGTGTCCAGCGTGGCAAAAAGTTTGTCTTCAATGCCAACCTCGGCATCGGTCAGGGCTTTCATCAGGGTAGATTTGCCTACATTGGTGTAGCCAATAAGTGCGGCCCGGAATAAGCCGGAGCGTTGCTGACGCTGAACCTCGTTTTGATGCGAAATTCGTTTTAGCTTTTCTTTTAAATGGGCAATGCGTCGGCGTACCAGACGACGGTCGGTTTCCAACTGAGTTTCACCGGGCCCTTTGGTTCCAATACCACCGACCTGTCGGGATAGATGCTGCCATTGCCGGGTTAGACGGGGTAAAATGTAATTAAGTTGCGCCAGCTCCACTTGCACTTTAGCCATGTTGGTACGGGCGTGCAGGGCAAAAATGTCCAGAATCAGTCCGGTACGATCCAATACCTTGATTCCGGTGATTTTCTCAATATTGCGTGCCTGCGCCGGAGACAGCTCATCATCGAAGATGATGAGATCAATGCGGTTTTCCGTAATAAATTCGTGGATTTCTTCGATTTTGCCTCTTCCCACAAAAAAAGCGGGATCTGGCACAGGACGTTCTTGAATGAATGTGCGAATCGGTTCGGCACCGCTGGTTTGAGCCAGATCTTCCAATTCAGCCAGATGATCTTCCACTTCCCAGCGGGATTGCCCGCGCCGAACCATCCCTACCAGAATACAGCGTTCGTTTGTTTCGATGGTTTCTTTAATGGCTGTCATTTCCTCGTATTTCGTGCTACAATGATTATTTTAATTAAATTCTTACAAAAAGCAAGGGATTTATTGAGTCCCGTTTTCATTTTATGGTTTTGTCGAAAATAAGTTTCCTTTGGCTACATTTTTCCGAAATCACAAGAAAGAAGCCTTATCATGGGTGCTCCGAAAAAGTTAAAAAATTCGGGTAACGGTAATCAAAGAGATGACGATCAAAAACAGAGCGTACAGTTTCTTGAATTTTTGGCTATTCAAATGTACCGAAAGATGACTACCAAAATGCGCACCGATAAAAACCGGAAGAGCAAGCAGCAAAGCCGTTTGCCAGTGAACGTGTCCTGCCGTTGCATGACCCAAAAAGCCGGCCGAGGCCGTCAATCCAACCATGAAAGCACTGGAACCGACCGCAATCGAAATGGGCACACGAAATAATAAAACCATCAAGGGTATTTTAACCACCCCGCCGCTAATTCCCACGGCACTAAGCAGGGCACCTAAAATAAACATGATGGCAAACACACAGCGCAAATCGAGCCAGATGGTTTGGCCTTCCCACGAACGTTTTAAAAACCAATAAGGCGTGGAAGGCGTTGTCTCGCGGGCACAGGAATGAAACTTCCGGTGCAACGGGTAAATCATCAAATAGGCCGATATTATCAGCAGTCCGCTCAACAAAGCCGTTAAAAGCTGGACAGAAAGCCAATGAGAGAGAAACCCGCCAATAAAAGCGCCCAAAGTTGTGGGAATTTCTAAAACCAGGGCTAACGTCCAATCCACGCGATGGGAATGCCGATACACGATGGTGGCCGAGAAAGAGGTAACCAGAATCAAAAGCAAAGAAGTTGCCGCCGCCTGTTGAAAAGGTACGCCAAGCCAGAGCTGGAACGGTGTGTACAGCACACCACCGCCCAAACCGAACAAAGAGGCGACAAAAGCAGCCGCAAATAAAAGGAAACCCAGAGCAATGTTCATCTCATGCCTCGAATTAGCAAATTTAAACACGCGAATTTAAACAAAAAGCATGATCAAAGCCAGCGCGTCCGGCTGCAAGTTAGTAATTACCGCAATTTATTCTGGTCCTGCTTGCAGCCAAAGAAAGACACCCTTTGCAATGTTTTGAAATACTCGTTAATTTGTGTTATCGGTTTCCGTGTTTTCGGACAAAAACCGGCAATCGTTCTTTTCTTAATTTTAGGCGAGGGGAGTTGTGTTTTTATGACGGTTAAACAATTTTTGCAACAGGCAAAGCAGCGCTGGGAAGAATCCACTTTAAAAAAGGTGTTAACCCGTTTTCCCGAACGCAAGGCCACATTTTTTACCGGCTCCTGGCTACCGGTAGATCGCCTTTATTTGCCGCGGCCGATTAGTGAAGAAGAATATCTTGAGCGGATTGGCTTCCCGGGAGAATATCCCTACACCCGTGGCGTGCAGCCCACCATGTATCGCGGACGCTTCTGGACCATGCGCCAATACGCCGGGTTCGGCACAGCGGAAGAGTCGAACAAGCGCTACAAGTATCTTCTTGAACAGGGCCAAACCGGGCTTTCTATTGCCTTCGATTTGCCTACCCAAATCGGCTACGATTCCGACGACCCCCACAGCATTGGTGAAGTGGGTAAGGTAGGCGTGGCCATCGACAGCCTGCGCGACATGGAGATATTGTTTGACGGCATTCCGCTGGACAAGGTTTCCACCTCCATGACCATCAATGCGCCGGCGGCTGTTTTGCTGGCTTTTTACATTGCACTGGCCGAAAAGCAAGGCGTGCCCAAGGATCAACTGCGCGGTACAATCCAGAACGACATTTTGAAAGAATACATTGCCCGGGGAACTTACATTTTTCCGCCCCGTCCTTCGTTACGTTTGGTAACCAATGTTTTTGAGTATTGCTCGCAGGAAGTCCCCAAATGGAACACCATTAGCATTTCTGGCTACCACATCCGTGAAGCCGGGTCAACAGCCGTGCAGGAGGTCGCCTTTACTCTGGCGGATGGCATCGAATACGTTCAGGCGGCCATTAATGCCGGTCTGGATGTGGATCGTTTTGCCGGACGGTTGTCTTTCTTTTTCAATGCCCACAACGACCTGTTGGAAGAAGTGGCGAAATTTCGCGCTGCGCGCCGCATTTGGGCGAAAATCATGAAGGAAAAATTCGGGGCCAAGAAAGAACGTTCGTGGATGCTGCGCTTCCACACCCAAACCGGGGGCAGCACATTAACGGCCCAGCAACCCGATAATAATATTGTGCGCGTAACCATCCAAACTTTGGCTGCGGTTTTGGGTGGCACGCAAAGCCTGCACACCAATTCCCGGGATGAGGCCCTGGGATTACCCACCGAGGAATCGGTGCGTATCGCCTTACGTACCCAACAAATCGTAGCTTATGAATCCGGCGTAACCAACACGGTCGATCCTTTGGCCGGATCGTATTACGTAGAACAACTTACCGATCGCATCGAAGACGAAGTGTGGAAATATCTGAAAAAAATCGAATCACTGGGAGGCATGGTAGCCGCCATTGAGAAGGGCTACATCCAAAAAGAGATTCAAGATTCCGCCTACCGCTATCAAAAAGAGGTGGAAGAAGGCGAACGAGTCGTTGTCGGGGTGAACAAATTCACCATCGAGAACGAACCGCCCAAAGAAATTTTAAGGGTAGATCCACAGCTGCGAAAGATACAAAGTGAGCGTCTGCAAAAGCTGAGGCAAGAGCGGGATAATAAGAAGGTGGAAGAGACGTTGCAGGCTTTATGCATGGGTGCCCGCGACGAGCAAGTAAATTTGATGCCTTTGATTTTGGATGCGGCGCGCGCATACGCTACACTGGGAGAAATTTGCAACGTTTTGCGGGAAGAATTCGGCGAATATCAGGAATCGGTTGTGCTTTAAATCTCACAGGAGAGAGAAAATGTCCAGAAAAATTCGAATATTAATTGCCAAGCCCGGTCTGGATGGCCATGACCGGGGCGCGAAATACGTGGCCCGTGCTCTGAAAGAGGCGGGGTACGAGGTCATTTACACCGGCATACGACAATCGCCGCAGGCCATTGTGCAAACCGCCATTCAAGAAGATGTGGATTTTGTTGGGCTAAGCCTGCTTTCCGGCGCACACAACGAGTTGTTCCCGGAAGTGGTGCGCCTTTTGCGTAAGCAGGGGGCAAATGATGTGATTGTTTTTGGCGGTGGGGTGATTCCCGAAGAAGACATTCCGTTTCTCAAAAAGGAAGGCATCGAAGCGGTTTTTACACCGGGTACCCCCATTAAAGAAGTAATCGAGTTTATTGAATCTAACAAAGAAAGATTACGCCAGTGACGAAAAGATTGATCGAAGGGATTATTCGAGGCGATGTCCGCTCCATTGCGCGTGCTATCAGCCGAATTGAGAACGACACCCAGGACAAAGAAACGTTAATCGACGCTTTGTACGAGCACACCGGCCATGCGCTTGTGGTCGGCATTACCGGCCCGCCGGGGTCCGGCAAGAGCAGCTTGTTGGATCGCATTATTGAACGCGAGCGCAAGCAGGGCAAAAAAGTTGCGGTATTGGCCATCGATCCCAGCTCTCCCTTTACGGGAGGGGCTATTTTGGGCGATCGTCTGCGCATGCAAAAGCATGCTACCGACCAGGGAGTGTTTATTCGTTCGATGGCCTCGCGGGGACACCTGGGAGGTGTTTCCGGTGCTACGGCCGATGCTGTAAAAGTTTTAGATGCCGCCGGTTTCGATCTTATCATGATTGAAACGATCGGGGTGGGGCAAACCGAAATCGAGGTGATGAATTTAGCCGACGTGGTTTTGTTGGTTTTGGTGCCGGGCCTGGGCGATGAAATTCAGGCTCTGAAAGCCGGAGTCATGGAAATTGGCGATATTTTTGTGGTTAACAAGAGTGACAAAGAAGAAGCAAATCGCCTGAAAGCGGAAATTGAATACGTTCTGCATTTAAAGATGTCTCAGGAACAAAGCGAAACCAATCCTATTTTTATGACCTCGGCGATTCAGAATACGGGCATCGACCAGCTGGTGCAGGGGATGCACGACTATGTGCAAAAAATGGAAGCCGATGGGCGCTTGGCTCAACGCAGGCGCAAGCGGCTAACATTGGAGCTCCGCACGATTTTTACGGCGAAGGTCGAAGCCCATGTCCACGATTTTCTGGATACCGATCACAAATTAGACATCTGGATCGATCAAATTTTGCAAAAAAAATCGGCACCTTACCAACTGGTAAATCGGAAGGTCGCTCAAGTACTCAAGGAGTTGAAGTCATGATTAAACAGATAAATCATATTGGAATTGCAGTCAGAAGTTTGGACGAACACATTCCTTTTTACCGGGATGTGCTTGGCCTGAAATTGCTGGGAATCGAAGAGGTTGCGGACCAGCATGTGCGCACGGCCATTTTTGAAATTGGAGAGGTGCGCATCGAGCTTTTGCAACCGACCGATGCTCAGAGCCCTGTTGCCGGATTTTTACAAAAACGGGGTGAGGGCATGCATCATATTGCCTTGCAGAGTGATAATTTAGAAAAAGAATTGCGACAAGTTCAGGACAAGGGAGTTCGTTTGATTGACAAGCAACCACGCCTGGGAGCGCACAACTTGAAAATCGCATTTTTACATCCGAAATCAACGGGTAATGTCTTAATCGAATTGTGCGAAAAATAGCTTGCAAAATTCCCTGCCTAAACAAGTTGCAGGCATTGGGAAAACGGTATTTTTAACAATTCTTTTTTTAAAGATCAATATTATGACGATCTAAGCTTTTTGGTAAAAATTTTTTTAAACCAGCCGATAATATTTTCAAGTGAAAAAGTAATAGCGGTTGTAAACTTATCAGAATTTACTGCATGAAAACGGAATTAGAAGTTTCCAACCCTTTCTTCTTAGCCTGTTTGAGTTGTACTGATAAGAAAAAACTAATAAAGTTGAGGCTTTTTGAGAAAATATGATGTAAATCATAGATCAGAGGAGCGAAATTCGTATGTTCGTTTATAACAAAGGAATGTTAAAACAAGTGATCAGGAGGTTTTTGATGAAAAATATACTGATATTTTCTTTTGTCGTATTGTGGGCGACATTCTCTTTTGCCCAAACCATTTATTTGCAAGATGATTTTGAGGACGGGGATATTTCCAATTGGCGGCAAATCCCTGACAGCAATTGGGTCGCCTCCACAGACGGGGCGATTAACGGCTCCTATTCTTTGAAACACGCGCTTAGCGATACTTCCGGAAGCAGCCATATCACAATCCCTCTGGACAGCATTGATGTGAGCCATAAAATAATGAAATGGCGCTTTAATTTGAAAAACGGTGCCTTCGATCCGGATGCAGCCCGAAAATTTTGGGTTTACCTTATGGTGCACGATACGACCCACGTAAACGGATATGCGGTTGGTGTGAATTTATCGGGAGAGACAGACAGCCTTTCACTCTGGCGCCTGACAGGAAGTGTGGCCGATACCATGCTAATTACCACGACGTTCGATTGGGGGCCGGGCAATTGGGTCGGAATTGAAGTAACCCGCGATTCCAGCGGCGTCTGGGAATTAAAATACGATAGCGACGGAAATTTTGATCACTTGATTTCGGCGGGTGCCGCGAAGGATGACTATTACACGGCGGCCAATTATTTTGGAATGTCGTTTTATTTTAAAAATGATGCAGCGGGCTATTTGTGGCTGGATGACGTCTTGGTCGAAGACGCAAGCAGAGTCAATGTGGCTGTCAAAGGATTTTTGCAGGGCCCGTTTGCCAGCGATAGCATGTGGACAACACTGGCAGATGATGGCTTTTTGGTGCATGCGCAACCTTACGGCCCATCGCCCTGGAATTATGACGGGGATGAAATTGTTAAACACTTCCCGGATGGGGTGGTGGATTGGATTCAAGTGCAGCTGCGCACATCGACCGATTCTGCGTCTACCGTTGCCACTCGCGCGGCTTTTGTGCGCAAGGATGGCATGATTACCGATCTGGATGGCTACAGCCCGGTAAGCTTTTCGGGAATAGCCGATGGGTCTTATTACGTTGTGCTGCGCCATCGGAATCATCTGGCTATTATGAGTGCCAATCCAATTGCCCTTTCGGCGCTGACGACACTGTACGACTTTTCTACGGCCCAAACACAAGCCTATGGTACCAATCCCATGGTAGAGGTCGATACTACCAATCACGTTTTTGCCATGCCGACGGGCGATGCCAATGCAAACGGGCAAATTCAAAATGATGACAAAAACGATTATTGGAAAACACAAGTAGGTGCGGCAGGATACAGATCGGGAGATTTTAATTTGAATGGGCAGGTACAGAACGACGATAAGAATGATTATTGGAAAGGGAATCTTGGTAACGGGACTTATGTGCCCTTTTAATAAAAGATGAAAAAAAATAAAAAAATCGGAAGGAGAAATAAATGTTTAAAGCTAAAATTTTACTGTTGGTGATGGCTTTTGCCACGTACACCTGGGCGGCAGGTATCACTTTTACTTTTGCCAACAATACGGTGACCACGGATGGCACAACGAAATATTTTGAATTTGATGTGATGGCCCAGGCCAGCGAAACGGGTACCCGCATCGGAGATAATCAGGTGTACATTAATTACAACACTTTGGGGTTTGGTTCGTCGATTGCCGCCAACGATAAGGTGGAAGTAACGAAAGGTACACTTTTGCAGAACGATGGACCGCCTTATTACAATATAATCAACGTAACAGATAATACCCCCTCACGGTTAGCCATTGGTGTGGAATATGTGTATGGCGACTACCCGGAATATGGAAATGAAGTTCCGACAGAAGCGACACAACTTTTACACATAAAAATTGAAATTGCCGATACCACCCAAACTTCCGGCCTGACGTTTGAACAATCATTGATGGAAGGGCAGGAATATTATTCGGACAATACCACGAAATATGATCCTGTTGTGGCGGATGATACATTGGACACCGCCTTAAAACTCAATGCCGCCGCTATCGAGGTGTGGGATGCGGGAATTCCGCAGCAGTTCCGGTTATATGATAATTTCCCCAATCCTTTTAACCCGAGCACCACGTTACGTTTCGATTTGCCGCAAAGTGTGAAAAACGTGCAATTGGTAGTGTATGATATTCTGGGGCAAAAAGTAGCGGTCTTGTATTCCGGGGCATTAATGGCCGGCCGCTATTCCTACCAGTGGAACGGGAAAAGCCAATTTGGCAATCCTGTGCCCAGTGGCGTTTACTTTGCTACATTCCGGGCGGGCAAATATTCGCGTACCATTCGCATGATGTTGATTAAATAAAGCTTTCTGCTTAAAACATAAAGCCCTGACCTACTGGTCAGGGCTTTTTTTATTCGTTTTCTTCGTCGACAACTCGCTGGAGCGTCGGAAGGAAATCCGGAAGAGCGGCTTCGATGCGCGTCCATCCCGGAATCATAGGGAGCTCCATCGGGTTGGCAAGGAACTGATCCCCAGCGATGATGATGCTCTTTAAGAATACTTCGATCGTTTTTTCTTCGGAGTGGCGGTCATATTTTAATCCGTTCACCATCGCATCCACGTAGTATTTGTCCAGAAAATCCAGCGCGTTACGCCAGAAGGTCGCTTTTATTGTGCGGAAGAATTGATCGGTGAACACAACCCCCTGGCTGGCCAACATCCGGTAAAATGACTTGGCAATGTCAATCGACATTTTGGCCAGACCGGCATTGGGATTGTCCTCAGACAAAACCTGATGTTTGTGATCGTAGCGATCCAGAATATCTACCTGACAGATCTGATTTTTGGCATAGTTGCGGTAAATTTCGTTTAGAGTGCCGATCTCCAAGCCCCAGTCGGTTGGTAAGCGTAAGCGAACGGCGACGTCCCGAATCATCGACATTTCACCCGAAAGGGGGTAACGAAACGAATCGATGTAATCCAGATAATCATTCGGGCCTAAAATCATTTTAAGAGAACGGATGAGCGGAGTAATGAAAAGGCGGGATACACGCCCGTGCATGCGATCGGAAACCCGGCTGTAGTATCCTTTACAAAAACGAAAGTTTAGAGTGGAATTTGCCACCGGATAAACCAGACGGGCCAACAAAGAACGGTCATACGTCAAAATATCACAATCGTGAATGGCAAAAACACGGGAACGGTTCGCGGCCAGCAGGTAACCCATGCTGAGCCACACGTTTCGTCCTTTCCCCTCGGTGCCTACGTAAAGATTGTTTTTGCTGAGCAGGTCGTACAAATCTTGGATTCGCGGACTGCGTTGCCAGATGACTTTGTGTGGCTGAGGCAGCTGATCGAAGAATTTTTTGGCATGTTCAAATTCTTCTTTTGTCGCCCGATCCAGGCCAATAACGATTTCGGTTAAGTAAGGTACCTTTTTGAGCTCGTCAACGATGCGGGGTAGAGCAGGGCCCTGCAATTCGCTGTACAACGAAGGTAAAATCAATCCTATCGGGCGCCGTTCCGCATGATATTTAATTTCTTCTTCCAGCTGTTCCGTTGGAAAGTCGGTTAATTTATGCAGCGTGGTAATCACGCCATTTTGAAAAAAATCAGCCATGTTTTACTCCGTTTTTTGGTTGAAAATAAATTCGATGGCCTCACGCCAGCCGGCCGGGCCAGGCAGGCGGGTAATGTAAAGATTCTCCGCGGAAAAATTTTGCACATAAGTGCCGTCCTTTTTTCGGACGAGTACGGGCTGATCCACGGCGGCCAGTAAGTCGAAGTCGTTTTTACTGTCGCCAAGCCCGATTGTTTTAAAGGGACGCCGGGAGAGAGATTGCTCTTTGTAAATTTTGCTTAAAATATGCACGGCTTTCCCCTTGTCGGTATCTCCCAGTAAGTGAAAAAAACGATTGCCTTTCAGCAGGCGACAGCCTCGTTTGCGGACAAACGAAAGAACAGCATCGTTTTCTGTCAAATCGGCCGTGCTGACGAAAGGTTCGCTAAAAAAGCGTTTCCGGGCCAGTTCGGCCTCTTCGGGTGAAAGTTGCGTGAGCTTTGCTATCTCTTCAACGGTTAATTCGGAGAAGCCGCGGATATTTAAGCCAAAAGATTCCCGTAAATCCCGGAAACACTCAAGAATTTGCTGGTAAGTTTTGCCCAAAATCAAGGTTTCAAAATCAGAATAAACCGCGGGAGCAATGGGTTCTGCAAAGTACTTAGGGGGGCTAAATATGGCACTGCCATTTTCTACGATAAAAGGCGTGTTAAGCTTCAAGCGCTGGCGTAGCCGAATAACTTCCGGATGGGTTTTACTTGTGCAGGGAATGATGGGAATATTTTGGGAAAGCAAAAAATTAATCGCGGGGAGGGCCTCGGCGAACGAATACGAATCGTTGTCCAGCAATGTACCGTCAATGTCCGTGAAAACGATCCAGTTGAAATTCATACTTTAAGTTGAGATTATTTTCGGTAAAAATCAAGGGGGCCGGCAAATTTGTCTCCGGGAAGCGGGCGTTTTTGAAAAATTATTTTTTGTTGTGTCGGTCGAAAAGCGCGCCCCGGGTGTAAACAAAGAATACATATTTTGTGGATACTGTAAACAGTGTAGCCAAAACAAAAAGGATCATTTTGAGCAGTACGACGTAAAAAGTTTGATGGGCAAGGGAATTAACCCTATATTTGATGTACTGTGCCATCTCGACGTTGTTGGCACGAAAATTGATCTATTTTAATTGAAAGTAATAAGCATGTGAGGTGATCACAATGAAAGCAATAAAATTGATAGCCGTTTTAATAAGTTTTGTCGTGCTGACGACCTCATGCTATACACAGTTGGCATTGGTAGAGCACGACAACGGATCAAGCGGGTATTCGGACAATGGGTATTATTATCCCCAGAGCGATACGCTTTATGGAGATGAAGGACAGGCAAGCATCATTCAAAATTTCTATCTCGACTATCCTCCGTATCGTACCTATGACCCGTTTTGGGCCTCGGTTCACATCGGTTTTTATAATGACTGGTGGATGTGGAACGATTTTTACTATTCCACCTGGCCATATTATATGGTAGGGCTGCGCCCGGTCTTTTTGTATCCCATTCCGGGCATTTGGGCGTATGATCCTTTTTATGATTTTTATGATCCGTATTGGGGATATTCTTCGGGACCCTACTACCGTGGTACCTACGGCCCACGTCCTTTTCACAAAGGTGGCTCCTTAATTCGCGGAGGTGGGAGCAAACGTGTCCGCCTGTCGAAGATTTCCGATCGGCGAGGGGACTATGGCTCCTCGGGTTTTATTCCGACGAGAGCTGCAGGAGGTAGTTTGGGCACAGGTAAGCGTTCGATGGCGATTCGTAAAACCCGGAGTGGTAGCAGTATTCAGACGTCCGGAACCGCTATCCGGAAAACAGGTTCTACGAGCCGGGGTAAAATTGTACGCAAGAGCCACGATCGTTCCGTCCGTCGCTCGAGTGTGGTACGCAGGCGCTCATCCAATACGCGTCGTTATTTCCCGATTACGACGGGAAGCTCGCAACCAAAGCGTGTGGTAAAACAGCAAGCGCCGAAAAAATTAAAGCAGGTTCATACGGTGTACAATCGTGGGAATTCGAGAAGGAAGCAAACCGGTACTTACGAATCGCATCGTTGGACACCTCCTTCTCGTTCCAGCCATGTGACGACAAGCCGTCCATCGTATTCGGCTCCGTCACGTAGCAGCACGCGTTCCACTTCTGTCCACAGAAGCAGTTCGACCTCGTCGCGTTCTTCCGGATCGCGCCGTGCCGTGCGGAAACATTAAAACAGTCGTTCGGAGTTCGGTATTCTAAGGAAGGTTTGAAAGATGCTAAATAAAATCCTTATTCTGATTATTTTGATGGGCGGACTTGTGTTCGCTCAAGACATAGAAGAGGCCGCTAATTTAAGCGAAAACGAGCATGGGTTTGGCATTAAAGCGGCTGCATTAGGCAACGCGTTTACCGGCATTGCCGATGATTATTCGGCGATTTACTGGAACCCTGCGGGCTTGGCGCAGATAAAAATGCAACAATTGTACGGCTCGTTGAACCATTTGCAGGTCAAAACAGATGCGACCTACCTGGGAAACACAACAAAAGTAGATCAGGGGTTTACGAAATTTCAGAGTTTCGGTTACGTTTATCCTTTTCCTACCCGCCGGGGAAGTTTGGTTTTAGCGCTGGGCTACCAAAGAGTTAAGGATTTGAACGGACTCACCCAGTTTGGTGGTTACAACACAACGAGCAACGATCTGGCGTTTTCCATTTACAATGATTTAGGCTACGACGGTTTAATCCTTCCGTTCGATCGCGATTTCGATTTAACGCAAAGCATCCGGCAGGAAGGACATCTGGCGCAATGGTCGGTTGGCTTGGCCATCGATTTGGCGCCGAATTTTTCCGCCGGAGCAACTTTTAATCTTTTGGGAGGAAGTAGCGATTATCGTTTGAAATACGAGCAAGTGGACACACAGGGTAAAAACAGCTATGACATTACGGATGATAACGGAAATCCCATCGATGAGTTCTACTACAATTATTATAAGCTGGAGCAGATGGTCAATACGGAATATTCGGGAATTCAATTGAAATTGGGCGGTTTGTGGAAGCCGCGAAAGAATTTGCGAGTGGGTGCGACCATCACTTTCCCAACAGCGCTTGGCATCGACGAATCGTGGACGTACAGTGATGAACTTTCGTATGACGTACATGTTCTGGCCGAAGACCGCACCTATAATTATGTTGAGCCTTATGACAGTACGGGGAAATTCAGTTACGAAATTGAAGAGCCGTTTAAATTTGACCATGGGATTGCCTATTCCGTTAATAATTTAACGTTGGCCGGCGGGCTGCGTTACGTGGACTGGACTCAGCTCAAATTGAAGCGGGCGGATGAAACTCCGGAATGGTACGAAAGCTATTTTGCCGAACAGAACGATCGGGTACCAACCTTGTTGCGCGCCGTGACAACCTATTCGGCGGGTGTTCAGTATGCGCTGTTTGATAATACACTCCAGCTGCGCGCAGGCTACCGTTACGTTCCCAGCCCTTTTAAAGATGTGGACAAGAAAGTGGACAAAACATTTTACTCGGCCGGGGTTGGGTTGCGGGTTAGTGAAACTACGATGATCGATGTTGCCGTGGTCCACAGCTTTTGGGAAGCAAAAAAATATTATCGCTACGATTGGGATTACGACCAAACCTTAACTCCCATGACCACTAACGAAAAATATACGCTCGATAAGCTTCAGGTAGGATTGACGGTTGCTTTTTAAACAGCCCCTATTTCCAAAAGTCGCAATAAAAAAGGCATCTCGATGACGAGATGCCTTTTTTGTTTAACTAAACTCGAGCGCAAGAGGCTATTTGAACATCGACTTCCAGTATTCACGCCGCATGCGGGCAATTGCGGTAATCGAAATTTCTTTCGGACAAACCGCTTCGCATTCGCCGTGGTTGGAGCAGGCGCCAAAGCCTTCTTCGTCCATTTGCGCCACCATGCGTTCCACCCGGCGTGCTGCCTCGGGACGCCCCTGCGGAAGCAGAGCCAGATGAGAGACCTTGGCCGAGACAAACAACGCAGCGGAGGCATTAGGACAAGCAGCCACGCAGGCCCCGCAGCCAATACAGGCAGCCATATCCATGGCTTCGTCGGCGTTGGGTTTGGGCACGGGGATGCTAAGAGCTTCGGGTACGCCACCCGTACGTACGGAAGTGTAGCCGCCCTTTTGCATGATGCGGTCTAAGGCCGAACGGTCCACAACCAGGTCTTTGATGACCGGAAAGGCGCGGGCACGGAAGGGTTCAACCACGATGGTGTCGCCATCGTTGAACATGCGCATGCGGATTTCACAGGTGGTTGTTCCGCTTTGCGGCCCGTGTGCGGTACCGTTAATAACAGCGCCACACATACCGCAAATACCTTCGCGGCAGTCGTTGTCAAATTCAATGGGAATTTCGTCCTTTTTGATCAGGTCTTCGTTGAGCACGTCCAGCATTTCCAAAAAGGACATGTCCGGATTAACATCTTTAACGGTGTAGTTGACGAACTTTCCTTTAGAATTGGCATCTTTTTGACGCCAGACTTTCAAATGTATGGTTAATTTTTTCTTTTCCATAAATGCCTCCTCACTTGTAGCTGCGTTGGGTGGGGGTTACAAATTCAAATTTGAGCTCTTCTTTGTGCAGCTCCCAGTCTCCAAGCTTTTTGAACTCCCAGGCGGCCACGTAAGAATAATGTTCGTCGTCGCGCAAGGCTTCACCTTCCTCGGTCTGGCTTTCTTCGCGGAAATGGCCTCCGCACGATTCTTTACGATGCAAAGCATCACGGGCCATCAACTCGCCCAGTTCCATAAAGTCGGCCACGCGTCCGGCAAATTCCAGATTTTTGTTGAGAGAATTGGCTTCACCGGCCACGCGTACATTGTTCCAGAATTCTTCACGCAATTTGGAAATTTCTTCGATGGCCTCTTTAAGTCCTTGTTCGTTGCGAGACATTCCCACTTTTTCCCAGAGAATTTCGCCCAACTCGCGGTGAAATTCTTTAACGGTTTTATTGCCTTTGATGCTAAGCAACTTTTCGTAGCGTTGCTTGGCTTCTTCGGCTGCCTCTTTGAAGGCATCGTGATCTTCGCTGACTTTTTCGAATTTTGTTCCGGCCAGGTACTCGGAGATGGTGTAAGGAATGATGAAATAGCCATCGGCCAATCCCTGCATGAGTGCACTGGCACCCAGGCGGTTGGCACCATGGTCGGAAAAGTTCGCTTCGCCTAAAACGAACAAACCGGGCAGCGTGCTCATCAGGTTGTAATCGACCCACAAACCACCCATTGTGTAGTGCACGGCCGGGTAAATACGCATGGGCACTTCGTAAGCGTCTTCGCCGGTAATCAGTTTGTACATTTCAAAAAGGTTGCCGTAGCGTTCTTCGATGGTTTTGCGGCCAAATTCTTTAATGGCGTCGCGGAAATCCAGGTAAACTGCCATGCCGGTTTCGCCTACGCCACGACCTTCATCGCAAACCATCTTGGCATTACGCGAAGCAACGTCGCGCGGTACCATGTTTCCAAAGGTCGGATAGCGTCGTTCCAGGTAGTAATCGCGTTCTTCTTCCGGGATTTCGTTGGGTGGACGTTTGTCGCCCTTTTTCTTGGGAACCCAAACGCGCCCGTCGTTACGTAAACTTTCACTCATCAAGGTTAACTTCGATTGGTAGTCACCCGAACGGGGAATACAAGTGGGGTGAATTTGCACGAAGCAAGGGTTGCCGAAAAAGGCGCCCTTTTTGTGGGCTTTCCAGATGGCGGAGGCATTGGAATTAATGGCATTGGTGGAAAGATAGTAAGCCATGCCGTAACCGCCGGTAGCCAAAATTACAGCATCGGCCCAGTATTTTTCGTATTCACCGGTAAGCAGGTTGCGCACCACAATGCCGCGCGCTTTGCCATCGATTACGACCAATTCTACCATTTCACGCCGCGGGTAAAGCTCCACGTTTCCTTCATCAACCTGACGCATCAACGCGCCGTAGGCACCAAGCAGCAACTGCTGGCCGGTTTGACCCCGGGCGTAAAAGGTTCGGGAAACTAACGCACCACCAAAGGAACGGTTGGCAAAATAGCCGCCATATTCACGGGCAAACGGTACGCCCTGGGCTACCGCCTGGTCGATAATATTGTTACTTACCTGAGCCAGGCGGTACACATTGGCTTCGCGGGCCCGGTAATCACCCCCTTTAATGGTATCGTAAAACAAACGCCAAACGCTGTCGTTATCATTTTGGTAATTTTTGGCGGCATTAATTCCACCCTGTGCGCCAATACTGTGTGCGCGGCGGGGGGAATCCTGAATGCAAAAGCTTTTAACACGATAGCCCAATTCGGCTAAAGAGGCTGCGGCGGAGGCTCCGGCCAGTCCGGTGCCAACTACAATAATGTGAAATTTTCTTTTGTTTTTAGGGCTAACCAACTTTAAAGCATTTTTATGGTTATCCCATTTATCAGCTAAAGGTCCGCTGGGTACTTTCGAATCTAATTTCATAATGCCCCTCCTGTAAAATGAATCCAGAGTGGTAAAAAGACAAAACCAACGGCTATGACGATAGCCCAAATAACGCCGACCGTGTACCAGAAAGGCGTAAAGCGTTTACTGCCAAGGCCTAAAGACTGAAAGGAACTCCAGATGGCATGGCTTAGATGAAATCCCAACAAAACCATGAAAACCACATAAAAGGTCACGTTCCAGGGATTCTGAAAATACTCGATTACCGTGCGGTGCAGATCGCGAATGGGATGGGTAAAACCCTTTGGCGTGTAGTAATAAACGGTTCCGTATTTAAAATTAATCAAATGAATGATGATGAAGACGAAGATCAGAATACCGGTGTAAATCATCGTTACCGAGCCGATAGACCGTTTGCTGGTGTGTTTGGCCCAGCGCACCATGGAGTAACCCTGAGGACGAGCTCTCCAGTTGCCAATTTGCACCCAAATGCCGTAAATTAAGTGGGTTAAAAGAAAGAAGACTAAAAAGAATTCGAGGAAATAAATAATTTCCCCGGTTTGCTCTGTTAAAAAGTACGAATACTTGTTAAATGGGTCCGGGTCGGAGTTTAGTAACTGCAGGTTCCCCAAAAGGTGAATGGTTACAAACAGGACCCAAACCAAACCAGCGATACTCATGTAGATCTTCTTGGAGACCGAAGAAGTCAATATCATCTTGAATCGCATAGGCACAACTCCATGTTTATGGTTACTAATTTGTTTGGACTGGCAATGTCAATTTTTTAAGCAAACTCGCGGGAAAAGGGCTTAATCCTCAGGGAGAAATGAGTCCCGCTTTCCCGAAAAAAATAAATTTTTCAGAATATACTACATTTGTTCAAATGCAGCAATAATAATTTGAGAAATTTTGGACAAACGAAAAAAATAATTTAAAATATCCCGGATACAAAGAAGAAAACTTAAGAAAAGAGAAAAAAATTCGAATTAAAGATTTACTTTTACGGATGTTTAATCAGCCGATTCTAAGTTGAAACGTTTACATTCCTGATTTCCATTGTAAAAAAGTTGAGACTTTCCGGGGCACCAATTAAATTGCGAAAAAACAAATAAAGAAAGGGTAACGATTGGAACAAAAGTTTGAAAAAATTCAACGACCGGTTGTCCCGGAAGTTGAGGAAATTTTAGGTCAGCCGTTTAAAGTGTTGGACGACGGCTTTGTACGCGTGGTCGATTATATGGGCAGCGATGAATCAATTGTGCAGGCAGCCCGGGTTTCTTACGGGAAAGGAACAAAGAAACGCCATCAGGATCGCGGGCTGATTCGTTACTTGCTGCGCCACCAGCACACCACGCCGTTTGAGATGTGCGAAATAAAGCTGCACATTCGTGTGCCGATGGATACCTGGCGGCAATGGATTCGCCATCGCACGGCTAATGTTAATGAATATTCCACCCGCTATTCCATCGCTATTGATGCAGCGTACGAAACGGCGCCGGATGCCTGGCGTTTGCAGGCTACGGTTAATCGGCAAGGAAGCGAAGGCTTTTTGGATGCCGGGCAGGGGGCAAAAATGAGCGCACGGGAAAAGGAGCTGCACCGTTTAAGCCGCGAAATTTACGAGGAGCGTCTGGCCTTGGGCATTGCCCGCGAACAGGCACGAAAAGACCTGCCTCTTTGTACCTACACCGAGGCCTATTGGAAAATTGATCTGCACAACTTGTTGCATTTCCTGAAATTACGCATGGATTCCCATGCCCAATACGAAATTCGTCAATATGCCAAAACAATCGGAGAGCAGATTGTCAGCCGTTGGGTGCCCTTGGTTTGGGAAGCATTTTTGGATTATGTGGTCAATGCCCAAACATTCACGCGTTTGGAGCTGGAAATTTTGCAAACCCTGTTCCGAAACCAAACGGAAAAGGCGGTAAAGCTGGCCGAGCAGTTCGGTTGGATTACCTACAAAGAAGGTAAACTGAGCGGAAACATCGAGCGTTTGGAATTCGAAGAAAAATTAAAAGCGCTGGGAATACCCATTCCCTGGCCGGAAAAGGAAAAATGAAATGAAAGCGGTTTTCGATCACAAAGCAAAAATTGTGTGTACCATTGGCCCTGCCAGCGAAAGTGAAGAAATGCTAAAAGAGCTGATGCTGGCCGGCATGGACATCGCACGTTTGAATTTTTCGCACGGCACGCACGAAGAGCATCTGCGAAAGATGGAACGCATTCGCAAGGTGGCCAAAGCACTCAACAAACCGGTCGCCATTCTGCAAGATTTGCAAGGCCCCAAAATTCGCATCGGAAAGTTTAAAAGCCCACCGATTAATTTGAAGCAGGGTGATCGATTTACCATTACCACGCGTCCGGTGTTGGGCGACCAAACCATTGTTAGCACAACGTACAAAAATTTACCCAATGATGTGAAGCCCGGGGATCAAATTCTTGTAAACGACGGACTGATTAAGCTGAGGGTAATTGCTACTACGGCGGAAGATGTGGTTTGTGAAGTGGTAAACGGGGGCAGCCTGTACGATCGGCGGGGGATTAACTTACCCGGCGTAAAAATTTCCGAACCATCGCTTACGGAAAAGGATAAGAACGATTTGGCCTTTGGGCTGGAACATGGTGTCGATTATGTGGCGCTTTCGTTCGTGCGCGATGCGGAAAGTGTGCGCGAATTGCGTCGCTTGATCGGAGAACATCGGGTTCCAATTGTTTCCAAACTGGAAAAGCCCGAAGCGTTGGAAAATCTGGACGAGATTATTGCAGAGTCGGACGCCATTATGGTGGCTCGCGGTGATTTGGGCGTTGAAATTTCGGCCGAAAAAGTACCTTCGGTGCAAAAGGAAATCATTGAAAAATGCTTGACCTATTCCAAACCCGTTATTACGGCCACGCAGATGCTCGATTCGATGATGGTGCACCCTATGCCCACCCGTGCCGAAGCCACCGACGTAGCCAACGCTATTTTTGACGGGAGCGATGCCGTGATGCTTTCCGGTGAAACCGCCTTTGGAAAATATCCGCTGGAATCGGTGCGAATGATGCATTCTATTATTAAAGAAAGTGAACGCCACCGTGAATATTTCAGGCCAACGCCGCACACCATTCCCGAGACCAAAGAGCATCTGTTTTCTTATTCGGTTTGCCATGCTGCCTGTAATGCTGCTCAGGAAATTAACGCGCGGTACATTGTGGTGCTGACCCGTTCCGGTTACACAGCGCGGGCCATGTCCCATTTCCGTCCGCCTGTTCCTATTCTGGCTTTGACCAGCGACAAAAACACCTATCGTAGAATGAGCCTGTATTGGGGCATCATTCCCATCTTTATTACCCGGGATATTTTTGTTGCCGATGATTTGTCGGACCTGATCAACCCCCTGGCGAAAGATGGCTGGGTGACCAGCGGAGACAAGCTGGTGGTAATTGCGGGTTCGAGCCGGCAACAAGGCGGGACGAATTTGTTGCGATTGCACGAAGTTAAGCTGTGAAACCCGACACCCGTTTAAAATTTGATGATTTGCTTTTCCAGCCGTTTGCCGAAAAGCCGGTAATATTCCATAAGTGTATTTAAAGTTTCATCCAGATACGCATCGTCTACTTCGGGTGGGGTAAAAAATAGCGCCAAAAGATGTTCGGAAGCAGGGGTTAGGGAGGTGCGTTTGGAATCGGACGTGGGGTTGCCGAAAATTCCCAGGTCATCGCGCAAAATTAACTTCCCTTCGGCATGAATGGCTTGCCGACTAATTCCGTCATAGGTTTCATCGGGTTTTCCCACATCAAGTAAAATTTGCCCTTCAATTTTGGAAACATCGTACAAACCCATTGGCAGGTGGAAACGTGCGGAAACAATGTTTCCCAGATCTACGGCATTATTAATGCGGTACCAGCCTTTGCCTTGCAGAATGCGGCGCGCCAATGCTTCGGAAGATGGGCGGTATTTGGTGGGTTCCCACCCCACCCGCCGATACATCCGGCGTACATGTCCGATAACCTCGTTAGAGGAAAGGGGTTGCCGCTCGAAGTGCTTTTTTAAATACGACGTAAGTTCGTTAAACAAAGGTTCAAATTGCGGGCAATCGTTGGTAACGGTTGCGCCCCGAACTTCTACCACGCCTAACTTAAAACCCGGGATTTTTTCCCGAATGATTTTTGTCGCTTCAATTTGTACCATCGAATTTTCCTGTGTTTTTGGCAAAAATAAAATATTTTTAAAAACAAGGCAAAAAGAAGCCTCATAGCAAAAAGGAGACCGATTCGAAAGGATGAAAAATGATGCGAGGTAAAAGATATTTAATTGTTATTTCGTGAAATAATTTTGTTTGTCAGCAGGCTCTCCAACGCGGCATTGAGCGTTTGGAAGGACTGCCCGCCCTCAAAACGCTTTAATATTCGTCCGTTGGCATCAACAATAAGCGTTTGCGGAATGCTGGACAGATTGCCAAAGTGAGCGGTCTGAGCCTTTGAAGCGATCAAAATGGGGTACGACACTTTGGTTAGCCGGAGCATTTTAGTGATTTTTGTCGGGTCTGAATAAACGGATATGCCAACGACTTTAATATTTTGGCCGTGGTATTCCCGATAGATTTTTTCCAGAGCGGGCATTTCTTTGACACAGGGCGCAGCCCAGGTAGACCAGAAGTTAATAATCGTAATATCCCCGAAATAGTTAAGAAGCCTGGTGGTTTCTCCCTGCAAGGTTTGCAATTTTACGGAGGCAAAAGTAGCATCCTTTTTTTGGGCGAAGAGAGGATTAAGTGCCGGTAAAATGCCCAAAACTAAAACGAAGAAAAAATATTTTATTTTCATGACGGTACCCCGGTCTTTTCAAATGTTTGTTTTGGCTAAATGTGCAAAATTTTCTCAATTCCACGAATAAAAAATACAGAATTTTCCCCCATAATGATCAATCCGATGGCGACTAAAAACACCCCAGCTTCAACAAAAACAAGCTGTTCAACCCATGCGTACCGTGCGAGGCTTTTTTGCCACCTAAATAGTAAAAGCAAAAAGCTTGCCAAAAAAAGGTTAAAAATCAAAATCCAGCCCAGTCCGTCGGTAAACGTCATGGTTGGTAATAGCTGTACCAGGGCAAAAACAAAACCGAAGTAAAAAACATAGTGCGCTTTGCCGGCTCGCCAGCCGGCAAAAGTTGGCGATGGTAAAACGGCAAAAGGGTCAAAGTGCCAGATGGCCAAAAGCTTAAATCCTGTGAGCAAAAGAAGGAACCCGGTTATGAGCATGGTTGCTTTGTAAGGGTAGACGAAGGAAAGCCCCCAATACAGCAGTGTAAAAAATACGAAATGCGTAAAAAAGAACAAAACCCAGGATTTTAGGGAAATTTTAGACCGGGATGCCGGATTTTCGTAAAAGATGGCAAAGGCCATAAAAATTGCGCTGATAATCGTAAAGAAAATCAATTTCAAATCCCTCAATTTACCTTACAAAAGTCCGTAAGTTTAACAAATGTACGCACGCATTACAACCTTTAATTTTAGGCCGGATTGCAAGGCCAATGGTACACGGCAATTAAATTAAAATAAATCGGGAAAAGATTCATTTTTTTAAGAAAAATTTTTCAAATTTACGTATCTTTAATGGCGGGCTTGGTCAGAAAGACGGAACAATAACTTTGTTTCCGATGTACGGCCGGGTTAGGGAGATATTCCGCAAAAAGAAGATAAAATACAAACGGGGAGGCTGCATGGCTTTTAAAGTTTTGGTCACGTACAAAATACCCGATGCCGGATTAAACATGCTCCGTGAGCAGGGCTATATTCTGGATGTGAACGAACAAAGCCGCTATCTGGAAAAAACGGAAATAATACAGCGTATTGGCGATTGTGACGCGTTGGTCAGCCTGCTTTCCGACAAAATTGATCGGGATGTTATTGATGCGGCACCCAGGCTGAAGGTGATTGCCAACTACGCGGTTGGTTTCAATAATATCGACGTGGAATATGCAACACAGCGGGGAATATTTGTGACCAATACACCGGATGTGCTAACCCCGGCTACGGCCGATTTAACCTGGGCGTTGCTGATGGCTATCAGCAAACGCATTGTGGAAGCAGATCGATTTGTGCGGGAAGGACGTTTTACCGGCTGGCAACCCGAGCTTTTCCTTGGGGCGGATGTCACGGGAAAAACGCTGGGGATAATTGGCGCAGGACGCATCGGGCAGGCGGTGGGACGGAGAGCCGCAGGATTTGAGATGGAAATTCTCTATCATTCACGTTCGCCCAAACCGGATTTCGAAAGACAAACGGGAGCACAAAAGGTTACACTTGAGACACTGCTGGCCCAATCCGATTTTGTTTCTTTGCATTGCCCCCTTACGGACGAAACGTACCATTTGCTGGACGAAACGAGGTTGCAACGCATGAAACGCGGCGCCATTCTCATCAATACGGCGCGCGGGCCCATCGTGGATGAACAGGCATTGATTAAATTGCTCCGAAAAGGGCATCTGGCGGGTGCCGGTCTGGATGTGTATGAGCGGGAGCCCTTTGTCCCGGATGAACTGCGTAACTTACCCAACGTGGTACTTTTGCCGCACATCGGCAGTGCTACCACGGAAACCCGCAGTGAAATGGCACGAATGGTCGCACAAAATGTGATTTCGGTATTGGAGCAGAATAAGGCGGTTCATCCGGTAAATCAACCATCGGGGAAATAATCGAGCCACGGAAGCGTTTAATAAAGCAGTTTAATAAAATAGGAGAGGCAGAATGCGCGTTTTTAAAATACCCGTCGGCCCCTTTGAAATGAACAGCTACATTCTTGCGCCCGATAGCGAAAGTGCAGCATTATTGATTGATCCCGGAGATGAACCGGAACGCATTCTGCAGGTGCTGAAAGAAGAAACCCTAACCCCCGCAAAGATTGTTTGTACCCATGCCCACATCGACCACATCCGGTATTTGTCTTCAATCAAAGAGGTACTCAAGGTTCCCCTGTATCTTCACGAAGACGATCTCCCTTTGCTGGAAGGCATGAAGGATCAAGCGTTGATTTTTGGACTGGACAGTGCTCCTGTACCGGAGGTAGATGGTTTTTTAAACGATGAAGATGTGTTTACAATTGGGAATTTGCAGGTAAAGGTGCTTCACACTCCGGGGCACAGTCCGGGCAGTTTGTGCTTTTATGCCGATGGGCACCTTTTTGCCGGTGATGTCTTGTTCAAAGAATCCATTGGACGCACAGACCTGTACGGCGGAAATTTTGAACAATTAATACATTCGATCCGCCAGAAGCTGTTTACTTTGCCCGAGACAACGGTTGTACATCCCGGACACGGAGAGGATACAACCATCGCCCATGAAAAAACAAAAAATCCTTTTTTACGTTAAGCGGCGGAAGGTAAGGAATGGAACTTAAAAACAAGATCGTTCTGGTTACGGGCGGGGCCATTGATGTGGGGCGGCAAATTTCTCTGGAAATGGCCGACGCCGGGGCCATTCTTGCCTGTCATTATTACCACAGCGAACAGGCAGCGCAAACGCTCAAAGAGACTTTAACAAGTAAAGGCAGAGAAGTTTGCCTCTTTAAAGCCGATTTGAGGAACGTTGCACAGGCTACCATGCTCATCGAGAACGTGATAAAGCAACTGGGAACCATTGACGTTTTGGTGAACAATGCCGCCGTTTTTTTTAAAACCCCTTTCGGAGAAGTGGAAGAAAAGGAGTGGGAGCAGCTGTTTGCTCTGAATTTGAAGGCTCCGTTTTTTTTAAGCCAGGCGGCAAGCCGGGAAATGCTGCGCAAGCAGAGTGGAAAAATCATCAACATTGGAGACAGCGGAGCTTTGCATCCTTTCCCTTCTTATTTACCTTACAGTATTAGTAAAGCCGGCATTATGGCGCTAACCCGCGGATTAGCCAAAGCGTTGGCGCCAAAGATTCAGGTGAATTGTGTAAATCCCGGGCCGGTTTTATTCCCCGAAGATTTTCCTCCAGGCGAGAAAAAATTTGCAATCGAGCAGACACTGCTCAAACGGGCCGGAACGCCACAAGACGTGGCAAAGGCAGTACGTTTTTTAATCGAGAATGATTACATTACCGGGGAATGCCTGGCTGTAGATGGCGGGAGGCACATTCGATAGAGATCCGGTTTCCCGCCAAAATCAAATTTCCACAAAGTCGATGCGGTGCATACGATTGAATTCCTGAATGGATTGAGCAATGTGTCCGGCAACATCGGCAACCACCGATTGCCGGGCAATTCCGATGGCGTTGGAAAAAGCTTTGGCATTGGAGCGTCCGTGGGCTTTAATAGCCAATTTTTGGAATCCCAAAATCGGCGCACCGCCGTACTCGGCATAGTCCGTACGTTTTTTAAGTTGCTTTACTCCCGAATGTAACAGAGTAAGGCCTATCTTCCAGGTAAGACGTTTTTTAAAAGCATACTTGCCGGCGGCTCTCAAAACCTCACTGGCACCTTCCAGCGTTTTTAGAACCACGTTGCCGACAAACCCTTCGGTCACAATAACATCGGCCGTCCCGATGGGGATGTCGTTGCCTTCCACATTGCCCACAAAATTGATACCGGGAGCATCTTTGAGAAAGCGATAGGCGGTAGTCAGTACTTCGCCGCCTTTTGTCTCTTCGGTGCCGATGTTTAAAAGGGCAACCCGCGGTTTGGGAATGTTCATGATGTGAGAAAGATAGTAGCTACCCATGTAGGCAAAGTGTACCAATTGCTTGGCCGTGCAATGTAACGTTGCGCCCACATCGATCATTAACGAAAAACCATGATTGCTGGGATGCAATTTGGCGGTTGGGAAAATGGTGGCCAATCCAGACCGTTCGATGCCGGGAATCATAGAGAGATATTTGGCCGCCGAAAGTACCGTTGCTCCCGTACTCCCGGCACTTACCAGAACGTCGCCTTCTTCGCTATTCAGGATTTCCATGCACACGTTAATGCTTGCCTTGGGCTTTTGGGCGATGGCTGCTTTGGGAGATTCTTCCATTGTAACAAATTCGGGTGTGTGGACAATGTCCGGTTCTTTTTTGCATTCATATTTTTCCAACAAAGGATTTATTTTTTGCTGATCCCCCACAAGGATAATTTGGATATCTTTGAATTTGCGCAGAGCGTAAACAGAACCCTTGATAATTTCTTCCGGGGCGTTATCGCCACCCATAGCGTCCACAATAATACGAATTGCCATGATGAAATTCTCCCGTAATTTATTGTCTACTTGTTTTTCTGGAAAAAGGCCGCAATGGCTTCGCGGTCGTAGGTGTTTATCACATCTTCAGGTTCAAACCAGGCCTTCCGTGCAATGCCTACGCCAAAAGCTATGTCCTCCAGACCTTCCAGGGAATGCGCGTCCGGATTAACCGATGTTTTAATGCCCATCTGTTTGGCCTTAATTCCCCAGCGCCAGTCTAAATCCAGACGGTAGGGATTCGCGTTTATTTCAATAACTTTCTGGTGCTTTGCGGCGGTTTCCAGAACTTTTTCCATGTTTAGGGCATAAGATTCCCGCGCCAGCAAAAGCCGTCCGGTGGGGTGTCCTAACATGGTAACCAACGGATGGGAAAGCGCTTTGCAAATGCGGGCGGTCATTTCGTTTTCGGGAAGTTTAAAAGATGAATGCACCGAAGCAATGATAAAATCAAAGGTTTCCAGAACGGAGTCGTCATAATCCAGAGAACCGTCCGGTAAAATATCGACTTCGATTCCTTTAAAAATTTTAAAAGGCTTTAAGAGCTCGTTGAGTCGTTCGATTTCTTCATGCTGCTGTTTGATGCGTTCTTCCGAAAGCCCATTGGCGTAGTAGGCCGACTTGCTGTGGTCGGTAATGCCCAGATACGAAAAACCCAGTTCCATACATTTACGGGCCATCGTTTCGATGGACTGGCTTCCATCGCTGTAGGTAGTGTGCACGTGGAGCACGCCTTTAAGATCGCTTGCCTGCACCAACCGGGGCAAGCGGCCTTCTTCGGCGGCTTCCAGCTCCCCGAAATTTTCCCGAAGTTCCGGTTCGATAAAATCCAGCCCCAAAGCCCGGTACAGTGCTTTTTCGTCCTGGCAGGAAATGGCTGTTTTGCCGTCCAATTTAAACAGGCCGTATTCGTTTAAAGTAAAGCCTTTTTGCCGGGCACGGTGTCGCAGGGCGGTGTTGTGGTCTTTGCTTCCGGTGAAATATTGCAAGGCAAAAGGAAAAGATTCCGGGGAAACAATGCGCAAATCGCAGGCCATACCGTTCTTTAAAATAACACTTACTTTGGTCGGCCCCTTGCCGGTAATCGTGTCGATTTCCGGGAAAGAGGCAAAATAATCGCCCAGGGCAGTGCCATCATTTTGGTTGCAAGCGACCAGAATGTCCACATCTTTAATTGTCTCGCGAAAGCGCCGTAAACTGCCGGCGACGGTAATTTTTTGGGCCAAAGGCGATTTTGCCAAATATTGAACCAATGTTTCGGCGGTTTCCCGCGCTACCGGCAGGTAAAAGCGTTCTTTGTATTTTTTGCGCAGTTCGATTCCTTTAAGAATTTTTTCCTGTGTCTTTTGGCCGAAGCCGGGCAGGTCGCGCAGGCGATTTTCCAGACAGGCGTATTCCAATTCCCCGATGGTCGTAATGCCCAGTTTTTCGTAAATCGTCTTAATTTTTTTGGGACCCATTCCGGGGATGCTGCGCATTTCTAACAAACCTTCGGGGACCGAGGCTTTTAATTCTTCGTAATAGGGCAAGGAACTCGTAGTTACCAGGGTTTCGATTTTTTTGGCTAAGGCATCACCAATGCCTTTCAATTCTTTAATGCGGCCTGTTCGAACCAATTCTTCCAGATCGTCCTGCAAAATTTCCAGTTGCCGGGCAGCGTTGTAATAAGCGCGGGCTTTAAAGGGATTCTCGCCTTTTATTTCCAGTAGCGTGCCAATTTCTTCTAAAATTTTAATAACGTCTTTTTTGTTCATGGGAATTCCTTCTTTTGCCTCACAAAAATATAAGCACTGGCAGCATGGGGCACAATATTTAATTTGAAGGCGGAAAAGAGAGATTCGGCGCTAATCCCGCAGGGTGGCCTTTAGGCGCAAAGGTTTTAGGAGCAAATCCAGCGCGTCATTGATGTCATTTACAACGATGTCGGCCCATTGGATGCTTGTTGCAAAGGCACCTTCGCGTTGAATGGTAACGATTCCAAGTTGGGCATCTCTAAGCATCAGGCGGTCGTTTTTTCCATTGCCGATTGCCACAGTATGTTCTGCTCCGAGCGCACGAATGTAATCGACCTTTTGTTGGCTCTGTTTGTCCGATGATATGATGTGTAGTTTTACGGGTAAAGCGGCCAGCGCCTGCCTGGCTAAGCCGAACGTATCGGCGGTAATGACATGTATTTCAAGAGAGGTGCTCAGTTCCCTCAGGCGGGGTGCAACTCCATCAATCAGCTCGCCGTCGATGGCTAAGGCGCCGTTGTAATCCATTACCAAAAAACGCAATTCCAGGGGATTCATTCCGGGAATTTCAACAGACAGCATGCCAGCCCCCTAAGTTTATCGATTTTCCTTTAAGATAAATCCGATGCGCTCTAAGTTCCCGTCGATTTTTTGATTGGGTACAATGCCCAAAATTTTACAAACCAAAGGGTACACATCCACATTGTGCAGCGTTTCGCAGTGGTAGCCCGTTTTGAAGGCCGGGCCCACGGCAAAAAAGATGCCTTGCATGTCCAAAGTGTGGTTGTCGTAGCCGTGATCTCCCTGCGGATGACGCCGCTGCATCTTTTTAAGTTCCCGGGGCGTGCGAATAAAGGTGTAGCCCAAATCGGCCACGGCAATTACATCGCCGATAAACGGATTGTTCCGGTAATGAAAATAAGCGGGAACATCTTCCTTTTTGTACACTCGAAAGCCGTGGCGGTGGGCGTTCAGTGTTTGGTAAATTTCTTCTTTTTCTTGAGACGACGAGGTAAAAAACTGTACCAGCGGACCGTAACCGTCGATACGAGCCTTTGAATTTTTCACGATTTCGTACAACAGAATCTTGCCGTCAGGGCGCAGTGGGGTCATGCCGTGGTCGGAGAGTAGAATGATGTTTACTTTGTCGCTCATGCCAATGGAATCGATCTTGGCGCGCAAAATACCGATTTGCCGATCGAGTAAAGCGATGGCCTCGTTAATTTTTTTGCCGTTTGGCCCGTAGCGATGGCCGTAAGTGTCCGTATCGCTGAAATACAAAAACAGCAAATGCGGACGTTTTTCCGCCGGCAGTAGCAACCAATCGATAATACCCTTGATGCGTTGTGCATGGGGAACAGAACCGTCGTATTTTTTGAAATAGGTGGGATGGCGGTAAGAGAGGTGTACTTCCGAACCGGGCCAAAAGTAACTGGCGCTAATCACTCCCTGGCGTTCGGCCGTTTCCCACAAAGCCTCGCCTTTGTACCAGTAAGCATCACGCACCGAAACGGTATCGCCTACCCGGTATTCCCGATTTTTGAAATAATCGTAAAAACGGTTGTTTACCAGACCGTTGTTTTGCGGGTACAGACCGGTTACAATGGTGTAATGGTTGGGAAAGGTTTTGGAAGGAAATGCCGGTTCAAAGGTAATGGCCCGTACGCCATCGGCTGCCATCTTATCTAAATTGGGCGTAATACCGCGATCCGGATAATCCCAACGAAAACCGTCAAATGAAACAATAATTACATAAGGCCTTTCTTGCCGGCCGGAAGCAAACAAGCTCCCAAACAAGAGGGCAAGAATAAACAAAGTGGAAATAAAAGAGCGCAATTGCATTCCTTTCGTTATTGCTTGTGTAAACACAATATAAGAATTTTAGACATTACAGAATAAAATTTTTAGCCTTACGAGGGGCATGTGTTTGGTTTTCCCTGCGCAAAAACTTGACATTCGCCGCAAGTATTTTATATTCACATTATGACACGAAAAAGCGCGTCGGTTAAGGATTTTTACGATCGTTCCTACAAAAGGATATTTAGTCACAAAGGATTCATTAAATATCTTTTGCAGG
>CAYXUS010000226.1:0-9010 GCA_964468415.1 uncultured Caldithrix sp.
CCGAATTGTAGGCGTAAGCCGTTAACGCAAAATAATAGGTAGAGCCCCGATAGAGCGGCTGATTGTGCAGATAGTCCTTCCAAATAACCAAATGCCTTTGCAACCCGCTATCCGGTCCATTAAATAGGGGTAGAATCATACGGCGTCCAAGCTCGCGAACGTAGCGCCAGGTATTTACCGTAGTCACCCCGTCTTGCACGTCAATCGTAGCGATTTTGACCGCGCCGGGATCACTCACGTTTGCCTGCGGCGACGGCAACTGGTACACATTGTACCCTTCAAAGCGTAACGCACCCAGTTCGAATTCTTCGGTTTCGCGAATGCGCTGTGTATCCCAGCCCCAGTTTAAAACCAGCTTGTCTTCCAGAGAGGTAGCTTTAACGGCCGGGGGAGACGGCGTGTAAGTCAGCCGGGACAGCCCGTTATTACGATTGGCATTAAGAATATCACTGATTTCTTTCAGTTCGATGATGGCATTGCGGTTGCTGCTGCCCATTCCCCCGATTACGGCTACCACAATGTCCTCCGTTTGGCCGGGCGCCAAACGGAACGGCCCCAGTGTGCCCGCAAAATGGCGGGATCCTGCGGGAAGATTGCTTCCGGCTCCGTCCACATCTCCGTAACTGCCACCAGGATCGTTCACCGGATCACCGGAAAAGGGAAAACGTGTCACCTGGCCTTTCTGAGGACCGCTGCCTATTCTCCAGGGGATAGGATGCTCCGGATCGTTGATGGGTAAATACCCCTGCATAATATTGTACCAACCATAGGTAAAATCCGCATTACCCATTGGCGGATCGCCAACTGCCTCTCCCGTGCAAAAGGCAAAGAACGAATGCAAAAACCGCGGCGTTCCCGAAGGCAATGGCGCCGCAAGGCTATCTACCGGCCCGGCAAGCAACAAATAACCGATAGCAGGCGGTGTTAGGCCGAATTTAAAATATTCCGCATCCACGGGATGTCCGTTGTAGGCGAACCACAAATTACGCAGCGTATCGCAGCCGACCAGATCGTCGCCATAGTCGCCCACGTCCGGATCGCCGGTTATTGCCACAAACATAGAATCCAACAAATAGGCTGATTTGTTAATCAAACGATATTTGACAAAAACGGTTTGACTCAACGGAGTAAAGTCACCTTTGTACGTCCAAAGGGTGGTTTGCACTTCAAGCCCGATCGGGGGCACGCCGCTTAATTGCAGGGTTTTTGTCGTGTTCAGATCATTTGTTACAAACCAGATCACCTGATCGGCCCCGGCCATCCCCGGATAGTCCCCCTGCGTCGGGTCGGGAAAGCCTCCGGCATCAAAAACAGGATCGTACACTCCGTTTTTATTGACATCGTTATAAGGAGCACCCAGCTCTACCGGCCAATTTTTCCAATTATCGGCCAGCGTATTTTTCAGTTCGCTTATCATTTGCTCCGTAACCGCATTGCTGTCGATGTCAAAATAATAGGCGGCTTCACGCTTAAGTTGCGCTTGGCTTAATTGCTTCCAATCTTTGCGAATAAAGTAGATTTTCACCTGTGGATCGTCCGAAGAAACGGGTGTTCCGTCGCTTTGAATCCAGCCGGGCTGCAATCCCGAACGATAATACGTACCTCCAACTCGCAGCGGGCTGTCCGGAATTTTTTCGCCGGTTTTGGCATCTTTTAACCAGGCTCCCCAAAGCACACCCTGCATGTACAAAATATTGGCTGTACCTTTGGGGAAAATTCCTTTCGGCTTATAATGGTAGGCCAAAATTCCATTTGCATTGCTCCAGAACTCCCAATTGCCAACCGTCAAATCGGCATTATCATGCAACGGTACTTCGGCTCCTGCTTCCGTTTTTGCAACCCGGGCCTCAAATTCTCGGGCAAACACATGGGTGGAAAAAATCAGGACGACGATTACAAAAGCTATTAATGTTTTCATGATTCACCCACTTTCATTAATTACACTAACGTGGCGCGGCTTTCCAGGCCACATAGCGAGCGCCAGTCTTGGTACGCTTTGCACCGAAACAATCCATTCGGGGCAAACGAATTCAACCGAAAAAGTCGTTCTACCGCTCTGCCATAATGACCATTAACTTTAAGGTCTTGCTTTTTTGCAATTCGGGCATGTCGATGTGCACAATGTACAACCCGCTGGCAATACGTCGGCCTTTGTCATTCGTTAAATTCCAGTGGTAAAACTGCGTTTCATCTTTCTTTTCCATCTTCTTTACCATAGCGCCATCCAGAGCAAATACCCGAATAATCGCATGTGCTGGCAAATGATTAAACGTAACACCCTGAGGCGGTCCGTTTGGGCTCCATTCGGCTCCGGCATAATAGGGATTGGGAAATACATTGATTTTTTCCACATCTTTTTTGGCCAGGGCCAAATTGTTCTCGATGCGTCCCGGAGCGGTAAAATAATATTTCAGGGAGTCATTCGGGCCTTTATAGGTAATAAACCGGATCACCGTTCCTACCTGCGGCAGGGTTCGCGCTCCGCCGAAATCGCAAATTACGATGCGGGCCAGTACTTCTACGCTATGCCCCCACCATCCGTATGTCCACACATTGGAGGTCACATCGTTATAATAAGCCTGGTAACTTCCTTTATCATCTAACGGAAGACGGGCATAAATCCAATCCGTTGCCGGGTAACCGAGCGCAGCATCCGTACAGGTAAAATCGAATATCCCCACCGTTTCACCGCCGGAGTACCCCCCGGTCAGGCACCGCACATCATCGAAACTATTATCATAGGTGCCAAAGCCCACATCCCAAATGGCAAAAGGTACCCTCGTAGCCGCCGTCTCCTTAAAATCATACCACCAGGCAAAAATGCCACCCCCCGGGGTAAAACGTAGCTCAAAATCATGGCCATCGGCATGGGCAATGCTGCGTTCAATGCGGGAAAGCTCTCCATTGCCTCCGCCCGCGCTAATGTAAAATTGATTCGGATCGGAAGGAGCACTTACGCTGTGCCAGACATTATTACCCTTAAACGGAGCTCCCGCATCATCCCATTGGTCTTCAGGCAGCGGCCCATCCCCATTGGCTACTTCTACGATAGCCTTTATGCCTGGTTTATGTTTTCTAAACACCTTGATTTCCAATCCGTCGATGTACGCAATAGGGGGGCGAGCAATCTGGGACGAATCGCGAAGGGTAACTATTTCCTGACTCCTCAGAACCACTTCATTCTTGGTCACATCCCTTAAATTCCAGACCAATTGCCCGTAATGGGATGAAAGGGTGTCATTGTCCTGATTAAAAAATACTTCGTATTTATGGCCTGTGGTCAAGGAAGGATCGGCCACAACCACCCGACACTCCACATCGGCAATTCCTTGTTGCCGCACTTTCAGAACATCATCCGGCTTCGCCTCATAGCGCGTTCCCGGTTTAGGGCCTTGCAGGGTTACGGCAACAATTTGGGGCGATGATTCCATGCTGGGATACCGTTCGTAATTTTTATTATAATTGTACGCCGTGATAGCAAAATAATAGGTCGATCCGCGATATAACGGACGATTGTTTACCGAATCCCAGCTTACCGTAAAATAATGTTTAATGCCCGAATCGCTTCCGTATTGCAGTGGTGCATAAATGACGCGCCGGTATTTCGGAGAATAGAAATAACCGTAAATACTCTTTACTCCGTCCACACGATCAAACGTGGCCAACCGTTTTACGCCGTCGTCGCTCAAACGGGCATCGAGTGAGGGAAGCTGGTACACCGTGTATCCCTCGAAAACGTAGCCGCCGTGAATCTCCTGTTCGATTTTTTGCAGAAGTTGCGAATCGATTCCCCAGTTCAATACGATTTTATCATCAAACGGATTTCCCCGGGCTACCGGAGTGGCCGGAGGCTTGGGCATATCGGTAAGCAAATGCTTGTGCAAACGCTTTACGATAAGATCCGTTTCCCATGTTTGCTCGAGCGAATTTAAACGATCTCTGCCCAATCCGCCGATGAGCGCCACAACTATATCCTGACGTTCACCCGGTTGCATGGTAAACGGCCCGGAACTAAAAAATATTTGTCGTTCACCCGGCTTCCGGTTGACTCCCTGGCCGTCAATATCGCCATATTGAGCATGAGGATCGTCAATTGGATTGCCGGACAAAGGAAATTTTGTTATCTGGCCGTGCCTGGGACCAGAGGCAAAGCGCCAGGGCGCCGGATTTTTCAGATCGTACGCCAATAAAAATCCCCGCATCAAATTGTACATTTGCAGGGTAAGATAAATGGTGCCCAGAGAACCGTTACAATCACCAAGTGCCAAATAGGAAAAAGAAGTCATTTTTAAATTTTTATATCCGAAACGATATTGGAAATCAAAAATCGCCGTATCTTGCGGATCGTTCGTTTGAATCATGGGACCCTGCAACAAATCGTAGGTTATGGCGGTCGGCTTCAAATCGAACTTTTGAAATTCCGGATCTTCATCCGTACCATTGTAAGCAAAGGCCAAACTACGCAGCGAGTCACAACCGGCCAAATCATTGTAATAACTGCCGATGTCCGGATCGGAAAAGAAGGAAACATACATGGAATCGAGCACAAATCCGGATTTGTTTATCAATTCCACCCGTTTAAAAATGACATTGCTTAATGGATTGTTGGCACCTTTGTACGTCCAATAGGTCAAATGCTCTTCCAGACCAATGGGTGCGGAACCGGACAAATAGCGGGTTTTGTTCCCGTCCAGATCGTTGGCTACCAGCCAGATTACCTGATCGGCTTGCCGAATTCCCGGGTAATCGCCACGGGTGGCGTCAGGGCACCCTAACGAATCCAATACGGGATCGTACATACCATTACCGTTCATATCCACATACGGTGCGCCCAAATCCACCGGCCAATTACGCCAATCTTCTTCGTATTGGCTGCGCACCGCCTGCATCATCGCTTCCGTTACGGCAGAAGGATCCACATGATGCAAATAGGCGCAATCCGCTCGCAAATCCGCTTTGCTCAGGGTACGCCAATCGGGACGAATCCGGTAAATACGCACCCGAGCGTCGCTCAGGTCTGCCGGCGAACCGTCGGCATTAATCCAACCGGGCTGCATGCCCACACGATAATAAATGCCACCTACTCGCGGAGTATCGCTCAGGGCAACGCCGGTAGTCTTGTCTTTTAAAATGGCACCCCAAAGCAGACCTTCCGTGTAAAGAACCCAGGTCTCTCCTTTCGGGAAATACCCACCGGGTAGTCTCTTTGCAGTATTGTAGGCGCTTAAACCGTCATAATTGGCCCAATATCCCCAATTGCCGATATTAAGCATGGTGTTTACTATTTGGGCATTCGCAATTGTTGGTTGTACCTGCTCTTTTTGAAATTTCTCTTTTGGGAAAAGCATCCCGGGCAAGAGGAACAAAACTCCCCACCAATACAAAATGGCTCGGAAAGTAACACGAGACTTTACCACGGTACCTCCTAATAACAGAAAATTGAGGATGTAAAAGAAGGGATGGGAGGGTTAGCAAAAAAGTAGGGAAATTATTTCGAAATTGCAAAAATTTTTGAAAAAAAATAAAAGCCATCCCGCAGGATGGCTTTTGTTTGAGCTATCTGGAAAGTCCGTTTAGAATTTTCGTGTACAAATTTAACAATTCTTGCTCCGGATCGTCCGTAAAACACGCCTGAATTTCTTCGGCCGGTGTATTCAGCTTTTGCAAAAGTTGCCGGGCCTGATACCAAGTGGGCAACCAAACCAAACGGCGTCGCATCGATTGCTTGTTTCCCAGAAGTTTTTCAAAATGAGAAACATTTAGAACAAAATAAATATTATTGGGGAACGGCGACGAAACTTTTAAGGCCCGCGTGGGGTCCCACACAAAACATCCCGGATGCGGATCCCAAATCAACCCGTTTTCTTTTAAACTCTTGGCAAAAATACACACGCGTTCCGTAAAAGGAATAGGAGCTAAATCTTCTTTAGGATCAAATGGTGTCGACTTCATACCTTCCTCAGCTTTAATGGTTACCCTCGAATAATAAATCCGTTCAAATTCGATCGTATCGCTTGTTCTCGTTATAATTTAATTAAAAATCCGGATAATTCCTAATCGAACATTACCCCACAAAGTTTAGATGAATAAACATCTGCACATTCTTTCACTCTCCATATCAAAAAATTTATTGGATAAAATTTAATAAAAAATGTAAACAATACTTGACATCAAGTAAACAATACATTACATTTACAAAGAAACAATTGAGGTTCGTATGATGAAAAACTCCATTCGCTATTATCGGCACATACATGGGGAAATGACCCAACAGGCGTTGGCCGAGGCCGTCGGCGTAACCCGGCAAACGATTATTGCCATCGAAAAGGGCAGTTTTAATCCCTCGGTCAAATTGGCGTTAAAAATCGCCCTGGTTTTCAATATTACGGTTGAAGACCTTTTTCAATTGGAAGAAAATGAACGTCCGTTAAAATCGGAGAAAACGTCATGAAGTGGAATGCAAGTCTACTAAAAAGCATCTGGCTTTTGTTGATCGCCCTTTTGGTCATGATCGGTCGCGGGTTTCCGTTGCCTTTACTGGCGACGCTGGTTGCTATCGTGTTTTTTGTACCGATCATCGTCGAATTTAGCCCGAAAACCAGGCTGGATGAACGGCAGGTGTACATCAGCCATCTTTCCGGTCATTGGGGATTCTACGTCTTTTTAGGTTTAACCGTATTGATCATGCTGCGTGATTATGTCCGTCTGGGCAAAAATCCCGCACCCGAATGGTACGCACTGCTCCTCATTCCTTTGCTGGTCAAATTCGCTATCAGCCTGTACCAGAACTACGATCCTAAAAAAGTGGCCTATGCCGTTGGTTACGGCTGGGGCGGCGTGTGGCTGCTGTTCGTCCTTTTTTCTCACGGTCTTTCGTTAACCGCACTTATCGAATTTAGCCCGTTTGCTCTGGTTGTCATTCTCGTTTTTCTTTTCCGCAAACGCCATGCCGTGAGCGGTGTTCTCTTTATTCTTTTTGCCGTAGGCCTAACCATCTTTTTTCACGGTTGGTGGCGATTGGACCTGTACGTCCGTTTGCTCATGTACACTTTAGTCCCCTTGCCCTTGCTGGTAAGCGGCATTGTGCTTTTGAAAGAATCATTTACGCAAAGGAGCCAAGTCATGAAAACAAAACTTTTGGCATTCATGCTTCTCGCAGGATTCTTAGCGGGTTCGGCGCAGGCCAAAGGCCCATCCGATAACCGTGTGGGTATTTCGTTTGTTTTAAGCGGGCATCTGTTTTTTGGCGTAAAGGCAGAACATTTTTTCGATAGCCACCATTGCGTGCAGGCCACGTTTTACCCCCTGCTGGTGCCCGGCAAAAAGTTCCCTTTCGCCATGAGCGCCGGGTACAACTATTTTACCTCGGGCAACCATTGGCAGGGCAAATTGGGCGCCGAACTGGCTATGATTGTCAGTCCGCCCGATCCGCAGAAACGCAAAATTTTACCCATGCTCAATTTTACGCCCGGCGTGCGTTACGTGCGGCAAAACGGTCAAACATTGGGCGGCAATTTGTGGATCTCTTATTTTCTGAAGAAGACACGGCACAAAATTGCACCTACCGGATTGGAATTTTGGTACGATTTCGGCTACTAATTTACACGCGCTTTACTTTGGGAAGATGGAAGGGGTTTCTCCTTCCATCTTATTTTGTGCAGGACAAAAAGCAGAGAATGTGCTTCACTTAGGTCGTCGTGTGCAGGCGATACCGATCTTTCGGGGGAATGATGTGATCGAAAATTTCCTCGTTGTGCGAAATGAGCAACACGCCGCTCCCGGCGGCTCGTTTTCGCTGAATCATTTCGATTACTTTACGCAGGCTCTCAAAGTCAAGCCCATTCAACGGCTCATCCAGAATTAAAAGTTGGGGTTGAAGCAAAAAAGCCCGCAGCAAATTTAAACGTTGCTTTTGTCCCCCGCTCAAATAGGCTACTTTCTGATTCAGAAAACGTTCGTTTACGGAACGCTCAAAAAAATCCTTCAACCCTTGCTGCATTTTCTGCGGATCGGTTGCTTCTCCGCCGGGTAATCCTTTGAAAACATCCCGCACCCGCGCCTGCAAGTTCAGAGCTTCGTCCGCATGCTGGAAAACCATTGCCAATCTTTTTCCCCAAATGTGCCTGCGCCAAATTTTCTGATTGCTTTGTTCGTTCAAGGGAATTCCCGCCAATTCAAAGCGGATGCGTTCGGCCTTTTGCAAGCCGGCAATTATTTTAGCCAGCGTGGTCTTGCCTAATCCGCTGGGTGCCTTTAAATACACCAGCTGACCGCCCCGCACCTGCAATGTGTGGTGCTTCGAACCGTTCTCCCCGGCAAAGAAAAATTCTTTACCGAACACCCGAAACGGCGACTCTACTTTTAGTACCGTGTTCTCCGCTGAGAACTTCCCGGAAGTGGCTCTTTGTTTGCTCAGCCAATCGGTGTAGGCACGCGGTTCGAAATCGATCATCTCCACCTTCCCGCCCCGTTTTCTTCGCAGCTCTTTAAAATGAACGTGGGGCAACATGGCCGAATGGTAGCGTTCAAACACGCTGATCATGGAATAATCGTGGGTAATAAGCAAACAGGTAAACGGATTTTGGGCATAGGCCTGCATCAGTTCCCGTAAAAAGATGTTGCGGTAGCGGTTGTCCAAACTCCCGGTTGGTTCATCAAACACGAAAAGGCCGGGCATTCCCGCATTTCGCAGGCTGAGTTTTTTGAAGGCCATCGCCAGCAAAAATCGCTGTTTCTCTCCGCCACTGGGCCGAAAAGGTTTGGGGTACACTTTCAAAAGGGGGGCAATTTGCCGCTCAAACGATTGCTGCCAAAGCGCTTCCAAAATGGGGCGCTCATTGGTCGCCCGGGCCAGGCTTCCCTCGTTTAACTGTTCCCCGATGGAAAGCAGAGGATTCAAATGGGTAGAGGGCTCCTGAAAGACAAAAAAACCATTTCGTTGCAGGTCTCTCACTTCTTGCGAGCGCAAATACCGTTTGTAATCCTGTCCGTTCAGCCGAATGTGCAATTC
>CAYXUS010000227.1:0-5972 GCA_964468415.1 uncultured Caldithrix sp.
AATTTTGCAACTTTCCGCCCGGGGTGCTCGTCTGAATAGTTGGCAGGGGTTCAAATACATTACCGATTTTGCCATCAATCCCGTTAACGGGAATCTGGTCATTGCCGATAAAGTTTTACATCAGCTTGTTCATCTTTACCCGGATGGAAGGATATTAGGACGATTCAATAAAGCGCCTTATCCGTACAAGGTTTACATCGAATGAAACGCATTAATTTTAAACAGCTAAAACAGCATCTGGTACTCATCGGCATTTTGCCGATTACTCTCATCACTTTTTTGTTCGATTATTTGCATGTGCGGGATTTGGGCTATTTTAATAGCCTTGAATATCTGCACGAGGGACTGGTTTCGTTTAACGTCATCCTTATCTACTTTTATTTGCGTTCCTTTCGCATTTTTTCCGAACGTCGCGTAAAAAAGAACCTGTTTTACATTGTGGTCAATCTCGTCACCGTATACCTGATTGTTTTTCTGCTAAAGCTTTTACTCAATCCTGTTTTTATCATTACCGACTTTCCTCCGGATGCCAATAATTTTAATACCATTCTGTATGCCAACCTGATCGCATTGCTCGGTTCTTTTTCCATGGTTGCCTTTATTCTTTCCATTCGCAATTTAATCCTTTTTAAATACAAGAAGAGAACCCGGCTCTATTTTATCATCACCATCGTGCTCATCTCTCTTACGGCACTTATTACGGTTATCCTTAAAATTCCTCTGGATTTGTCCTTTAATGGCAAAAGTGCGTATAACAACTCTTTTTTCAGTCTGGCGCTTATTTTCATCTTTTTATTAAGCACCCGCAATAGCTGGATTACCTATTTAACCCGCAAAGAAAAATATTACTATCTCTTTGCCTCGTTTTTTATGATATGGGGCGTTTCGTATTTGTTCGACTATGCTTACGATCTTCCTGTAGCCTACCACAGCCTGGCATTGGGTGTTTTTATTAATGCCTCGTGGTTTTTTCTGCTCTTTTATACGCTACTCGCCATGTTAAATTTTTTGCTCCAATTGCCAACCGCGCGCGTGTTCGAACGAAAAATGCGCGAAGTTGCCAGCCTTCAAAATTTGAGTCGTGCAATCTCCGGAGAATTAGATCGTAATAAACTTTCGCGTCTGATTACGGATTTGATTCTGGAAGTTACGGCCTCGAATTATGCCTGGATCGAATTGTTCGATCCGAATAAGAAGGCCCTGTTCGTCGCGGCGACCAAAAATCTTTCCGCCCGCGACATGCAAAAGCTCAATCACGGAATTCTGGGAGAATTTAATCAAAAAATCACCCGGGAAAAACGTCCGCTGGTAATCAATGATCTGCACAAAGAGTTCGGACAGAATTACTTTTTTGGGCTTAAAGCAGCTGTGTCTTCTCTGGTGGGCATTCCAATTATCGGCGTTAATCATCAATTTTTTGGAATTTTGTACGCAGCCAAGTCAGAAACCTTTGGCTTCGATCCCGATGATGTCAATCTTCTGGAAGCATTTGCCAACCAGGTAGCCATTGCTCTCGAAAATGCCGAACTTTTGCAAAAATCTTTTGAACGCGAACGTCTGGAACGGGAACTGCAAATTGCCAGGGAAGTCCAGTTGCGCCTTTTGCCCCAGCACACGCCGCAACCTCCCTCCTATGCGCTCGAAAGCATTATGATTACCGCTTACGAAGTGGGGGGCGACTACTACGACTTTATCGAACGCGAAAATGGCAATCTGGAATTGGTAATCGGAGACGTGAGCGGCAAAGGGACATCGGCCGCTTTTTACATGGCCGAGACAAAGGGCGTTATCCAGTCGATGGCCCAGCATTACCTTTCGCCTTCCGAAATATTGAGCTATGCCAATCGTGTGCTGGGTGATTCCATGGAAAAGAAATCTTTCATCACCCTGCTGGTTGCCCACCTAAACACCCAAACACACCAGATGCGTTTTGCCCGGGCCGGGCACTGTCCGGTTTTGCATTACAATACGCTCAACCGCAAAGTCCATTTGCTGCAGCCACCGGGCATTGCCGTGGGGCTGGATCGGGGTAAAATTTTTGACCGTCTGCTCGAAGAATACCACCTGAAAATCCATCCCGGCGATGTCTTCTTGTTTTACACCGACGGGTTGACAGAAGCCATGAACAAAAAAAGGGAAGAATACGGCGAAGAACGGCTTTCCAAAATTTTGTTAAAATACCATACCGAAACGCCCGAAATAATAAGCAAACGCATTATTGAGGACGTTTTCGCCTTTGCCGGAAAGGGCAACCTGCACGACGACTTGACTCTCATCGTCCTTAAACGGCACGAAAAAAGTGAACCATCGAAAAATAAATCTTTGGAAAACAAACAATCAGATAAAACGGAGGCATTGAATGAGCGTATTTCAAGTTAAACGCGAAGACAAAGGAGATGTAACGGTTCTCTATCTCTCGGGATTTTTGGATGCCCACACCGTTCCCCAGTTTGAGAACGCCCTGCAGCAAGTACTGGACGAAAAACGGTACAAAATTGTCGTAAACTTTCGGGATCTGGAATACATCAGCAGCGCCGGTTTGGGCGTTTTTATGGGCTTTATCGAAGAAGTGCGGAGTAATGACGGCGATATTAAGTTAAGCAACATGTCGCAACGTGTGTACAAGGTGTTCGATTTACTGGGTTTCCCGGCACTGTTCGAAATATTCGAAACAGAAGAAGAAGCCATTGACAAATTTAAATCGACCGATTAAGCAACTTTTTAGTCATCTTTACGAAATATTAAATATGAAAAACATGAAAAAAGACAAAACAGAAACATACCGCCTTCAGGTATCGGCTGAGACAAAGAACCTGGGCATCGTGCGCGATTTTATCCGCCGTTTGGCCAAAGAGGCGGGGTTCGACAAAGAAAAGATCGAGCAAATCGAGCTGGCTGTGGACGAAGCCTGTACCAACGTTATCAAGCATGCCTACCGCTACGATGCATCCAAAATGATCGATTTGCGCATTCGTATCGACCGCAAAAAAATTACCATTTCCGTTATCGATTATGGTGGAGGGTTCGATTTAGCCAAAATCAAGCAACCGGACATCAGCCATAATGTCAAAAACGCCAAGGCCGGAGGTCTGGGCATCCACCTGATGAAAAAATTGATGGATGAGGTTCAATTCCACATTGAACCGGGTAAAAAAACGGAAGTACGATTAATTAAATTTCGATCAAAGCCATAGGGATTTTATGAAAGTACCTTACCTTAGTAGCTTTCTCGAACGCCACAAAGACGAGCTCCCTTCCAGCGAGCTGGACAAGCGCCTTTTGGAGCTTTCCGCACTGTTCGAATTGAGCCAGTTGCTAAATGCCTCCCTGAACCTCAAATCCATTCTCGATAACATTCTGCTCATCCCCATGGGCCGAATGATGATGAGCCGGGGAATAACCATCTTGCGTAAAAACGACGCTCTCTTTTATCTGGCCCACGCCAAAGGCATTCCGGCCCCGTGGCTTGGTAAAGAATGGCACATCTCCCGTCTGCCGGAAGGACCGATAATTCTCTCGCAAACCGAGTATTCCGAAGACTGGATTTCCGAATTGCATGAACTGAAAATCGAGCTTCTTTTGCCTTTGCTCTTTCGCGACCGCCACAAGGGATTCATCGGGTTCAGCAAAAAACTAAACGGCCAACCCTTTACCGACGACGAAATCCAGTTTCTTTCTTCACTCGGCAATATCGCCGCGCAGGCTATCGAAAACGCTCAAATGTTCGAAGAGCTCAACCAGCTTAACCGTTCTCTGGATCAAAAAATTCAGGAGCTCAACACTCTTTTTGAAATTGGCAAAGAATTGAACCAGATTTTCGACGAACCAGGCATCTTAAAACAGCTCTCCTTTTCTTTAATGGGCCAAATGCTGGTCAACCAGTTTTGCATCATCCTTAAAGAAGGAAATGACTGGCGACTGGCTTTTCGCAAGGGACGCCTTTTCCCGGAAGACAAATGCCAGACCATTTTGAAGCAATGTACAAACTTTACGGAACTCAAGCAGCCGCAGATAACCCACAATGTTCCCGAATTGTCTTCCCTGCAATCCTATTCCATCGAATTGGTCGTACCGATGGACATCAAAGGGCAAATCGGCGGTTTCATCTTTTTAGGCCCGCGGATGGATCAGCAGCCCTACGCGCAGAACCAATTAGAATTTGTTTCCACACTGGCCAATATTGCCATGATCGCCATCGAAAACGCCCGTTTGATCAAAGAGACCATCGAAAAAGAGCGGCTGGAGGAAGAACTCAATATTGCACGCAGCATTCAAAACAAACTGCTGCCTTCTTCTTTCCCCCAACTACCGGGCTTTGATGTGCACGGTTTAAACATTCCGAGCAAACAGGTAGGCGGTGACTACTTCGACCTGATTCCTGTTAACGAGAATGAAGTCATTTTTACCATTGCCGATGTTTCGGGCAAGGGAATGCCTGCCGCCCTGCTGATGTCGAATCTGCAAGCCGGATTGCACACTTTGTGCAACGAACACTATTCTCTGGCGCAAATTACCTCCAAGTTAAATCATTTGATTTACAAAAACACCTCTATCGAACGTTACATTACTTTTTTTATCATGAAGCTCAACGTACAAACCGCCGGCTTTGAATACGTAAACGCCGGGCACAACCCGCCCTACCTGCTGCATCCCAACGGCCGGCTTGACGAGTTAAACGAAGGCGGGTTGATTTTGGGTTTTACCCCAAATGCCTCCTACGAAATCGGACAGGGAGAATTTGCCCCGGGTACATTTTTGCACCTGTTTACCGATGGTGTCACGGAATGCATGAATGAAAAAGGCGAAGAATTTTCCGAAGAACGTCTGATCCGTTTTCTTAAAACACATGCCCCCCGCCTGACCTGCCAAAATTTCAATGAGCAGCTGGTTCGGGAGCTAAAACAATTTGCCGGCAACGCACCCCAAAGCGATGACATTACCGTACTTTCCATCAAACGTAATCATTAGGATGAAAAAGCGCTTCCGCCGCCCAAAGGGTCCGCTTGTGCTTTTGTGCCTTTCACACAAACTTTTCCGCAGCGCCGGGTAAAAGACAGAACAAATTTGACCTTTTGGGGTTAAAATTGAATCTTGCCTTTAATTTCTCTAAATTCGCCATTAAATTCAGGAGGGGTACTTGGTTAACCGAAAATTTCTGGAACACAGTTTACTGTTCGTTGTCGTCGTTCTGATCGCCCTTGGCATCGATTCTCTTTTAACGCGTTTTCTGCATTCCAATTTTCTTGCCGTAACCGTTACTATCCTTTTTTTGCTTCTTTTTCAGGAAAGATTATTCAACGATCTCCGCAAAATTTTGTTGCCCCGTTCGTACCTGTGGGCCACAAAAGCGGTGCGCATTCTGGAACAATTGAACAACAACCTGAACCGGGCCACACACTACGAAGAAGTCATCAAAGACCTTTACCAGAGTTTCGATCTGCTATTCGAAGATTTACCCTACGCCTTTTACATTCTGGAAGACGACAAATATTTTTTAGCGCATTACGTCCGCATCGATGACCCCGAATTTATTGCCTTCGATCTGAAAGCGGAACATCTGTCCGGCATTGACCTGAACGAACTGCTTATTGATAATTTGGGCCGCACTCAACTGCCCAACGAATTCATTCAACTTGCTCACAAATCCGATCTGGTCTCCATGCTCCCCTTTCGCGGGCACAATCAAATATTTGCTTTTTTGCTCATTAACCATCTGCGCATTCCTTTTTACCATCACCGCAATGCCTGGAAACTGATGGAAAAGATCCAGAAAAAGGCCGGTTTGATTCTGGAAAACACCGCACTGATCGTGGATCTGGAAAACCGCAATTACCAAATGCGCAAATTGTTGGAGGTCGGACGCGCCATTCTTTCCAGCTTCGATATCAAAACAATTCTGGACTTTATTCTCAAAAATTTGAAAAAAGTAACCCACTACGACGCAGCCGCCATTTTCCTGCTGGATCGCCAGG
>CAYXUS010000228.1:0-6595 GCA_964468415.1 uncultured Caldithrix sp.
CCTGGCGCCTCGATACAGCTCCGCTGACGCGGAGCCACTCGGCAACCGGCGGCCTTTTCCCTTTTTCTTTTTTCATTTTTCATTTTTCATCTCGTTCTGTGCAGATCAGTGGCCGGGAAAGGGTTAAGGGTGTAAGGGTGAAGGGGTAAGGGGAAGCATGCCACCGCCGACAATTCGTAATTCGTAATTTTTAATTCCCCCCAGCCTCTTGCAAAGGGCATTTCCAATACCTCGTCTTACAGCGTCCCCCATGAAAATGAAAAATTTCTTTAAAAAAGTGCAAAAACAAATTGGTAGTAACTATTTTTTTCATTAAATTTTGTAACGATGTTTTATTTTCAAAATTTAGCAGACATGAGGAGGTTGGAATGGCATCCCTAACTGTGTTTATTATTATTGCCGTTGTTGTTTTGCTCGTGGTTTTATTCGTCTGGTTTTTAGCCAAACAATATCGAAAAGTCGGCCCCAATGAAATTTTGATCATCTCCGGCGGACGCAAAGGGAAAGTTACCCTGCCCGATGGCGGCACGCAGGAAATCGGCTTCCGCTTCCGCATTGGCGGCGGTACCTTTGTCAATCCGTTTTTCGAGCGTGTGGAGCGCATGCCCATTGAAGTCATCCCCATTCACGGTAAAATTTCGGAAGTGATGACCAACAACAATATTCCGGTTAATGTGGAATACGCCGCGCAGGTGCGCATCGATACCAGCGAATACGCGCTGTATTTGGCCATTACCAATTTTTTAAGTAAGGGAACCGAAGGCATCCGCGAAGTTTCCCAAACCATTCTCGAAGGCAAAGTGCGCGAATTAATCGGCCAGTACACGGTGGAAGATCTGCTTACCAAACGCAGCGAATTCGTAGCCAAGGTATCCGGTGACACGCAGGCCGATTTCAATCAATTGGGATTGGTGCTCATGTCGTTCGGACTGAATGACGTGATGGACACGCAGGGTTATCTGGAAGCGCTGAGTCGCCCGCACATCACCCAGGCCAAGTACGAAGCCGAAGTGGATCAGGCCGAAAAAAACCGCGACATCACCATCCGTTCGGCTCAGGCACGCAAAGAAGGAGAAATCGCCCGCCTGCAGGCCGAGGCCGAAATCGCCAAAATCAACTGGCAAAACGAAGCGCTCAAATCCGAGTCGCAGGTGGAAGTGAACAAGAAAAAGGCGCATGCCGACATGGCTTACGAGCTGGAACGTTACCGTATTCAGCAGGAATTGAAGCAAGAAGAATTCAAACTTAAACGTCTGGAAATGGACGAAAGCATTGCGCTGGAAGATTTGAACATCAAGAAGAAGCAGAAAGAGCTGGAAGCCAACGTCATCAAACCGGCCGAAGCACGCAAATTGCAGGTGCAAACCGAGGCCGAGGCCGAAAGTTTCCGCATCAAAACCGAAGCCGAAGCCAAAGTGGAAGCCAAGCAGGCCGAAGACAAGGCCGAAGCAGAAAAACTGCGCATGCTGGGGCAGGCCGAAGCCGAAAGTCTGAAAGCCAAGGCCAAAGCCTTCGAAACATACAATCAGGCGGCCATTTACCAGATGATTCTGGAAAAGATGCCGGAATTAGCCTCAGCCGTTTCCGAGCCGCTTAGCAAACTGGACAAGATCGTGATGATCGAAAGCGACGGCAAACTGGGTACTTCCAAAATTACCGGACAGGTTGCCGATATTCTTTCGCAACTTCCGGAAATCGTGGAATCGCTAACCGGTGCCGATCTGAAAAAATTCCTGAAAGACAAATTGGCAGGCAAGGAATAATCTTCGACCATTGCAATCGGACTTCGAAGCAAAAGCGGATCCGTGCATTGTCGAATCCGTTCTTTGCATCGCCTGCGGTAGGTGAAAAAGAACGCGGAAAAAGAATTCAAAAACAGAGGTGAGGATCAAACGTGCTAAGCGAACGCATTAAAAAAGTCGGAATTTCTCCAACCATGAAAATTGCGGCCAAGGCCATCGCCATGAAGGCACAAGGCATCGACGTGGTGGATTTTAGCGTGGGCGAACCGGATTTTCCCACGCCGGAATACATTAAACAGGCGGCCAAAAAAGCCATCGACGAAAATCACACGAAATACACCATCAATGCCGGAACACTGGAACTGCGCCGCGCCATTTGCGATTACCTGCAAAAAACGCACAATCTCTCTTACGATCCCGGTCAGATTATCGTAACCAACGGCGCCAAGCAGGCCATTTTTAACATCATTCTGGCCCTGATTGGCGAAGAAGACGAAGTGATCATTCCCGCACCCTATTGGGTTTCGTATCCGGAAATGGTGCGTTTGGCCGGGGGTAATCCGGTTATTATCGATGCCCGCGAAGAGAACGGTTTTAAGATTACGCCGCAGCAATTAAAACAGGCTATCTCGGCCAATACCCGTGCGCTGATTTTGTGCAATCCGTCCAATCCCACCGGAGCGGCTTACAGCGAAGAAGAACTGCTGGCCCTGGCCGAAGTGCTAAAAGACGAAGATGTGTACGTTATTGCCGACGAAATTTACGAAAAGCTTATTTACGATAATTTTCGCCTGACCAGTTTTGCCGCCGTGCATCCCAGGATGCAGGAGAAAACTATTGTGGTCAACGGCTTTTCCAAAGCCTACTCCATGACTGGCTGGCGCATCGGGTACATGGCCGGCCCGCGGGACATTGTGGAGGCGGCCAACAAAATTCAGAGTCATTCCACCTCCAATGCCAATTCCATTTCGCAGTATGCGGCCCTGCGCGCGTTAACCGGCCCGGCCTACGAAATCAATCGCATGGTGGCCGAATTCCAGAAACGACGCAATTACGTGCTGCAACGTCTCAAAAGTATTCCGGGCATTTCCTGTCAGGAACCGCAGGGGGCGTTTTACGTGTTCCCCAATATTGCCTCTTATTTCGGTAAAGAATACAACGGCAACTACATTCGCAATTCCTACGGCCTTGCCTATTATTTGCTGCGCGAGGCCAATGTGGTGCTGGTGCCGGGCGCGGCCTTCGGTTCCGACAAACACATCCGCATTTCGTACGCCACTTCCATGGAACAGTTGGAAAAGGGCATGGATCGCATTGCCGAAGCGCTGCGAAAGCTCAAAACGCCGGCCAAGGTGAAATATGTGCGTCTCAATAACTACCATACCAACGTGCGCAAAACGGTGCCGGTGGAAGCCACGCTTAACGCCGAACGCCGCGAAGCACTCATCGCCGAGGCCGAAGCGCATTTGAAGTACGATCAATATTTTGAATGGAATGCCAATATTAACGGCCTGGTCATTCAGCTTCGTACCAATCAACCGCATTTGTACGATTTCTGGCTGGAAAACTGGTATCCGGCGCAGTTGGAATCGGATCTGGAACCGCACGGGGTGATTTACGCCGTGGACGGAGTGGTGGGACGCGAACCGTATGCGTTTTACCACGCGCCCACCAGCACCGCGCTGTTGTTCAATAGCGATTATTACGCCTCGTTGCGTTCACTGGCTCTGGGCATGGTGGCCGATTTGGGTCAACGGTTGTTCGATACGCATGCCGTGCGCGGATTTTCCGGGGATTTAAACGGCGTGGGCTTTGTGCTGATGGGGCCCAAAGGAACGCAGAAGACGCCCGTTTTTTATCAATTGCTGCAGGATGCGAATCTTGCCTTGCACAGTAACGATTTGCTTTTTGTCCGTTACGGCGGTGGCTATGCCGTGGCCGACAATGCCGAACGCAAATTGTACGTACCCACGCGCCATGCGGAATATTACGAACCGCTCAAAGCGCTGTTTGAACGTTCCAAGTGCGAGAATGTGGTAGAAGATCGTGCCGCCTGCGAATACGATAAGTGTCCGCTCATCGATTCCTGCATCATGGATCGCGGATTTCCCTATTGCTTTTTAGCTTCCAAAATTTCCGCCGCCATGTTGGATCCTTACTGGATTGGCGGCATGCGTAAGCATGTGAAACGCATTGATGTGCAGGTGCTCTTTTTACTTACGGCCGATCCGCTGGCGCCGCCGGTTAAAGAACTGGCCGCCGAAGACGCCTTGCAAATACTTAGCACGGGCAGTGCTGCCGGAGCCGCTTTGCAGCCCCAGGGGCAGCAGCCTCCGTTTTACAATCCGCATTTGTTGAACAAAGACGATCAGGCATTACGCAAGCAAAGCGAACAATTCGCCCGGTTGCTCGAGATGGCGCGCTGCTACCAGATCAATACGGCACAGGCTTCGCCCAGGGGAGTGAGCGAGAAGATTTTGGAAATTTTAAGGGGAAGGTAAACTTACGGAACCGAGCGCGCAGTTTCTTTTGTGTTACGGTTATTGCTAACTAAAAAACGGGACAAATTGACGTTTGATCCGGCCGATCGTTTGACCGAAGTGATCGCGCAAATTTAAAGTTACCATTTGCAATTTTCAGGATTCGCGATGGGTTCGCAAAATTAAACAACAGGAATACATTATGTACGATGCACTCTACAACGAAGCGTTTTACGAACAATTTTACAAAGAATTGGTTCCCCTGCTGCACGGGCCGAACATCAAAACCGTGAACATGCGTTATCTGGAAAAAGAAGCCCGAAAATTTGCCAATACTTCCGAATTCGGCAATAGCGTGTGGATGTCCAAATTTTCCAGCAGGCTGGCGCCCAAAACCGTGTATCTGGGCAGCCCGCGCGTGCGCTTGCCCAAACTGCTGGATTCGCACGTTAAAATTCTGGAAAATGCCGAAGAAGAGCTTAAAAAAGTTCTGCATCTGGTCAAGAATTTGCCCTTTGTGCACATTCGGCGTCAGATGGGCAACAACGCTCATTACAATCCCATTTGCAATTTGTACGTTTCCGTAGCCGATCCCAAAAATGTGCGCAATGCCTACATGTGGGCCAGCACCATGTTCGATCCCGGCAATCGTCCCGGCCCGGAATTCACGATGATTCACATTCCGGAAGAGCACATCCTTCGCGCGCAGATTCTGGCTTTGCCCGAATACAATCTGAACATTGCTCTGGGAACCGACTATCTGGGCGAAGACAAAAAGGGCTTTTTGCGGCAGGCCATGTGGCGCGCAGACGAGCAGGGCATGTTGGGACTGCACGCCGGTTCCAAGATTGTCACGGTGCGCGATCCCAAAGACAATCGTTTAAAACGCTACGGCGTGTTCCTGTTTGGCATGACGGCCACCGGTAAATCGACCTGGTCGTGTCACCAATTGGGTCTTGATCCCACGCGTGGCGAAAAAACAGAAGTGTGCCAGGACGATATCGTTTTCTTGCGTGATGACGGTTCGGCTTTGGGTTCGGAAAATAATTTTTACGTTAAAACCGATGTCCGTCCCGATCAGCAAGAGGCCATGTACAACGCTCTGGTGCACAAATCGGCCTTGCTGGAAAACGTCATGATGAACTACAAAGGTCAAATCGACTTTCTTGACGAATCGTTGTGCGGCAACGGTCGTGCGGTGATTTTTCGCAATCAGCTTAAAGTAAAACAGGGCAAAAAACTGGTGGGCATTAGCGCCCCAACGGTTAACCTGCCGCCGCTTACCGAAACGGACGGAATTATCTTTGCCTTTATCACGCGACGCAATACCATTATGCCTTTTGCCCAACGGCTAACACCGGAACAGGGCGTACTGGCCTATTTGTGGGGCGAATCGACGCACAGCTACGCCTCCAATCCCGAAAAGGCCGGTGAGTCGGTACGCATTGTGGGCACCGACCCGTTCATCATCGGCTCGCGCGGTGTTAAGGTCAACCGCTTTTACGACATCGTGATGCGTCTGGTAGAAAAGTTTCCGGGCAAAGTGCATTTTATGATGTACAATACCGGCGGCATGGGAGAAATTATCGAAACCACGGAGCAGAACGGTAAAAAGGTAAAAAAGCTGGTGCGCAAGGTGGAACGCGTGCCGTTGAATTTAATGGCGGCGATTCAGCGCGGAGATTTGCGTGGCACCAACGAATATGCTCCGGGCATTTTGGGCACCGAAGGCATTGTGGCCGTGGAAGGTCGTCCCATTCCCGAGTACGATGTGCGGCGTTTTTATTCCGAAGAACAGATCAATAATTATTTGAGAGAGCTGATCGAAGGTCGTCGGCGCTTTACCGAAGAAATTGCCGCCGAGGGCTTGAAGCCAGAGATTTTACGTGCCGCGGAGAAGGCCTTCCGTATTGAGCAAACCTTGCAGGCGAAAAAGGTGTTTGTGCCGGATACGGGCGTTTTTAAGCAAAGCGTGCGCGCGGGAGAGTCGTCGGCTTCGGAGGTTGTGCGTCCCCGTCGTCCCAGCCCCTGGCGGTGGAGGTAAATGGATCTGGCCCGGCTTCCGGATCGCGTAGCGGAGAAGGCGTTGGTAAGTTCAAAAGTTGAATTGTTGAACGGTGTCGGTAGCTGGTTGGTAAAGGGTTAAGGGGAAGCATGCCACCGCCGACAATTCGTAATTCGTAATTCTTAATTCGTAATTTTTAATTTCCTCCCTGACGTGGCGCCACCCGGCAACCCGCGGTTTTTCCCCTTTTTCTTTTTTCATTTTTCCTTTTTCATCCCCCCTGTACCATTTTCCGGGTCTCAATTCGTGCGGCCCCCACGGGGCAGGTATCTCGTCGGGATTAATGGTGCCTCCGCAAAATGGTCTCG
>CAYXUS010000229.1:0-1810 GCA_964468415.1 uncultured Caldithrix sp.
TAGGCATCCCTTCGGGATGAATGGTGCTGTCACCAGGCGGCGCGCCGGTTGCCGAGTAGTCCCGGCCTGCCGGGGCGTATCGAGGCACCGGCGGGTGGCACACCTCTCCCTTAACCCTTACACCCTTAACCTTTAACTTAATGCAGCCACCGAATAACGCGTACACGCTGTCTGATTGAGCACAAATGACAAGGATTACGCAAATGGGTGTGGAAGCAGGAAATTGGAAGGTTAGCAGTTTGGGGTAAAAAATCTTTTTCAGCTTTCACTAAAATTAGCGGGAGTGTGTGGGAGTCGAACCCACCTGTCCCAAATAGCGGGACACACGCGGCTTTGAAGGCCGGGGGAGCCACCGGGCCCCATTCACTCCCGTGAAGAAATTAAATTACGAATTTCTTTCCATAAGACGCAATATTTCTTGAAAGATGTTTTGTTTGTTCTGTATCTTTCTAAAAAAAGAACCTTTTCTGGAGAATCGTCATGTTTAAAAAGTGCCTTGTCTCCCCGGAACAATTAAACAAACGTGTGAATTTGTCCAAATTTCGTTTTGAAACCACTGCCGATATTCCGCCATTAAAAACCGTAATTGGTCAGGACCGTGCCGTTTCTTCCATTAATTTTGCCCTGGGTATGGACCATTCCGGCTACAATGTATTTGTGTCTGGGCATTACGGAAGCGGCCGTACAACCATTGTAATGGATTTGCTCAAAAAAGTGGCCAAGAACGGAAACGTACCACCGGATTGTATTTTGGTGTACAATTTTGAATCGCCCGACGAACCGATTTCCATCCAGTTGCCTGCCGGTGAGGCCTGTGCGTTTAAAGATCGTATGAAAAAGTTAATCGTCAGTTTGCGCAAAGAGCTGCAGAAATCATTTGAGTCCAAACATTTCGATCAGGAAAAGGCCAAACTGGTCGATGCTTTCAATGAAAAAAAACAGGAACTGTTGCAACAGTTAGAGCTGGAAGCGAAAGCTCTGGATATTCAAATTCAGGCTTCCAATGTGGGCTACGTGACCGTGCCCTACAAAGACGGAAAGCCGCTAACTCCCGAAGATTTTCAACGCTTGTCCAAAGAAGAACAAGACACCATTAACAACAATATTAATTACATCCAAAAACGCATTCAGTACGTCTTGCGGGAAATTAATATTCTGGAACGGAAGTTAGCCGATCAATTGGAAGATCTTACTCAGAAAACGGCGCGCTGGGTAGTAAACAACCATTTCGCCCATTTGCTGGAGTTGTATCAGGCCTACGAAGAAATCAAACGTTATTTGCAAATGGCTGCGGACGACATCATTAAAAATGTTGCCGAATTTATCGGAAAAGAAGAAGTCGCTCAATTGCCCATTCCCACACCATCACCCATCAAGGTCGATAAATATGCAGTGAATGTGCTGATCGATAATTCCCGGCAGAAAGGCGCACCGGTTGTATTCGAAACCAATCCCACTTACGCCAATTTGTTCGGTCGCATTGAAAAGAAGGCCTATCAGGGATTCATTTACACCGATTACACATTGATTAAAGCCGGCTCGCTTTTGCAAGCCAATGGCGGATTTCTTGTGCTGGAAATCGAACAACTGTTAAAGCATCCCTTTGTGTACGAAGCGTTGAAACGCACGTTGCGTTCGGGCACGCTCAAAATCGAAGATTTCTCCGAATTAATTGGTGTTGTTACGGCCACTTCGCCCCGGCCGCAGCCCATTCCGGTAAACATGAAGGTCGTTTTGATCGGGCAGGCTTACCTTTACCGTTTGCTTTACAATCTGGATGAAGAATTTCGCAAAATTTTTAAGGTGCGCG
>CAYXUS010000230.1:0-4442 GCA_964468415.1 uncultured Caldithrix sp.
GCGGACGCCTGCCCCTTTCTTTTGCCCAGCAACGCCTGTGGTTTTTGGATCAGTTGCAGCCCGGCGGTTCGTTTTACAACATTCCCGGCGCCGTGCGGCTGATCGGCGAACTGAACATCGAAGCGTTGGAAAAAAGTCTGAGCGAAGTGGTCAGGCGCCACGAAACGCTGCGCACCACTTTTGACGACGAGAACGGCAAACCGTTCATCGTCATCCACGAAGCGCAGCCGGTTAAACTGCCGGTTATCGATTTGAGCGCTCTGCCGGAAGATGAAAAGCAGGCGCAATTGAAAAAAATCACTCTGGAAGAAAACAAAAAACCGTTCGATCTGAAAACCGGCCCGCTTTTCCGCGGTCAACTGGTCAAGCTGAACGATACCGAACACGTGGTGCTTTTTACCATGCACCACATCATTTCCGACGGCTGGTCAATGGGCATTTTCATGCGGGAAATCGCTCAGGGCTACGCGGCTTTTGCACAAGGCAAAACACCGCAATTGCCGCCGCTGGAAATTCAATACGCCGACTACGCCGCCTGGCAACAGGAATGGCTGCAGGGCGACGTGCTGCAAAAAGAACTGGATTTCTGGAAAGAAACCATCGGCATGGATCCGCCGGTTCTGGAATTACCCTTCGATCGTCCGCGTCCGCCGGTGCAAACCTTTAACGGCAAAACCATTTCCATGCGCGTAGACGGTGCATTAAGCGCTGCCATCAAAAAACTGTCGCAGGAACAAGGCGCCACGGTGTTCATGACCTTGCTGGCTGCCTTTCAAACCCTGTTGCACCGCTACAGCGGTCAGGACGAAATTCTGGTTGGTTCGCCCATTGCCAACCGCAACCGCTCGGAAACGGAAAATCTGATCGGCTTTTTTGTCAACAACATTGTGCTCAAAAGCGATTTTTACGACAATCCCGAATTCAGTGAATTGTTGCGTCGGGTGCGGGAAAACACTCTCAACGCTTACGCACATCAGGACGTACCGTTCGAACAGATTGTGGACGCCCTGGTAAGCAAACGGGAAATGAGCCATGCGCCGCTCTTTCAGGTCATGTTTGTCATGCAGAATCTGCCGCAAAGCAAGTTCGAATTGCCCGGCCTGACCATGCGTTCTGCGGAAGAAGAAGCCGGTACGGCAAAATTCGATCTTTCTCTCATTGTTACCGAAGGGCCGGATCATTTTAACTTCAGTTTCGAATTCAATACCGATCTGTTTGACGAATCCACCATCGTGCGCATGCAGCGCCATCTGACCAATCTGCTCAGGGCCGTCACGGAAGACGCCGATCGACCGGTGGATTTGATCGATTACCTTTCCGATGACGAACGCCACACTTTGCTTTACGCCTGGAATAAAACGGAGGCGCCTTTCGACAGCGCATTGTGCGTTCCGCAAAAGTTCAAGCAGTGGGTGGATGCGCAACCCGAAGCGACAGCCGTAGAACACAACGGTCAGGCCCTGACCTACCGCGAATTGGACGAGCGCGCCAATCGTTTGGCCCGTTACCTGCGTGCGCAGGGCATTGGTGCCGACGATCTGGTGGGTATTTGTCTGGAACGTTCGCCGGAAATGATCGTGGGCATTTTGGGTACGTTGAAGGCGGGAGCCGCCTTTGTGCCGCTCGATCCCGCTTACCCGCACGAGCGTCTGGCTTACATGATTGAAGATTCCGGACTCAAGCTGCTGCTCACGCAGGAAGCAGTTAAACCCGGATTGGCCGATTTCGATGTTCCCAAATTGGCTCTGGACAGCGAATGGGCACAGGTAGCCGAACATCCGGCCGAGGCCGTACCGCAGGTGATTACGCCGCAAAATCTGGCCTACGTCATTTACACCTCGGGTTCCACCGGCAAGCCCAAGGGCACCATGTTGTCACACACGGGTTTGCTGAATTTAGCCAACGAACAGCGCAAGGCATTTAACATTACGCCGCAAAGCCGCATTTTGCAATTCGCCTCGCTCAGTTTCGATGCCTCCGTCTGGGAAACGGTCATGGCCTTGCTTAACGGCGCGGCGCTTATTTTGGTGGATCGCACCATGCTGGCTTCCGGCGACTTGCTGGTGCAAAAATTGAAGGAAGAACGGATTACCACCGTCACTTTGCCGCCTTCGGTGCTGGCGGTTTTTCCCGAGGAATCGTTGCCCGATTTGAAAACGATTGTCACCGCCGGTGAAAAATGTCCGGCCGAACTGGTTAAAAAATGGCAGCCCGGACGGCAATTCGTCAACGCTTACGGCCCGACGGAGACCACGGTGTGTGCCTCCATGTACGAAACCAGTGCCGAGGAAGACACCGATCCGCCCATCGGTCGTGCCATCGGTAATTTTCAACTGTACGTGCTGGATCGCAATCTTTTGCCGGTACCCGTCGGTGTGGCCGGAGAGCTGTGCGTGGGAGGTGTGGGGCTGGCCCGCGGCTATCTGAATCGCCCGGACCTGACGGCGGAGAAATTCATTCCCGATCCCTTTGGCGGGCGTGCGGGCGCACGTTTGTACCGCACGGGTGATTTGGTGCGCTGGCTGCCGGATGGCAACATTCAGTTCCTGGGACGCATCGATCAACAGGTGAAAGTACGTGGTTTTCGCATTGAACTGGGCGAAATAGAAGCCGCACTGCACGAGCTTGACAAGGTGAAAGACGTGGTAGTGCTGGCCCGCGAAGATATTCCCGGGGACAAACGTCTGGTGGCCTACCTGGTGTGCGAAGAACCCAAACCCGCAGTGCAGGAACTGCGTGAACACCTGAGCAAAAAATTACCCGATTACATGGTGCCTTCGGCCTTCGTTTTTCTGGAGGCCATGCCACTGACGCCCAACGGCAAGGTGGATCGGCGCGCTTTGCCCAAACCCGAACTGGATCGATCCCTGGCGCAGGCCGAATATGTGGCCCCACGCGACGAAACCGAAGAAAAATTGTGTGCCATTGTGGGCGATTTGCTGCACCTGGACAAAGTGGGTATTCACGACAACTTTTTCGAATTGGGCGGGCATTCGCTGTTGGCCACGCAATTCATGTCCCGTTTGCGTACGGATTTTCAGGTCGAATTGCCGCTTATTACCCTGTTCGAAAAGCCGACGGTAGCGCAATTGGCGGAAGAAATTGCCAAGGCCAGGCTGCAACCGCAAAAAACGGCCGCGCCGCAAATCAAAAAAGTTGCACGGGAACGGCGTCGGGTAAAGCGCTCGGATTTGGGGAGATAGGGTAGGAATTGGGAACTGGGAACTGGGAATTTGGAACTAGGAACTGGGAACTAGGAACTGGCTCCATAGGAGCCCCTTTGGGGGAACTGGCTCCGTCACGGAAGTGATCCCTTCGGGATAGGAGCCCCTTCGGGGGAACTGGCTCCGTCACGGAAGTGATCCCCTCGGGAGAACTGATGGGGTGGGCCCATTTTCCCATTCAACTATTCAACCAATCAACAAATTAACGAAAACACGATTTCGTCCTTAATGTTTCTCTAAAAAACAAAAGGAAACAAATACATGACCGTGGATCAATCGACCGAGTTTGAAGAACAAGCCATGCCGTTTGACGAAGAAGAAGTGTACGTCTTTCCCACTTCTTTCGGGCAAAGGCGTTTTTGGTTTCTGGATCAGTTCGAGCCCGGAAGTCCTTACTACAATATTCCCATGGCCATTCGCGTGCGCGGCCGATTTGATGTCGATATTTTTAAACGGGTGATTGACGAAATCGTGGATCGCCACGAAATTTTACGCACCACCTTCTGGCCGGAAAAAGGCGAGCCGCTGCAAATCATCGCCCCGGAACTGCATCTCGAAATTCCGGTGGTCGATTTAACCCATCTCCACGGTGAAAAACTGGACGAAGAGATCAAGCGGCTGGCCACGGTAGAAGCCCGCACACCGTTCGATTTGGCCAAGGGGCCGTTGTTCCGCGTAACCATTCTCAAAGCCAGCGATACCGACCACGTGTTGCTGGTAACCATGCACCACATCATTTCCGACGGCTGGTCGATCGGGGTTTTGGTACGCGAAATTACCGCACTGTACGCCGCGTTTTCGCAGGGAAAGCCGTCTCCCCTGCCGGAGCTGCCCATTCAATACGCCGATTTTGCCGAATGGCAGCGCGAATACCTGCAAGGTGAAGTGCTGGAAGAACAGCTTAATTTCTGGAAAGAACAATTGGGCGACAACCCTCCGGTGCTGGAATTGCCCACCGATCGTCCGCGCCCGCAAATTCAAACCAATGTAGGATCGTCAGAACGTTTGGTTCTGCCCAAAGAGCTGACGGACAAGCTTTACGGGCTGGCCCGTCAGGAAGGCGCCACTTTGTTCATGGTGCTTCTGGCCGGGTTGCGTGTTTTGCTGGGCCGCTACGCCGGACAAAGCGATTTGACCATCGGTACGCCCATTGCCAATCGCAATCGCGCCGAAATCGAACCGCTGATCGGTCTGTTCATCAACACATTGGTTTTGCGC
>CAYXUS010000231.1:0-7254 GCA_964468415.1 uncultured Caldithrix sp.
ACCGATTGATTTTAAGGAGGGAAATTACAGACGTTTTAAATTCAAAAAAGGGAACCGGAAAGGCTCCCTTTAAACTTATTCTTTTAAAGCCGCTACCGCACGGTCAACGGTTTCGTAAGTCTCAAAAACTTTAATAAGCTGGGTGATCATCAATAGGCTGTTAACTTTTTCGGAAACCCGGGCCAGAACCAGCTTACCGCCTGCATTGGAGAGTGTCGTCATGCAGGCCATTAAAATGCCCATTCCGGAGCTGTTAATCCATTTTACGTTTCCCAGATCAATAACCACTTTTTTGATGCCATCGTTAATCAGGCCTTTTACATGATCATGAAGTGCCATCGTTTCCGGGCCGCCCATCATTTTTCCGGATAGCTCTAAAACCGCAATGTGATCTACAATTTTTTCTTTAATTTTCATAGTAATCCCCTCTGTTAACAATCATGTCTCACTAAAAATAAGTATTTACAAGGAATGAGTCAATTTATTCTAAATGAAGTAAACAGGGGCAGGGGAGTAAAATAAAAAAGCCCTGAGAGCAGGGCTTATTTTATTTCGTCTTCGTTGCTGGCTTTGGGATAGATGGCTCGAATTTTCCCCTGGAAGTATTCGTCCTGAGCAATTACCGTGGGGTTGATTTCACGTTCAAACTTCAAATCTTTAATTAATTCATGATCGTACAAATCGTTTTCGTCGAAGAAGTCTTTCACGTTGTCAGCCATCTCTTTTTCTTTGCGTTCGGCAATACGTTTGGCATTAATTTGCCGGGCACGCGCTGCAATAAGTAAGCAGGCTTCGTAAATATTGGATGTTCCTTTTTTGAATTTTCGCAGATCTATGGTTTTGATGGCCATTCAGTAACCTCCTTTAGCTAAAAATTTATCTTGTAAGTTTAAGAATTGAAACGCCGCTTGTCAAATGTTTTTTGGGGGATATTTTTGGGCCGAAGCAAAAAGAATTTTGAATTGGCGTTTGAGAAGCAAAATGCGTAATTTTAAATTTGACATTTTGAAAAAGACAATTTGGCGGGAAGATGCGAAAATTTGCCATTTTTTCTTTTGTCGTGTTTGTTCTGTCCGTATTTCCGGGAAAGCACCTCCGGGCGCAGGCCATCGATACGATTCGGGTGGATACGACTTCCGTTAACCAAACGGTGGTATCGTTTCCCCAACAAATGACAAATACCGACACTCTGACAATTCCGGATACGACATCGATTTTTATTCAGGATCTGGAGCATTTTGTAGAGGTGGGGTTTCACATTGCGGTTGCTCCGCTCCTGTTCGATCATCGCGACTGGATGCACGCAGGAGTGGCCGCCCTGGCTACGGCGCCGTTGTTTCTTGTCGATCGCGATGTGAAAGATTGGGCCTTGCGGAACCGGTCCGAACTAAACGATCGTCTCTTTAATCTGGATCGGTATTACGGAAACCGAAGTATTATTTTTGTTTCCTGGGGCGTTTACGGCTTTGGCGCCCTGGCGGGTAACGATCGTTTACGCACTTTGGGACGTAATTTAACCGAGGCGGTTATTTTTTCCGGTGCGGTTACCGGGGGCATTAAATATTTGCTGGGCCGTCGTCGTCCCTATGCGGGGAAGGGAAATCTTTTTTTCCGCCCTGTGCATTTTTTAGGCAACGATTACGAGTCGCTTCCCAGTGGGCACACAACGCTGGCTTTTGCCTTTTCTACGGTAATGGCCCATGCCCGGCAAAACATTCTCTGGAAAATGTTCTGGTACGGCTCTGCCGGGCTGGTGGGTGCCTCACGCGTTTACCACAACCAGCACTGGATTTCGGATGTGGTGTTAGGCGCGTTTATCGGCTATCACGTTGGGCGTTTTGTCGTGCAGTTTAACCGCAAAACGCAGGGACGCATTTTCAGCATGCGCGTGCAGCCTTATTACAGCCCGAATAAAGTTGGGATACTCTGTGTTTTTTAAGTTGCTTCGGTTGCTACTTCACTTGTCAAAGGCAAAACAGCCACGCCAATTAAAACAAATAAAAATATTCTTCCGAACGATGTTCGACTTTTTGATAAATGATCTTTCGAATGGTTTCATATTGCAGATAAGGATATTCGTCTTGTAAAATTTCCAGTGCCTGCTGGGTTGAATAGTTTTGACGAAGTTGTTTAAAACGCTGACGAATCTGGAAATCGCGTACGCCTTTTTCCCGCAACAGATTATGATCGATTAGAAATTTGAAAATAGAGTCGGGAATGTGGGGTTTAAGAGGATTCTTCACCATGTTACACCTCCAAATAAATATTCACGTAAAAATGATGGTAACAAGGTGAAGCTAAAAGGCAATCCTCCCTAAATTTGCTGATTTGGTTTGATTCTGTGAAAATTCAATAACAAATTTAGTTAAAAAAAACAATAATGCAAGGGAAAAATTTTTCCCCTGCCAAAGGCGCTTGCGATGGGTACAGGACTTCTGTAAATTTGAGCTTTTTAAATTCAATAAGAACAAATGCAAAGATAAAGGAAAAGATATGTTAGACTTGAAATTCATCCGGGAAAATCCGCAGCGGGTTAAAGATGGTATTAAGGCCAAGGGCGAAATGGGCGATGTGGACAAGGTGCTGGAACTGGATGCCGAACGCCGGGAAATTATTCGTAAAGTGGAAGATTTGAAAAAACAGCGCAATGAAAATTCCAAGAAAGTGGCGCAATTAAAGAAAGAGGGCAAAGATGCTTCGTCGGTTATTGCCCACACGCGGTTAATTTCGGATGAAATAAAGCAATTGGACGAACGTTTGAAACAGGTGGAACAAGCGTTAAACGACCAGCTGAGCCGCATTCCCAATTTGCCGCACAAAACCACTCCCATCGGGAAAGACGCCAGCGAAAACGTAGAAGTAAAGCGCTGGGGAGAAATTCCCCAATTCGATTTCGAACCGCTCGACCATTTGGCATTGGGAGAGCGCCTGGATATTTTGGATTTTAAACGGGGCGGCAAAGTGACTGGCAGCGGCTTTCCGGTGTACAAGGGCGATGGGGCGCGTCTGGAGCGGGCTTTAATCAATTTTATGCTGGATGTGCATATCGAGAAGCATGGCTACACAGAGGTTTTCCCTCCGTTTTTGGCCAATCGCGCCAGTATGTTTGGCACCGGCCAATTGCCCAAACTGGAAGATGACATGTATTACATGCCCAAAGACGATCTCTTTTTAATCCCCACGGCGGAGGTACCCGTTACCAATTTGCACCGGGACGAAATTTTAAACGCGGATGAATTGCCCATCAAATACGTGGCTTATTCTGCGTGTTTCCGACGCGAAGCGGGCTCTTACGGAAAAGAGACTCACGGTTTTTTGCGTGTGCATCAGTTTAACAAAGTGGAAATGGTTAACTTTGTCCGCCCGGAAGAATCGTACGACTTTCATGAGCAGCTTTTGCGCGAGGCTACGGAAATTCTTGAAATGTTGAACATCCCCTACCGGGTGTTGCTTTTGTGCTCGGGCGATTTGAGTTTTGCCGCGGCCAAGTGTTACGATATCGAAACCTGGTCCCCGGCCGAACAAAAATGGCTGGAGGCATCCAGCGTGAGCAATTTCGAAGATTTTCAGGCACGCCGTGCCAACATTCGCTTTCGTCCCGAAAAAGGAGCCAAACCGCAATTCGTACACACGCTCAATGGGTCGGGGCTGGCTACCTCGCGGCTAATGGTTTCGTTAATGGAAACCTATCAAACGGACGAAGGAACCATTATCATTCCCGAGCCTTTACGCAAATACATGGGTGGGCAGGATGTCATTCGCAGAAAGTACAAAAAGTAAAAGGTAAATTAAATGCTGCGCACGGTCTTGGTATTCGCATTTGCGGTGGTTCACACGCTCTGCTGTTCGTTGGCGGCCATTCTGTTCGGCCTGTTTAAGCCCTATTCCAAAATTGTCAATGGGGTCATTCGCCTGTGGGCCAGAGGCATATTAAAAGTGGCCGGAGTAAAGGTGCGGGTATTCGGTGCGGAAAAGCTGCACCCCGACCAGCCCTACATTTACATGTCCAACCATCAGGGCGATTTTGACATTTTGGCCCACGTGGTAAGCATTCCGGGTACCATGCGCTTTATTGCCAAACAAGAACTGTTCCGCATTCCCGTTTTTGCCCAGGGCATGCGCGCCGTTGGCATGATTCCGATTGATCGCGGGAATAGCGTTAAGGCGCGTGAGTCGTTAAAGGAAGCGGCGGAAACCCTGCGTAACGGGGTTTCGGTTATTATTTACCCGGAAGGAACGCGCACTTTGGACGGCAATATTCTTCCGTTTAAAAAAGGCGGGTTTATTTTGGCGCTGGAATCGGGCTTGCCCATTGTGCCTACGGTAATTACCGGTTCGCTAAATATTAAGCCCAAAGGCAAATTTCAGGTAAATCCGGGAACAATTGAAGTGCACTTTTTGGATCCGGTGGATGTTTCGGCATATTCATTAAAAACGCGCAATCAATTGGTTAAAACCGTGCGCGACATGATTGTGCAGCATTACGAAAAAATACGCAAAGAATAGCTGCGAAAAAACGCCCCCTTTTAATACACACACACTTTGTCACGGCCGGTTTGCTTGGCGTTGTACAAAGCCGAATCGGCCATTTTTATTAACTCCACATGATCTTCACTATCTTCCGGACAGGCGGCTACGCCAATGCTAATGGTCAACCGGCAGGGCACCCGGTGGACTTTATCGGGGAAGGGGTACACCTTAACCAGGTGCCGCAATTTTTCGGCCAGAGGGAGAGCATCCTTTTTGGTAATGCCGGGAAGAATGATGACAAATTCCTCTCCGCCGTAACGGGCCACCACGTCGGTTTGACGGGTGTTTAATTCCAGCAAGCGGGCAATGGTGCGCAAAACGTTGTCGCCTTCCACATGGCCGTGCAGGTCGTTGTATTCTTTAAAATAATCGATGTCGATCATAAGCAGAGAGAAGGGCGTGTGGTAGCGCTTGGTGCGGGCTACTTCTTTTTTTATTTCACGGATGAAAAAACGATAGTTGTACAGGTTGGTCAGGCCGTCGCGAATCGCTTCTTCCGATTTTATTTTGTACAGATAATGCAGGCGATCGAAAAGCTGCATGTTTTCGTAAATGATGGCCACGGTTTGCAGAAAGGATTTGAAGATGCGTATTTCGTAAGTGGCAAAATGTTTTTGGGGATGGGTTTTGTCCATGAACAGCACGTAATGTTCGTCGATGGCAATATCCAGATCGGCCTCAAAATCGTCTTCTTCTTCCTGCAAATGCTGAATTTTGTGGCGTCCCAATTCGTGCAAATAGCTGATAACGAAAGAAGTAGAACGGAAAAATTTGCTTATTTTCTGCAAGCTTTCTTCCACAATTTGATGTTTGTCTTTAACCCACAACAGGCCGCCTTCTTCCCGAATAAGCTGGATAAGCTGGTTGCCAAAAGGCAACCGGGCCTCTTTGAGCTTTTTGGGCACTTTGCCGTAGTAAGAATGTGGTGTTAAAATATTTTCGGAGGGATTGTAACGAAAAATGATGCAGCGATCCAGATGAAAGCCGACCACCATTTGTTCAGGCAAAACACGGATTAGCTTTTGCGGGTCGTTAAGGCTGCGCAGGTAATTGGCCAGAGAATTCAGGTAGAACAGCATGTCGTTGTAACGCGCCAGCTCTTCGCGGGAAGCGATTAAGTCGGCATTTAAACGGGAGAGATTTTTGTTGAGGGCTTCCAGTTCCGAAACCTTACGTTTTAAGCGTTCGACCAGTTCGATGTTGTAACGTTGTAAAAATTCCTTTTCGTATTCCGGCGGAACCGACTCGCGTTTTCCGGCCAAAAATTCTTCCAGTTTGATGATGAATTCGTTGACATTGATCGGTTTGCTGATGTAGCCGTCACACCCGGCCGTAAGCACGAGTTCGCGTACGTTTTCGGCGGCAGCTCCGGTCAGGGCGATGATGGGAATGTCGTGCAATTCCGGCAGGCTTTTTAAATGGGTGGTTACTTCGGAACCTTGCATGTCCGGAAGCATCAGATCGATGAGAATCAAATCGGGCTTGTGCAGTTTGGCCAGCCGAATGCCTTCCAGCCCGCGGCTGGCCTGAATGTAGGTGTAGCCCTGATAGCGAATGATGTCGGCCATTAGGGCGCGTGCGTCGGGATCATCCTCGATGTAGAGGATTTTTTTGTTTTTTCTGCTCATGGCATTGCAGCACTTTATTGTGACTGGGACTCTTCAAATTTGCAAACGAGCAAGGTCATGTCGTCGTCTTGTGCCTTTCGGGCGCTGAACTTCTGAACTTCTTGAATGATGGCTTTCCGGATGTCGTAAACGTTTTTGTCTTTGTTTGCCTTTAATGTTGCGATTAGGCGTTCTTCACCAAACTCTTCGTTTCGGGCATTCATGGTTTCGGTTATGCCGTCGGTGTAAAGGAGCAGGATGTCGCCTGGGGTAAAGTTAAGCTCTTCTTGGCGATATTCAAAATTTTGTAGAAATCCGATGACGATGCCCCCGGTTTGTAAACGAACGATTTCACCGTTTTTTCGCAGCAAAATGGGGGCGTTGTGTCCGGCGTTAGTGTAAATGATTTTTTTGCTTTCCGTGTTGACCACGGCGTAAAAGAAGGTAACGTAGTTGTTTTCGGTAGTGCTTTCGTACAAGAGATTGTTCAGGCGATACACAATGTCGCACGCGGTCATGAAGAATTGTTTTTGGCTGCGCAGGCCGGCCAGCACCAGAACCATGGTCAGGGCTGCCGGGGCGCCTTTTCCGCTTACGTCGCCGATGGCTAATCCAACGGTGTGTTGGTCGTAACGGAGAATGTCGTACAAATCGCCGCTAACAATTTTGCTGGGCAGGTTGGTGGCGGTAATTTGCAGATGTTCAATGTGCGGGGCGCGCTGTACCAGCAGGGCCTTTTGTACTTTGCTGGCGTTGATCAGTTCGTGTTCCAGCGCCTGTTTGGCCAGCATAATTTTGAATTGTCGGGCATTGTGAATGGCAATGGAAGCCATTTGAGCAAACAATTGAAGCAGGTCAACCATTTGCCGGTTAAAGTAGGCCAGACGGTCGCTTTCCAGACAGATGACGCCCAGCACCTGATTGTCAAACACCAGGGGAATGGAAATTTGCGAACGGGTTTCTTTGCGCAGCGGAAAGTAGTGCGGCGCATAACGAACGTCGTCGATTACTTCGATTTGCTTGCTTTGCACCACCCAGCCGCAGGAGCCCTGCCCCACCTTTAGGTGAATGCGTTTAATCGATTCGGGGTTGTAGCCGTCGTAGCTGGCGTTTAAAA
>CAYXUS010000232.1:0-10337 GCA_964468415.1 uncultured Caldithrix sp.
GGTTCGAATCCCTGCCTCTCCGCAAGAAGGCCGGATTGCGATCAGGCCTACTTTAATTTGGCCGAATTGGCTGCATCTCACCGTTTCGGGATGTTAAGTGAGTATAGACCATCGATGAGATTGTTGAAGATTTTTTGAAATACATAAAGAATAGTATCTGGAGAGTTGGCCGAGTTGGCTGAATCCCGACGCGTCGGGATGCTAAGTGAGTATAGGGGTAATCCCCCTATCCAGGGTTCGAATCCCTGCCTCTCCGCAAGAAGGCCGGATTGCGATCCGGCCCCCACAAAATCAGGCAGAAACGAAAAATTCATCTACCAATTCTTATTTCGACCTTTTCTGAAAACGGAAATTTTCTTAGATTACTTGTCTCGAGAAAATACACAGGGAACATTATGGAAAAGACCAATTTGATACATGGCGTTTTAGAAATTACCGATAAAAAACATGGCTTTACCCGAAAACCGGAAAACAATTTTTTGCCATCTTCCGATGACGCCTTTGTCGCTCCTCAGCTTATCAGAAAATATCATTTGCGCGAAGGCGTAGAAATTGAAGCTCAACTCGATGAAACCAAAGGCAAAGTGCGCAACAAGCCAATTAAGACTCTGCTCGCGATTAACGGGCTACCGCCGGAAAAATTTGTGCAGGTGCCCGATATTAAATCACAAACTTCCATCGATCCCTTTGAGCAGCTTATCATCCAAATTGACGAAAACGATCGCACCGGAGCCATCATTGACTTATTGGTGCCTATTGCCAAAGGAACTCGCGGCTTAATTATTTCGCCTCCCCGGGCAGGCAAGACGACCATCCTTAAGCATATCGCCCTGGCCGTACAGAAAAATCATCCGGAAGTCGAAGTGATGGTATTGCTAATCGATGAACGCCCGGAAGAAGTTACCGATTTCCGCCGAACAACCGGAGCCCGCGTTTTTTCGTCTTCCTCCGATCAAAGCGTGGAAAACCACTTACGCATTGCCCGGCTTACAATGAATTACGCAATTCGTAAGGCAGAAATGGGCAAGGATGTTTTGGTGCTTATCGATTCGTTAACACGCATGAGCCGAGCTTTTAATAAAAATGTCAACACGCACGGTCGTACCATGAGCGGTGGATTGGACGTGCGCGCATTGGAAATTCCTCGTCAATTCTTTGGCGCAGGACGAAAATTGGAAGAAGGAGGCTCTTTAACCATTCTTGCGACTATTTTGGTGGACACGGGAAGTCGCATGGATGAGATTATTTTTCAGGAATTTAAGGGCACAGGCAACATGGAGTTGGTACTTTCGCGCAAATGCGCCGACCGCCGTGTTTTTCCCGCAATTAACATCGAAAAATCGGGGACACGTAAAGAACATTTGATCTTAGACGAACAGCGTCTGCAATTGAATCATAAACTCCGTCGATATCTGATCAATTTTGACGAAGTAAAAGCGATGGAGATGTTAATCGAAAAATGGTCGGAGTTACTTAAAAACTAAAAACCCGCCGAGATCGGCGGGTCGAATGTTTACCGCTATTTTTTCAGGAAAAATGTGGCCGCGATAGCCGTAATTCCCGCAACAAAAAATGTCATAATGCGCGAAGTAATCACTGTCTCCATCCCACTGCTAATCCAAATGATGGTGAACACCATTCCCACGATGATCGTTGCCAGAACAGCCTTTCCGTGGTAGCGTTTCCAGAAAAGTGTAAACAAAATAACAATGGAAAATGTGCCTCCGATTCCCGCCCACACATAGCCAACCAGCGTGTAAATAAGCTTGGATGGTGACAGATAAGCTACGACAAGGGCAATAACGGCCAAAACAGCCGTGACCACCCGCGAGCGGAATAAAGCCTTCCCGGAATGGTCATCCCCGAATTTAAGCAGATTTTCCGAGAGCTCGGTCGAAGAAAGAATGAGCAATGAATCGGCGGTAGAAATCATCGCGGCAATTGCACCGGTAATCAATATGGAAGCAATCGCCGGAGGGAATAATTCTAACATGACTTTAGGCATTACATATTCGGGATCACTTAGCCCCGTGGGCCCAAACAATCCCAGCCCAATCCAACCGATTGATAAAGCGCCGATGTAAGCGATAATGGTCCAGACAATCCCAATGTTGCGTCCTATTTTGGCCTGTCTTACGTCACGAATGGCCATGAAACGCATACTGAGTTGCGGTTGCCCGCCCAGATAGCCAAAGAACCATGAAAGGCCGCCCATGATGGTAACGCCCAGGGCAAAACCGCTGGCCGCTCCGCTCAACGAAGTGTATTTGGGGCCGGCCAGCTGTAACGCATGGGGAATCGAGTGCGCAAATACATCCGGGCGGGTACTTAAAACAAAAATTCCGACCAGAGGTCCAATAATCAGGGTGGTGATCATGACAATGGCCTGTACCACATCGGTGTACACAACACTGCGAAAACCACCGTAAATGGTGTAGGGAATAATGACCGCAGCCGTAATAAGCATGCCGATTTGCGGCTTTAAGTGAAACATGGTGAACAATGTTTTACCACCGCCCAAAAATTGGGCGCCAACGTAGAAGAAAAAGAAGAAAACAATGGTCAGGCTGCCGATGGTACGAATCCAGCGTTCCGATTCGCCGTGCTTTTTGGCAATGTATTCGGTGAAAGTTTTGACATCGTATTTTTCCGCTTCCTCCCGCAACCGCCAGGCAATGGCCGCCCAGGCCGTAATAATGCCCGCCACGCAGCCGATGGCTGTCCAGATGCCCATCAGGCCCGAAGCGTAAGCAAAGCCCGGCAAGCCGAGAAGCGCCCAGGATGATTCGCCCGTGGCCCGTTCCGAAAGTGCGGCCGCCCACCCGGGCAAATCCCGCCCGGCAATGGCGTAGTCCGCATCGGTTTTAACCTTACGCCCTTGGTATAGCCCCCACAAAACAAGTAACGTCAAGTACGAAAACATGACAATCAGGATCTGCGTCGTATTTTCCATTGCTTCTCCTCCTTGTTGCAAAACGAATCAGAATTTTACCTGATAACCGGAAACATATTTTAGGAAGCTTCCGGGAAAAAATCAAATAGGTAAACAAAGAAGACGCAATGGGAGGAACGATGTGGGGTAAATTATTTGTACACCTTGGCCGCTTTTTCCCAGGCCGTCACAATGCCCGTAATCATGGCTGAACTAAAGCCCTCGTGTTCCATCTGATTCAAACCGGAAATGGTAATGCCACGGGGCGTGGTTACCCGGTCGATTTCCGACTCGGGATGGGAGTGGTGCTCCAGAAGCAGTTGCGCCGAACCCAGTGCCGTTTGCGCGGCAATAAACAGCGCCTTTTCCGAATCGAAGCCGATTTCGATGCCCCCTTGCGATGCGGCACGAATGCCGCGCAAAAAGAAGGCAATCCCGCAAGCCGCCAAAGCCGTTGCCGCTGCCATTTGTTCTTCTTCGATTTCCAGCGTTTTACCCACGGTGGAAAAAATTTCACGTGCCATCTTTAGTGCTTCGCCGTTGCCTTTTTCCGAGGCCAGGCAGGTCATGGACTGCCGAATGGCAATGGCTGTGTTGGGCATGGAGCGTACAACAGGTACCGGCTTGCCGATTTTCTTGCGGATTTGCGCAATGGAAACCCCGGTAACGCACGAAATAACAATGTGCCGGTCGGCATTAATGACCGGAGCGATTTCTTCCAGCAATTCGTTTATCTTTTGCGGCTCTACGGTAATGAGAAGAATGTCTGCATCCTTAACCGCCGCACTATTGTCCCGCTGAACCTTAAAACCCAATTTGGCAAACGCCTCCAGCCGCTCGATGTGGCGCCGGGTTAACGTAATACGTTTGGGTTTGTATTTGCCCGATTCGTACAAACCACGGGCAATGGATGTTCCCAGATTTCCCGCACCTAAAATGGCTAATTTTTTATTGAATGGCATCTTTTTCTCCCTGTTTGTATTTGCATTTCTTTTCAAATTACGGAGCCTCGATCAAGGCCCGAATGGCCTTCTCCCATTGTTCGAAACGGAATTCGGCAACAACCGTTTCCATCATGCGCCTGATTTCGTCGGTACACAGGCGTCCGATGCTGCCTTCGTGAGTGTGGCTTCCGGGCTCGGGAGGCACAAAAGTGCCCTCCGCGGTTTGCCGGGCAATTTGATGGTAAGCCTGCCGAAACGGAACGCCTTGCCGCACCAGTTGATTAATGGCCTCTACCGTGTAAACGGATTGGTATTTGCGCTCGGACAAAATATTCTCTTTTACTTCCATCTTGGGAAGCACGTAGGCCATAATGTGCAAAACGTCACGCAGCGTTTTTAACGCACGGAGAAACGGTTCTTTTAACAGTTGCAAATCGCGATGGTAGCCCGATGGCAAATTGGTCGTGAGCATCTGGATTTCGTTGGGTACCGCTTTCAAACGATTGCATTTGCCCCGAACAATTTCGAAAACATCCGGATTTTTTTTGTGCGGCATAATGCTCGATCCGGTGGTAACAGAAGCGGGAAAGTGCAAAAAACCGAAATTCTGACTCTGGAACAAAACGATGTCCGCGGCCAATTTCCCTATCGTTTCGGCCAGCCCGCCGATAGCCTGTGTAACGATGCGTTCCGTTTTTCCTCGACCCATTTGGGCGTAAACGGAATTAAAATTCAACGTTTCAAAACCCAGCAAGCGGGTGGTCAGTGTGCGATCCAGCGGAAAGGCGGAACCGTATCCGGCCGCCGAGCCCAGGGGATTTTTGTTCACCAGACGATACGCTCCCTGAAGCTGAATAAGATCATCGACCAGGCTCTCGGCATAAGCGCCCAGCCACAGGCCGAACGACGACGGCATGGCGATCTGAAAATGGGTGTAACCGGGTAAAAGCACTTCCTTGTGCCGTTCGCTTAATTCCGTTAAAACATCAAATAATTGTCGGGTTGCGTGCACGATAGCTTTGATTTCCGCCCGGGCAAACAAACGCAAATCCACCAGAATCTGATCGTTGCGCGAACGCCCCGTGTGCAAACGGGCGCCGGCATCCGGCCATTGCCGTGTGAGCAAAAGTTCCACCTGCGAATGCACGTCTTCCACACCTTGTTCAATGACAAAACGTCCGCTTTCAATTTCTTTTAAAATGGCCTTCAAACCCTGCCGCAAAATTCGGAATGTCTCCGCATCGATTAATTTAACCTTGTGCAGCATGTGCGCATGCGCCAGCGAACCGATCACGTCCCAGCGGGCCAGTTGCAAATCCGCTTCCCGATCGTTGTCCACCGTAAATTGTTCGACCAGCGGATCGAGCCCGTCTTCTTTTTGCCACAGTTTTTTTGTTTTTCGGCTCATTCTTCAATCCTTTGTTTTAAGATTTTGGACTTTGCCCGGTTAACAAGCGTTGCAAAAGCCGTACGTAGGTTGCGATGCCGTCGAACAGCTCGTCTAAATAAATGAATTCATTGGCCGTGTGCGAACGCTCGGACATGCCCGGCCCCATTTTTACCGAGGGCGCTTCGATGTACGTTTGGTCGGACAGGGTAGGCGAACCGAAGGTTTGAATGCCCATTGCCCGAGCCAGTGTGACCAGTTCATGATTCGGATCGATGGACGAAGGCCGCAATCGCAACGAGGTTTTAACGATTTCGCTTTGAATGTTTTGCCGCACGGTGTGTAAAATTTCTTCGTGCGTGTACTGTTCTGTGGTGCGAATATCCACGGTAAAATCGCAATGGTCGGGAATAACGTTGTGCAATTCACCGGCGCGAATGGTGGTCACCGTCATTTTGATTGGTCCGAGCGTGGGCGAAACTTTGGGAAATCGGTACGAAGCAAACCATTGAATATCGGGCAGAGCCTTTAAAATGGCATTCTCACCGATGTCCCGGGCGGCGTGTCCGGCCACCCCGTGCGCACGGCAACGCAATACCATCAGCCCTTTTTCGGCAATGGCCATTTGCATGCCGGTAGGTTCGCCCACCACGGCCAGATCAATTTTTCCCAATTGCGGCAGTATCGAGCGAATACCTTTTTCGCCGGAATTTTCTTCTTCGGCCGTGGCGGCCATGATCAGATTGTATTTTAAATTCGGTCGATTGTAGAAATAGACAAAGGTGGCGAGCAGCGAAACCAGCGGAGCGCCCGCATCGTTGCTGCCCAAGCCGATCAGTTTGCCCTCTTTTTCCAATGGCGCGAACGGATCGCTTTGCCAGCCGCTTACCGGTTTAACGGTATCGTGGTGCGAATTTAGTAAGAGCGTGGGCTTTTGTGCATCGAAATGCACGTTTTGGGCCCATACGTTGTTGTGCAGGCGTCTGGTTTCCACACCGTATTTTTGCAAAAACCGCTCGATGGCCTCGGCAGTTTGTGCTTCTTGCCCGCTAAAAGAGGGCGTGGCAATCAGTTTTTTGAGTAACGACAGCGCTTCCTGCTGCAAAGATTTCAGTGATTCCATGTTTACTCCAGAGTTACCACCGTACCGACGGCGGATTTTTGATTTATGTTTTCGAGCTGGTCGGCATTCATGATGCGCACCAACCGAACCCCATGACGCAAGGCGCGAAATGCGTTATCCAGCTTGGGACGCATGCCCTGATGTACGGCACCGCGACTCAGCAACTGTTGGTAATCGGTAAAGGTCAGGCGGGCGATGAGCGACTGCTCATCGCTCACGTCGCTCAGCACCCCGGACTTCTCAAACGTAAAAATGAGTTCCGTAGCAAAGTGTTTACTTAAGGCAATGGCCAGTTCCGTGGCGATGGTATCGGCATTGGTGTTTAAAATTTGTCCCGAACCGTCATGAGTTAAGGCACAGAATACCGGGACAAGGTTTTGCTGCAACAAAAGACGCAAAAAACCGGTGTTTACTTGAGTTACGTCGCCCACGAAACCGAAGTCGATGTCTCCTGCGGGACGTTTGCGGCTCCGGAGCAGATCGCTATCTGCTCCGGTTAAGCCCACGGCCTGCTGCCCAAAACTCTGGAGCAGGGCAACAATCCTCGGGTTAACCAGTCCTGCGTAGGCCATCTGGGTGATCTCGAGCGTCTCCCGGTCCGTAATGCGCCGTCCGTCCACCAGACGTGCTTCCACCCCCAGCCGCTCGCCCAGTTCCGTGGCTAAGGTGCCACCGCCGTGCACCAAAACCTTTTTGTGCGGCAAACGACTGAAATCGCGCAAGACCTTCTGTAACAGATCGTCATTGTTAATGACCTTGCCGCCTATTTTAACAATTTGTACCGTTTCCATTTTCGCCTTCGCTTTTCCCGAAAAAATTCTTTCAAAATGCCACGGGTTTTAGTAACAAACCCAGTGTCTCTTCCGTGCCGAACATCAAATTCATGTTTTGCACGGCCTGTCCCGAAGCGCCTTTGAGCAAATTGTCGATTACGCTGACCACGTGCAGCCAGCCGTCGTGTTTTTCCAAATGCAAAACGGCCTTGTTGGTATTAACCACCTGTTTAACATCCGGGCTTTTCTCGGAAATAAAAACAAACGGATGCTCGGCAAAATAAGCGCGATACAGCTCCTGATAAAAAGCCAAAGGCTGCTCGGCCCGCGTGTACAAAGAGGCCAAAATACCCCGCGTAAAACTGCCACGCATGGGCACAAACACAAAGTCGGCATCGAACTCCGGCGCCCACTGTTTTAAGTTGTGCTTGATCTCTCCCAAATGCTGATGGGCAAAAGCCTTGTACACCGAAATATTGTTATTGCGCCAGGAATAATGGGTGGTCCCTTTCGGGGACTGGCCGGCACCGGTTGAACCGGTGATGGCCGTAACGTGCACGGCGCCCTGCAACAAATGCTTTTTGGCCAGCGGCAAAAAGGCCAATTGAATGGCTGTGGCAAAACACCCGGGATTGGCCACGTAATTTGCCTGACGAATCAAAGAACGGTGGGCCTCGGGCAGCCCGTAAACAAAAGGACGATTTTCGGGACTTTGCACCCGGAAGTCCTGACTGAGATCAATGATTTTAATTCCCGAACGCACCTCGGTTTCCTGCAAAAAACGTTGCGATTCTCCGTGTCCCATGCACAAAAACAGCACGTCCGCATCCTCTTGCGGCACCCGATCCGTAAATTGCAGGTCCGTTTCTCCGATTAAATCGGCATGCACCTCGCAAACCGCCTTCCCGGCCTGACTGCGCGAATGGACAAAGCGAATATCGGCCCAGGGATGCCGCAGCAAAAGACGTAACAGTTCGCCTCCGGTGTAACCGGCTCCGCCCACAATTCCGATTCGAATCATGACCTTTTCTCCCGTTTTTTCTGCACGGCGTGAAAAATGCGTGTCTGGTTCGCCAGCATCTTGGCAAAACCCTTCACATCGTTGCCATCCCACTGCAAATTAATTTCTCCGTAAGAGGCAAATTCCGCATCCATCAAATCGTTGGGACTTTCGATACCCAAAATTTCAAATCGGTAAGGATGCAAACGCACAAACACGTTGCCCGTAACAAGCGGCTGGCTGTTTTCCAGAAAAGCTTCGATATCACGCATGACCGGCTCCAGATATTGCCCTTCGTGTAGCAACATCCCGTACCAGTTGGCCAGTTGATCTTTCCAGTAAATTTGCCACTTGGTCAGCACGTGCTTTTCCAGCGTTTGATGTGCTTTGATGATGAGCATAGGAGCGGCTGCTTCGAATCCCACGCGTCCTTTAATGCCGATAATCGTATCGCCCACATGAATGTCCCGTCCGATGCCGTAGGGGGCGGCCAGTTCATCCAGAGCCTTGATGGCCTGTACGGGATGACGAAAACGCTGCCCGTCGAACCCCTGAAACTGTCCGGCGGCAAAATGCAACGTAATCTTCCGCGGGGCGCTTTCGCTGACCGGTGTGGGATAGGCCTTTTCGGGAAGCGGCAAATCGGAACGCAACGTTTCCTTGCCTCCTACCGAAGTGCCCCACAAACCCTGATTAACGGAGTATTCCGTCTTTTGCCAATCCAGTTCGATGCCGTGTGCTTTCAAATAAGCAATTTCGGCTTCCCGCGAGAGCTTTTGCTCCCGCACCGGCGTAAGAATTTCCATTTCCGGGGCCAAAATGTGAAAAATCATATCGAAACGCACCTGATCGTTTCCGGCGCCCGTGCTGCCGTGAGCAATGTAATGGGCTCCGATGTTGCGGGCGTATTCGGCAATGGCCATAGCCTGAAAAACCCGCTCGGCACTTACCGAAAGCGGGTAGGTTCCGTTACGCAATACATTGCCGTAAACCAGGTAGCGCAGGCAGCGTTCGTAGTACGTGGTTTCGATGTTAACCGTTTGATGGGAGGCGGCACCCAACAACCTGGCACGATTTTGCAGGGCCGTTTCTTCCTGCGAAGAAAATCCGCCGGTGTTTACGGTAATGGTGTGCACCTCCAGATCTTTTTCTTTGGCCAAATACAGGGCACAGTAAGAGGTATCCAAGCCGCCGCTAAAGGCTAAAACTACTTTCTTTTTCATAAATCACGCTACCTTTTTCTTGTTTGTTTTTTGCTTTTTTTTCCGCGGGATCGAACAACATGGCCGTACACAGGCAATGTTTGTAATTCGTTCGCTTCAAAATATCAAAATTCACACAACTTTCGCAGCCCTTCCAGAACTCTTCGTCATCGGTAAGTTGGGCAAAAGTAACCGGCCGATACCCCAGCTCGTAATTAATCTTCATCACGGCCGGACTGGTGGTAATCCCGAACAGCTTGGCCGTGGGAAATTTTTTGCGGGAAAGTTTAAACGCCGCTTCTTTGATTTTTTTACCCAGCCCGAGGCTGCGGAACTGCGGTGCGACAATCAAACCGGAATTGGCCACGTAGTTTTTTTCTTTGCCCCACGATTCGATGTAGCAAAATCCGGCGAACGTACCGTCTTCGCTTATGGCAATAACAGCCTTGCCTTCGCGCATTTTGCCTTTGATGTATTCGGGTTCCCGCTTGGCAATACCGGTACCGCGAATTTTGGCCGCATCTTCGATGGTTTTGCAGATGATTTCCGCATATTTGAAATGGCGTTCATCGGCCGTAAAAATATGCACAATTGGGTTTTGAGTTACAGATGTCGAATTCATTTTTCCTCCATGGAAAAAATTATTGAGATATTATTTTTGTTTACTGATTTAAAGAAAATGGGGGAGTAGACCTTACGGTCGTCGCAACCTAAAAGGTCGCGGGAAAAGATGGGAGCAAAACGGATGAAAAAAGATTGAATACATTTTGGGTGCTAACCCTTTTTTGTGAATCCGAACTTAAGGCACACGAATGTGCGTTTTTTGTTGCTGGCAAATTTAAGCAATTTCCCGGAAAATGCAAATAAAATTACACAATGGTGTAAAAAAATACATTTCTGCCCGAATAGAAATAAAAAAGGCGTCTCAGAATGAGACGCCTGAAATGTACAGGAAAGGTCGGTTATTTATTCACTT
>CAYXUS010000233.1:0-11518 GCA_964468415.1 uncultured Caldithrix sp.
CGAGCAGCCCGAAAATCGCCTGAGCAATTAACGTTTTACCGATACCCGACTCGCCGAAAAGCACGGTGATTTCATTGGAAGCCAGAGAAAAGACATCGCTGTCAACCAGCGTCCGCTGCCAGCTTTTGATGTGAACCCGATAGCGCATCATAAATGAAACCTTTCGGCCAGTGCATTGGTCATTTTAAACAGCGCAAAAAGCGTAAAAATAATCACGAACGCCACACTAATTCCCTGCAGATGAACAAAAAACAAATTGGGAAAATACCACGGATGGGTTAAGCTGTAGCCAATCGCCAGAATATCCTGTTTACTGTCGATGTTGGCCAGTAGGCTGCCCAAAGTGGTCGGAAGATTCAGGGCACTAACACGGGTAGAAAGCCCGACCGAGATAATAAAATCGACACTGCATTGCAAAAAGATGGCCGAGGCAAAAACCGCAATGGTTTTGTTCAGCAAGTGAATGCGGCTATTCTTCCAGAGGATATCGTCATTAATGATGCGCCACTCGGCAATGCCCAGTACCCGCATCGCATTGTAAAAATCGGATTGGCGGAAATGACGAATGCGTTCCCGCAGCATGTCCACAACTTCCGGCAAAATAAAAAGGCTCAGAAAAAAAGCCATCCACAGCATGGCGCTAACGCTCCCGGCAAGTCTCCCTTGATCCATCAAATAAGTAATCCACACATATCCCAACAACACCCCGACAATTTGAGGCAGAGATCGAATAAGATTTAGGGCGAATTGGCCGACCGTTTTCAGGAATGTCTTCTCCCGCACTTCCCAAAATTCCAGAGCAAAGGCCAAAAGCCAGCCCAGTACCATCGTCCAAATTGCTACCACACTGGCAATGAACATGGAATTGCCGAACGCAATTTGCAGCATTGCCCGTTCCGGCGCATTCAGAAACAAAAAATCCCAGAGCCACACAAAGAGCAGACCGCCTGCCCACAGCCCCAACCAGATCTGGGCTTTGTACGCTTCCAGCTTTTCCGCCCGGCGGATCAAATCGCGCAAAATTCGCGACAAACTACTCCTCATTTCGTGCCTGCGTACCGCGGATGTGCGGCCGGATGAGTGGTTTTCTTTCTTTTTGCCGTTCATTGTGTTTCCAGACGTTTTTCCCAGCGTAGCAAAAGCCAGTCGGTAAAAAATTCCGTGGCCTTAACCAGCAAAAAAATGCCCCAAACAATCAGCACCACCAAATCGTAATTTTTGTACAACAGTTGCTGTAAAAGTTCGTAGCTCAAGTGTTCGTGAATGTTTAAGGCCATTTCGATGATAATCAATCCGGTAATTAAAAACGCCGCCTGTTCCTTAAAAGTCGCCAAATACTGGTAGCGTGCATTCATAAAAATGTGTTGCAGAACATGGCCGTCAAAATTTTTGCGTAATGCTAAAAGCTGCCTCCAGCGCAAAGTGCCGCCTCTCAGGCGATAGCTGCTTTCCAAATTTTTGACAATGGCCGTACGCACATATCCCTTGCGGCTCTCGTTTAACAACAAGTGATAAAATTTATTGGCGTAGGTAATGAGTACGGCGTTGGAAATAACTCCCAGCAAAATCATGAATAGTACCGATTCGGTGTTGAAATCGGATTTAATGGAATAGGCAATAACGTACGCCGGAGAGAACAAAATCAAATAGCCTAAAAACGCCGCAAAATATTGGAAAGCGAGACGCAACAGGCGGCGAATATTTACCCACGTCGAATCTTCTGTTACCCGACGCAACGCCTGCAGCAAAGCCACCACGGGTAACGGATGTCCCTGTTTTTTGCGCACGAAAAAATAGATGCCCAGCGTTTGCACCCCGTAGTAGGTAACGGCCATCACGATTAAATAAATCAGAATAAAATTGAAGTACATGATCAGCAGTTCCGCAAAGGAACGGCGATTGGCCATCTTTTGCCGGAGCTCCCGTTCCGACACCTGCATTTGGGCCCGATTAAACTTTTTAAGCTGCTGCCAAACTCGCAAAAATTTGCTGCTGTCTTTACCGGCCAGAGTGTGGGCGAAATCGTCAAAAAGCCGGTTTTGGAAAGGATCCTGGGCATCCGCATTCATCTCCGCCAGAATACGCACTTCGTCGGGAAAGCTGCCTTGAGCCACCCGATGGGCAGGACGCTGAGTAAAAACCAAGAAGAGCATGACAAGCGATACAAATACCACGCTGCCCAGATGTTCCCGTAAAAGGTTTTGCCTGCTCATCGGCGAACCACCTTCCACACGCCCGCCTGTTCTGCGCGAACATCGAACTTAAATCGGTCACACAGGGTCTGCAGCTCCCGCCAAAAGAGCTCAGTGCTTTTCGGCCAGCGTTGCAAATCTTTGGGGCGGTTGAACAGTAAATAAATGTCTCCCTGCTTTGTTTGTACCTGCCATTGCGGCACGGGACCTTCGACCTTTCGGGGCAATTCCTTCCGGTAAAAGTGAAAAAGTAGGGCATACGCCGCATTTTTCTTGTTCACGAAATAACGTAACTGTTGCAAAAAATTCTGCCGGACATTTTGTTCTTGTAGTGTCTGGCGATCCACACGCCGAAAAAAACGACGATAACGGGCCGCACACCAGCCGTACCTCGGCCTTTCGCCCAGCGTGCGCACGTAATACCACGCCCCGTCTTTAAAGATGCGAATTAGTTGTTGGCCCCGGGATAAAAGCAGGAGGGTCTGTTTGTTTTGCGGATGGAGTAAAGGAATGTGTGCGGCTTCGACCGACACCGTATCGTTTAAAAGAATGGCATGTCTGTAAGTTTTAGCAAACCCTGCATCGCTTTCGAAAACAGGATTTCCCTGCGGATCAACAAGAAGGAAATAAAACTTTCCGGCCAGCCGGGCCCGACGCACTCTGGTAACCTGATCGGGCAATAGCTGAACCGCCCCCAGCACAAACGCACTGAAAGCGGGCCATTCTCTTTTCAGGGAATTCGGCACCGTTCGCTGGTAGGCATCCAGCACGTTCAACGCCTGGGGCCGTTCGATAACGAGCACGTCCGCCGCACCAACGCCCCCCGCCAGAATGGCCACTCCGAGAAGTCCGATCAACACATAACGACGCATGGTATCCGATACATTTTTCATTCGTTAAAGGTTAATGATTTTGCCCGAATGTTGCAAACCTAATACACAAACGGCAATGCCAGACCGAAAACTTTTCACGAACGGTGGGGTGCGATTTCCAGCTCGAATTGATTTTCGGAAACACGCTTAAAGCCAATTTTTTCCAAATATTTTTGATGGGCACGCACGTGGCTAACGGCTATCATTTTTTTCACGCCTCGTTCCAGTAAAAATTTGGATTGGGCGTAAATCAGAAACTTACCGTTCTTGTGATCGCGGTAATCGGGAATGGCGTAATCCAGTTTGATTAAAATTTCATCCTGCGGCGTGCGTTCGTAAATAAAAATGCCCACCGGCATCATATTGCGCAAAATGAAAAAGCATTTGAGCCCCTTTAGAGCGGTGGGATCAAATTCCGGAAAATACTTTTTAATATCGTTGCGGTAGTAGTCCAGAAATTTGGTCAAAAACGGATGCGATTCGTCCAGCACCGGCATCAGGCTGAAACTCTCTTTTTCCTTATTCATGCGAACAAGGTAATACAAATCGACCAGGGCGATAAAACCATTCAGCAGCACTACGGGGTACGCCGAGACCAAATAGCCGTAAAAAGCAAAGGTAGCCGCCCCGATAAAATTAATGCGCCGTAAATGGTAGATGTTTTTCATCATCAGCGAAATGGCTACCAAAACCGACCCTGTGTACCCGATCCATTCGTAATAGCTCACGATTCTATTTCCTTTTCTTTTATTCTTTGTTTACCATACAAAACTAAATAGCTTTCCCAAAAATTGCGTGTTCCCGGAATAATTATTGAATTGGATTGGGAAGTTGTCTTAAAGTTACAGGTGTCCCCGGCAGCGATGAAGGTGCGCTAAATTTAACTTGTCCCGTTCAGAATCTTTTGATAATTTGTAGAAAAATTCAAACCGCGGAGAAACTTATGCGTTATCGTACCCTTCTCGTTCTTATTGCGCTGTCTCTTTCTTTAAGCTCAACCGCCTGTAAAAAAGAGCCGACGGAAATAAAGGTCATTCCTTTTACCAATCTTTCCATCGTGATGGACAAGGGCATCTACAAACCGGGAGATGTTGCCACCCTGACCATAAACAACCATACCGACATGGATTTGATTTTGGAGCCCTGCGGAAGTGAGCCGGGTTTTGATTTCCAAAAATTAATTAACGGAAAATGGAACAAAGTTCTCACAACCGATTGCATGGGAGAAACCGTCGAGCCTTTTTCCATTCCGGCCGGGAGCACCTTTAAGCACACCGTCACCATCCCGTTACTTTCGCTTATTAAAGGCGATCACAACGGGCAATACCGGCTGTTGCTGTGGCTTAAAGACAAAAAGAACCTGGAATTTCTGGAGAAAGAAGACCGGGCCAGCGATCCGTTTGTGATTCGCGAATAATGCAGGCAATCGCACCAAAAAGGCGGCCCTGTTCAATTACGAACCGATGGAGATGTCATCCGAGAGTTCGTTGACGTCATCGGCCTGGTGTGGGAAAAATTCTTTCAGTTTTTCACCGATCATGTGAATGCCCTTAACCAGCCCATCGACATGTTTATTTTGTTTGAAATGCTGTGCTAAAACTTCTTTTACATCTTCCCAAAAATTTTCGGGCACTTTTTCATTAATGCCCTTATCTCCGTAAATAGCAAATTTCCGGTCGTCAATAGCCAAATAAATAATAACCCCGTTACGCAACGCGGTTTTGTGCATTTTTAACCTGGCAAATACTTTCATGGCCCGTTGCAGGGGATCGCCTTTGCACCTGGATTCGATGTGCAAGCGAATTTCGCCGCTGGTTTCCTTTTCCGCTTCTTTAATGGCCTGTACAATCCGCTCTTTTTCCTCTTCGGTAAAAAACTTTGCCGGATTCATTTCGGCTCCTTGTGTTTTTAATTTCGCTCTGTTGCCTGTTTGCGTTCGCCTGTTTACCAGCTGCCACTGGCTCCGCCCCCACCGGAGAGGCCGCCGAATCCGCCTCCAAAGCCTCCGCCGCCGAAGCCTCCGAAATCACCTCCGCTGCTACCACCGCCGCCAAAACCGCCGAAAAAGAATGGTCCCATCCACGTGCTGCGACGCCGGGTACCGATGCCGGTATATTTACGCCGACGAAAAATCCCGCTTAAAATAATAAAAGCGATGATGGCAGCCAGCCAGCCCGAAGCATCGTCTTTTTTCTTTGCGGTTTTCGTATTTTTAACGGGAATCTGGTACTTCCCTTCCACCGCCGGAATAAGCACTTTTAAGCCCTGCACCAGACCGCTAAAATAATCGCCTTTTTTAAAATAAGGAATCATGTATTGGTACAACACATGCCGTGCCTGCGCATCGGTTACCACATCTTCCAGCCCATAGCCTACTTCAATACGTGCCTTGTGATCTTCGGTAAAAATGGTGATCAAAATCCCATTGTCTTTGTCCGGCAGACCCGGACGCCACTTTTCGAACAGGCGATTGGTAAAATCTTCCAGATAGGAATTTTCCGGCAGACGTCTAAAAATGGCAATAAAAATTTGGTTGGATGTTCTTTTTTCCAGATCATCCAATAGCGCATTTAGCTGAGCCTTTTGCTCGGCCGTGAGCACCCCGGCGTAATCCGAAACCCAGGCCTCGGGCTTTTCGGGCAATTGCTGCGCAGCCCCCAAAACGGCTAAAAGAAATACAATTAAAAGTAAAATGTGTGGTAATCGTCTCATGATCCTTCTTTTCTGCAATGTTCAGGAATTCCGGAGCGGGGCTCCGATTAAAACTTAACTTTCGGTACCTGTTCGCTGCCCGGCTGGGCCTTAAAATAGGCCTTTTCTTTAAAGCCGAAGATATTGGCAATAATATTTGCCGGGAAACGACGGATGGCGGTATTGTACGCCTGCACCGCTTCGTTAAAACGGCGGCGTTCCACGGCAATGCGGTTTTCGGTGCCTTCCAATTGTGCCTGCAAATCGGCAAAACGCTGATCCGCTTTTAACTCGGGATAGCGTTCCACCACCACCATCAGGCGCTGTAACGCACTGGAAAGCGCATCCTGGGCCTGCTGGAAGCGGGCAAAGGCCTGCGGGTCGTTTAAAACATCGGCACCTACTTTAACCTGTCCGCCCACTTTGGAGCGCGCTTCTATTACCGCCTGCAAGGTTTCTTTTTCGTGTTTGGCGTAGCCCTTCACCACTTCCACTAAATTCGGAATTAAGTCGGCACGCCGCTGGTACACATTTTCCACCTGAGCCCAGGCCTGATTCACATTTTCTTCCAGCGTAATAAACTGGTTGTAATAATTCTTAACCGTTACAAACAACGATAAACCGATAATAACAAGCAGCCCCAGGCCAACCAATAATCCGACTAAACAGCCTTTCTTCATACATCCTCCAACTATTTTTCCCAAAGGTTCTCAACTAACGAGCAAACGGGCACAAAAGTTTCACCGCCTACCTGTCATCGATACAGCATGGCCGCCAAATAGCCTACCACTTGTGAGCGCTCGGCGGTTACATCGCCCGAATTACGATACAAAATTACCTTGGATTTATTCGCACCCAGTGCGCGGCATGCCTTCATCATGGCAATAACGGGGCCGCCGCCGCACATTTCACACACCCCACTGGCCAAATCCCGGTACAAGCCATCCTCGTCAAAATTATTGATGTGTTCCACCACAACGGCATCCAATTGTTGGGCCACATCGTAGGGATGGTAATGGGACAGGTCGGAACTCGCCACTATTAACGCTTTTTGCCCTTCCAGCACTTTGGGCAATGCTTCGGCCAGCGCCATGATATTTTCCCAATTTTGATCGCCCATGACTATCGGAATCAGCTTAAAGCGATCCAGCACATGCTGCAAAAACGGCAACTGCACTTCCAGAGCATGCTCCTGGCCCTCATGACCAATGGAAGAATAGATGATTTGCGGATCGGCATCGGCCAGCGCCAGAGCCAAATCTTTTTCTACGGGTACCAATCCCAGAGGCGTTTCGTAATAATCGCCGTTGTAAACCGAATTTTTTTCGAAATAAACATGGTGACTGGGCGAAATAACCACCACCACATCATATTCGCGATCCATAATTTGCCGATAGGCGCGGGCCGCCACCCCACCGGAATACATGTATCCGGCATGAGGCGCAACCAGCCCATATATTTCTGCGGCATCTCGCTCGGGTTGGGCACTTTCCAGAAAGACAGCAACTTCGCGTTCCAGCGTTTCCGGATTGGCCGAATAAAACATCCCGGCCACGGCCGGTTTTCTTATTTTTGCACCTAACATAGGCACCTCTTTGTTTTTTAAGGCTTGTTTTGTTTTCCAAATTTACAAATTAATCGTGGTTGTAACAATTAATTCATCACCTAATATTTTATTTCCTCTGAAAATAGCATCCTCACGCTTTCGAATCTTTTCTTTTTTTAGATTCAATTCTTCGGATGAGTGGACAGGCTCCCCCGGCATTGGATGGCAGACTTTCTTCCCGGTCATGCAAAATTCGGACAAGCCCTGAATTGGCCAAAGCGCGATTTTACCTTCCCGCCTCGTCCTGAGCGATTAAGATTCCGAACCATGCATCTGTTTTATCATTGTTTGCTCTGGCTTGATTTTCTTGAGCCAATTTAGTATTTTCGACCTGAATTTTAATAAAGGATTTATTTCCGATAGACTTACCGCAAAGGACTTTATGTCGGTTTTTCAGAAACTTTTGCAAGTTAAAGAAAATTCAGGCGCCGGTTTTTTTATTTTAATAGATCCGGATAAGACCCCCGAATCCCGTCTGCCTCAGGTAATCGAGAAGGCCCAGTTGGGTGGGGTAGATGCTTTTTTGGTTGGGGGCAGCCTGTTGCTCACCCCCGATTTTGATTCGTACATCGCAACGTTTAAAAAATATTCCGAGGATAAGCCTGTCATTATCTTTCCGGGCGGGGTGCATCAACTGTCACGCCACGCTGACGCCATCTTATTTCTCTCTTTGCTCAGCGGACGCAATGCCGATCATCTGGTTGGGACACAGGTGCAGGCCTCGCCGATAATCCACCGTTTACAATTGGAACCGATTTCCACCGCCTATTTACTCATCGAATCGGGGGAGGTCACCTCTGCCGAATTCATGAGCGGAACCCGTCCATTACCCCGGCACAAGCCGGAAATTGCCGTAGCCCACGCCCTAACCGCTCAGTACTTTGGTTTTAAGCTGGTCTATCTGGAGGGGGGAAGCGGCGCCAAATTTTCTGTTCCCGTTCCACTGATTAAAGCCATTGCCTCCGTTATTGACATTCCCTTAATCGTAGGAGGTGGCATTCGAACCCCGGAAGAAGCTTACGAAAAGGTGGCGGCAGGAGCTTCCTTTGTGGTGACCGGTAATATTCTGGAGACCCAAAACGATTTGAACTTTATCAAGGCCTTTGCCTCGGCCATCCATCAGAAAGGGAACCGTTCGTGAATATTTCCGAAGCTATTTCTTTGCATCTGGAAGAGAGTGCCCGTGTCAAACAGCTGGTTAACAGGCATTGCCGCTCCCAAATCGAGCAAGCTGTGCTTATGTTGAGTTCGGTACTGGATCAGGGAGGTAAAATATTGTTTTGCGGTAACGGAGGCAGCGCAGCCGATGCACAACATTTGGCCGCGGAATTTGTCATTCGCTTAAGCCACGATTTCGAGCGTCCGGCACTCCCGGCCATTGCCCTGACTACCGACACATCCGTTCTCACCGCCGGCAGTAACGATTTGGGCTACGAACAGGTTTTTGCCCGTCAGGTCGAGGCGCTGGGCAATAAAAACGATGTGCTGATCGGCATTACGACCAGTGGGAATTCCGGCAACATCATTCGCGCCTTAATCAAGGCAAAAGAAATGGGAATGCACACAATTGCCTTATTGGGGAATGATGGGGGGCGCTGTAAAGATATTGCCGAGCTTTCCATCATCGTACCTTCCGTAAATACCCAATACATTCAAGAGGCGCACATCGCCATCGGGCACATTCTGGTGGAATTAACCGAAAAAGAACTTTTCGGCAATTGATCATTCTTTTTTTCATTCGTTTAAATTATTAGATTTAGTTTTCAAAAAAACGTCCGATTTCTGTCTAATCGGGACTTAAACCATCTGGAGGAAAATACGACTATGAGCGAAGTTTATTTAATCACCGGCGGAGCGGGATTCATTGGTTCAAATCTGGCCGAGGCGCTGGTTAATCAGGGAGCGACCGTCAAAATTTTAGACAATTTTTCGACCGGCCGCATTGAAAATATTCAGCATTTATTGGATAAAGTGGAAGTCATTACCGGCGATGTGCGTTATCTGAACACCGTTTTGGAAGTGACCAAAGGCGTCGATTACATTTTGCATCAGGCGGCTTTACCTTCGGTGCCACGCTCGATTCAAACGCCACTGGAAAGTAACGATGTAAATTTGAACGGAACATTAAATGTTCTTTACGCGGCCAAAGAAAACGGTGTGAAGCGAGTGGTGTACGCGGCCTCGTCTTCGGCCTATGGAGACACGCCTACGTTGCCCAAAGTAGAGACCATGAAACCCAATCCCCTTTCACCCTATGCGGTCAACAAATTAGCCGCGGAACAGTACTGCTCCGTTTTTTACAAAGTATATGGTCTGGAAACGGTGGCATTGCGCTATTTTAACATTTTTGGCCGTCGGCAAGACCCGAACTCGTATTACTCGGCTGTAATCCCGAAATTTATCAAAGCATTTTTCAAAAATGAATCCCCCGTTATTTACGGCGACGGAGAACAAAGTCGTGATTTCACTTATATTGATAATGTAATTCAGGCAAATTTACTGGCGTGTAAGGCACCGAAAGCACCGGGGCATGTTTTTAACATTGCCTGCGGCGAGCGGATAACCCTAAATGAATTGGCCGAAGAATTGCGCAAACTGACCGGCGCGACGGTCGAGCCAAAACATGGTGATCCGCGCCCCGGAGACATCAAACATTCTCTGGCAGATATTTCGGCAGCCAAAGAATATCTGGGCTACAAAGTGTTAGTTCCGGTAAAAGAGGGTTTGAAACGGACGGTAGAATGGTTTGACAAGCATCGCGATGCATTAAAATAGAATAGACACTGATGCGTAAAATTTAAGAGCCTCCGTAAGGAGGCTTTTTTTATGGCGGAAAATAAAAAAGCCCCGCAAAGGGGCTAAAACGAAAAATTCTGGTGACGACTTACTCTCCCACTCGCCGAGGCGGGCAGTACCATCAGCGCGGACGGGCTTAACTTCTCTGTTCGGAATGGGAAGAGGTGTTTCCCCGTCGCCATAGTCACCAGAATTTTAAACTGAATATGGTGTTTAAATTGACAGTAATTAAGATAGAGTGAGTAGGTATCTACCGGTAGAGATAGTAAAAAAATAGGTTAAGTCTCACGGCGAGTTAGTACTGCTCGGCTGAACGTATTGCTACGCTTACACCTGCAGCCTATCAACCTCCTAATCTCGAAGGTGCCTTTAGGTCCAGATGGACGGGATGTCTCATCTTGGGTTGGGTTTCGCGCTTAGATGCTTTCAGCGCTTATCCACACCGAACATAGCTACCCAGCGGTGCTCCTGGCGGAACAACTGGTACACTAGAGGTTCGTCCACTCCGGTCCTCTCGTACTAAGAGCAGATCCCCTCAAACATCCTACGCCCGCAACAGATAGGGACCGAACTGTCTCACGACGTTCTAAACCCAGCTCGCGTACCGCTTTAATTGGCGAACAGCCAAACCCTTGGGACCTTCTCCAGCCCCAGGATGCGATGAGCCGACATCGAGGTGCCAAACCACTCCGTCGATGTGAACTCTTGGGAGTGATAAGCCTGTTATCCCCGGCGTACCTTTTATCCTTTGAGCGACGGCGCTTCCACTCGCTACCGCCGGATCACTAAGCCCTGCTTTCGCATCTGCTCGACCTGTATGTCTCGCAGTTAAGCCCCCTTATGCCTTTACACTCTACGCACGATTACCAACCGTGCTGAGGGAACCTTTGGGAGCCTCCGTTACTCTTTTGGAGGCGACCGCCCCAGTCAAACTACCCACCTGACACTGTCCCTCACGACGATTCAGACGTGCAGGTTAGTACTCCAACTAAGCAAGGGTGGTATTTCAAGGGCGGCTCCACCCGAACTGGCGTCCGGGCTTCACAGCCTCCCACCTATCCTACACATGCTTAGCTAAAGTACAATGTCAAGCTGTAGTAAAGGTGCACAGGGTCTTTCCGTCTTGCTGCGGGTACTCGGCAACTTCACCGAGATTTCAATTTCACTGAGTCTCTGGCCGAGACAGCGCGGAGATCGTTACGCCATTCGTGCAGGTCGGAACTTACCCGACAAGGAATTTCGCTACCTTAGGACCGTTATAGTTACGGCCGCCGTTTACCGGGGCTTCGGTTCACAGCTTCGCCCGAAGGCTAACTGATCCCCTTAACCTTCCGGCACCGGGCAGGCGTCAGTCCCTATAC
>CAYXUS010000234.1:0-31005 GCA_964468415.1 uncultured Caldithrix sp.
ACCTATTGGAGAAATAATTATGAGAAATTCCCGCAAAAGTATATTTGCAGTTTTATTTGTTTTTTGTACTACGCTGTTTCCTCTATATGCAGCTACCGAATCGCTTATCCGCAACACCTTTGTGGGGCAGCAGGCTTCGGGTTATTACGGCTATTCCATAGCCAACGGCGATTTTAACGCGGACGGCTTCGGCGATGTGCTGGTGGGCGCGCCTTTGGAATACGTGGCAGGCGCTGGCAGCGGTACGGGTCGGGTGTACCTGTATTATGGCAATGAGCGGAACGAAAAAAGCGTGGATGTGATCATAGCCGGAACAGAGGAATACGAATATCTGGGCAAAAGCGTATCTTCCGCCGGCGATTTTAACGGCGACGGCTTCGAAGATTTCATCGTGGGCGCGGACGGCTTTAACAGCAGCAAAGGCGTGGCCTTCATCTATTTCGGCGGGCCGCAGTTCGACATTTACCCCGATGTGCGTCTGGAATACAGCTCGGCATCTTCTTTTGGCATTATGGTGAGTAAACTGGGCGACGTGGACGGTGACGGTTTTGATGACGTGGCGGTCGCGGACGCCAATAATGTATTTGTGTATTTCGGCAACGCGGCTAAAAGCGCCGACCGGTATCAGATTATTTCCGGTTATGGAAATAAAATCGCGTATGGCGGGGATGTGAACGGCGACGGCTTTGAAGATATTCTCATCGGCTATCCGCAGACCTACGGTCAGGCCGTGGTGATTCTGGGCGGCGCGGTGTGGGACGGCACGCCGGACGTGTATTTTAAAGCTTCCTATTCCAACGACCAGTTTGCCGCCTGTCTGGCCGGCGGCTTTGATGTGAATGGCGACGGGTACTCCGATGTGGTTATTGGCGCCGAAGACGACGGAACCAAAGGCAGCGGCGCGGGCGCGGCTTTTCTCTATTTGGGCGGCCCGGATATGATCAACAGCAACCACACCTTTGGCTATGCGCCCTCCGTAACGTTTTACGGCGATTCGGCCGGGGCCCATTTGGGCCATCAGGTGGGATTTTCTGCCGATATGGACGGCGACGGCTTCCCGGAAATCCTGGCAGGTGAAAATCATTTCTGGTACGGCGGCAAACCAAACCGAACCTTTGTTTTTAAAGGCGGACGCCAATTAAACGCCGCTCCCTACCGGATTTTGCACGGTGAAGAAGACGGCTCCGCTTACTATTTTGGCAGTGCTTTTGCCTCCGCCGATTTTAATAAGGACGGATATCCGGAAATTTTTGTGGGCGCGTACGGTCAGGACAAGGTTTACATGTTTCAAAACAAACCCACCGCCACGGAACGCATTCCGGATCTGGTTTTAAAAAATTTAAAAAATCCCGATTCGTACGATTTTAACCGTTATTTTGACGCCAACGGCGATGTGAACGGCGACGGATACGACGATATTGTGATCAATGCCTCCGGTGACGGCAATCAAACGGAAATTTTTCTCGGCGGGCCTAACCTGGATACTCAGGGGGATTATCTTTTCGACGAAGTGGCCAATTCATCGAGCAATCGCGACGTGCGTTTTGTGGGTGATGTGGATGGTAACGGCTGCGACGACTTTGTGAGCCTGTACGACGCCACGGATCTGGTTATCTTATATTTTGGCGACCCGGAATTGAATTTCACTTCTCAGAAGCTGTCGTTTACATCCGGAAATTGGACCGGTGAAGCCTCGTACGGAGAATTTAACGGCGACGGCTTTAGCGATGTGATCCTGAAAATTAATCACGGCTCGTACGATTCTCTTTACATCTATCTGGGCGGACGCTACATGGACGATCAGCCGGATTATAAGATCACCAAGCGGACGACCAATAACGGAAACAGTTTTATCGCTACCGATGTAAACGGTGACGGTTTTGATGATTTACTCGTTATCGGTTACGACAGTATTAACCAACAGTACAAACTATATGTTTATTACGGTACAACGGATGGACTTGTGTACGGGTATTCGATTTTTGCCTCCCAATTTGGCAATTACGACGACATCCCGTACATCGTAAGCGCGGGCGACCTGAATAATGACGGATACGGTGATTATATGATACGGGTGTATTCTGCGAACGACGATTTTTATGACTGGGTGGTCGTTTACGGACAGAGAGAAGCCGGCGCGGACCATTTTGTTGTTTTACCGTATAAAATGTCCCCCCCATGGTATGATTACAGCGGCGATTTAAACGGCGACGGTGTAGATGATTTATGTCTTATCGATAATCGCAATTGGGGGAAAGATTTAATCTCTGTTTTCACCGGATCGGATCCCACTTTTACGCGCTCCGATTTTTCAGTAGACCTTGCCTCGAGTTACAGCAAACCGTCCTTTGGCGATTTAAACGGCGACGGCATAAACGATCTGGTTATTAGCAATGATAACAAAATGCTGGATATCTTTCTTTCCAGCCCGGTGAACACAGTACCGCGCATTACCGCCGTTAAAGACGTACCGGCCGATCAGGGCGGGAAAGTAACCCTTACCTGGTTTAAATCCGGTCTGGACGGCGGCCGGGTACACGCCTACCGCGTCGAGCGCAGCATTGCCCCGGCCGGTAACGGGTTCGCCTGGGAAGTTCTGACCACAGTGAACGCCATTCGCAATAATTACTATTCCTTTACCGCCCCCACGCTCAACGACGCCATGGAAGGGTTTAGCGGCAACACCTATTTCCGCGTTACGGCTCTGGATGACGATGGCAACATCGTAGGGCATTCCAACATTGCCTACGGCCACAGTGTGGATAATCTGGCGCCTGCTGCCGTGCTCAATCTTTCCGGCTCCGGCTCCGGCAGTTCCGTGCGTTTAAGCTGGAAGGCCAACACGGAAAGCGATCTCAGAGAATACCGAATTTACCGCAGCGCGGACGCTGATGTGGATGTGGACACGCTGGAGGCATACGCCACGGTAACGGACACCGCTTTTACAGACGCCAACGCGCCGCAGCAGGACAGCTACTATTTTGTGCGCGCCGTGGATGTGCACGGCAATCAGGGCCCGGCCGCCAGTTGGCTCTATTCGGTTACGGGGCTGGCTGAAAACAGTGCCCTGCCCACGGAATTCAAACTGGAACAGAATTATCCCAATCCGTTCAATCCGACGACCACCATTCGCTATCATCTGGCCCGGGCCAGCCGTGTGGTACTTACCATTTACACACTGAACGGACAAAAGGTGGCCGAGCTGGTGAACCAGACGCAAAACGCCGGTTCCTATCAGATAAGCTTTGACGCCAGCAGGTTGGCCAGTGGTGTGTACATTTATCGTTTGCGCACCAATTCGGGTTTTGTGCAAACCCGAAAAATGATGCTCATCCGGTAGCGGCCGTGTAACCTTGAGGGGAAAAGTGAATCTAACGGTTTTTAACGCTTTGGGACAAAAGATAGCCACACTGGTTAATCAGAAGCAATCTCCCGGTACTTACACCGTTTTATTCGATGCCTCTCATTTGCCCAACGGCATCTATTTTTACCGATTGTCTGCCGGTGGTGGATATCGCGCCACGCGTAAAATGATTTTATTGCGCTAAGGCAAAAGAAAAACATTTAAAAGAAGGAACACACAAAGCATGAACATACGCGTTCTATTACTCACCCTGTTACTGTTCGTTTTGTCCGCAGCCGCGCAAAACGAAAAACTGCTCGGCCGCTGGCTGGTGACCCGGGTGGAAATCAACGGCAAAATCGTTACGCCGTATCAAATATTTGAATTCAAAGAAGACGGCAAATTGCTGGCCATGGGCTTTGAAATGGGCACCTGGCAATACAATGCCAAATCACAGCGGCTCGTTCTCAAATCCGACAAAGACAAGGATTTCAACGGCACGCTGACCGTGGTAACCCTTACGCCGGAGAGCCTTGTCACCCGCAACGAAACGGGCACTTACCATTACCTTCGGCTAAACGAGGAGCAAATCGCCCGCGACAACAGAACCGCCCCGCTGCCGGGCACCTGGAAGTTGGACGGAACGGACTATCCCTTTGCCGCGGTGCAATTTAGCCTGCCGCAGGATTTTAAACTGGTGCAGGCCTCGAACGGCGAGACCGACCGTTCGTCCGGCACCTGGATTTTTTTGCCCCGTGAGCAGAGTGTTATTTTTGTGGGATTTTCCCATCTGCTGCACGGCAAAGCCCAATTGAGCAAGGTAAGCGCCCAGGGCTTTACCCTGCGCCTGGCCGATCGTCAGTTGACGGCGCAACGCATTGACACTTCCGCTCAAAAGATCGAACGGCTGACCTTTAGCGAAGACGATTTTCCCCAGGACAGCGATCCCGATCCATCCCAATTGCCCTGGCAGGATTTCGACCGCATGGCGCAATTTTTAAGCAAAGTGGCTGCGGTGCAGTACAGCAACGGCATTTTGCTGCCCGAATTGAACCTGCTGCAACACACCAGTGTGATCGTCTCCAAAATTCAGGCCGATCCCACGAAGCCAAAGGTCACCTTCACCAATCTTCTGGTTTCCGGTACGGATTCTTCGCAATTTTCAGAAAAGTACCGCGACCATCTGGCTGAAAGCGACAACGCTTTTTTCCCGCAAGAAGAGCCCTGGACTTACCGCATTGGCGGCAGGCAAAAAATCACGGTTCCGGCCGGAACCTTTACCTGCACGGTAGTCGAAGCGGTGGACGGCGACAAAAAGACCAAATACTGGATGATCAACGACATGCCCGGCCTGTACGCCAAAATCATCTTTGAAGAAACCGATCCTTTCGGCGAATTGAGCTACCGCGTGCAGGAGCTGGAGAAAATCAACTATCGCAAGGGGAATTAGAACCCGGAGCCGGAAAGCCACGGTAAAATTTGCTGGCAGGTGCCAGACCCCGCGCCTTCCGGATTTCCGATTGTTGTCAATCAATTAAACCAAAAACCATAAACCTTTAGGAGTTATTATTATGAAGTACCTTTCTCTATTCATCTCTCTCTTCCTTCTGGCAAATTTAAGTTTTGCTCAGGAGGCGGGTACGCTGAAGTGGACATTTAACACCAGCGACGAAATATTCAACACCCCGGCCATCGGCGCGGACGGCACCGTTTACGTGGCTTCCAATGATCACTATCTGTACGCGCTCAATCCCGACGGTTCGTTGAAATGGAAAACCGACATCGGTTACGGCATGTACGCCGCGCCGGTCATCGGTGCGGACGGCACCATTTACGTGGCAACGGCCGGTATCGGCAAGTTGCACGCCATCAATCCCGATGGCACAAAAAAATGGGAAAGCGAGCAGGCCGACGGCTGGATTAAGGGCACCCCGGCCCTGCTTTCGGACGGGAGTCTGGTGTTTGCCACAGCCGTGGAAAATTTTTACTGCATCAATCCCGACGGTACAACCAAATGGAAGGTTTCTTTGGGCTGGAGCGAATTTTCCAGTCCGGCCGTGGCGGCCGACGGCACCATTTACGTGGGCGTGAACAGCAAGGGACTGTTTGCCTTTAACCCGGACGGAACGGTCAAATGGCAGTTCAAAGATGCCGGTAGCGTACAGTCTTCTCCGGCCATTGGCGCGGACGGTACCATTTACGTAGGTTCAACCAATGACAACGTGTATGCCGTTAATCCGGACGGCACGCTAAAATGGTCGTTCAAAACCGGCGATCAGGTGTTCGGTTCGCCCAGCATCGCTACAGACGGCACCATTTACATCACTTCGTACGACAAAAATCTGTACGCGCTCAATCCCGACGGTACGGAAAAATGGCACTACACATCCAAATTGTTCTTTGACCACAGCGGCAATGTGACCATCGGCGCGGACAACACACTCTATTTTGTGGCTTCGGATACGACCTACGGTTTTACGGTGTGGCTTTATGCCTTAAATCCGGACGGCTCGTTCAAATGGGCTTTTACGGGCGGAGATGCCATTAAAAACGGTCCGGCTCTGGCTGACGACGGTACGCTGTACGTCGGTTCCGGCGGCGGTACGCTTTACGCCGTTAACGGCGACAATCAGGGCATGGCCAACAGTCCCTGGCCGCGCTACCATCACGACAATCGCGGCACGGGCAACGTGCTAACGCCCACGGCCATTCGTAAAATCGATGCGGCCGTACCGCAAACCTTTACGGTTTCGCAGGCTTACCCTAATCCCTTCAACCCACAACTCATATTCGGTTTAGTCTGAACAAGGCTTCCCGCGTGCAGGTGAGCGTGTACAATGCCGCCGGGCAGTTGGTGTCCCGCCTGTTCGACGGACAAAAATCCGCCGGGCATTACCAGCTAAGCTGGAACGCCGCACGTTTCGGCTCCGGTGTTTATTTTATTAAGGTGCAGGCTGCCGGCGTTACGCAGGTACGCAAAGCGTTGTTGGTAAAATAAGTAGGTCATTACAAAAGAATAAAAGCCGCCTGAAAAATCGGGCGGCTTTTTTATTGCTCAGGGTTCATCAGAAGTTTGATTGCAGCCACTCCTGCCTGAAATACCATGCGTTTTAGAAGTAACGCGGGAGAATCCCCGCACCCCATCCGGGGTTTTGGGCTCTTGTCCCTATTATTTGCTGAAGTGCGATGCGCATGTATTACTCGTAGCGCAGGGCCAGAATCGGATCCAGCTTGGCTGCTTTCTGGGCGGGATACAAGCCGGAGATAATGCCCACAAGGCTGGTTACCACCAGCGAACTAATAACTGCCCAGGCAGGTACCACAAACGTAATGTGCAAAAAATGTCCGGTTAATGCCGCCAGCGTAAAACCGCCAATCATGCCGATGAGCCCCCCTACCACGCTTAGCATTACCGCTTCGATCAGAAACTGCCCCATGATGACCGCCCGGGTGGCTCCTACCGCCTTCCGAATGCCGATTTCTCTGGTGCGCTCGGTTACCGTAACCAGCATAATGTTCATTACCCCGATACTGCCCACCAGCAAAGAAATCATGCCCAGGAGAATTCCGCCCAGTTTTACCTTGTCGGCAATGTTGTTGAACGATTTAGTCAGTGTTTCATTGGTAACAATGGAGAAATCGTTTTCTTTGCCCGGAGGAATTTTACGCTCTTTACGTAGCACTCCGATCACCTGATCGATTGCAGCCTGCATGTCCGCACCCTTTTTGACCATCACCGTAAATTCACAGGAACGCTTCTTCCCCAGCATATCTTCAAACGTAGTAATCGGAATGAGCACTTTATTATTGCGACTCTGCCCGAAAGTGGCACTGCCCATCTTTTCCAGCACGCCAATCACATCGAATTTTCTACCTTCGATCTTTACCGTTTTACCGATCGGGTCCTCGAAAGGGAATAAACTCTCGACAATGTCCATGCCGATCACAGCCACATGGCGGTGAAAGCGAATGTCCTCCGGAGTCAGAATGCGCCCCTCACTCACAAAATAGCCGTTGGTTCTGAAATAGAAAGCATCGGTGCCTCCCAAACTCATCACCGGATTGGTCGCTTTGTCTCTGTATTTGACAACCGTACCTCCCTTCCAGACTTCCGCGCTCACAGTTTCCACCAGATCGCAATTTTTAAGAATGGCCTCGGCTAACTTTTTGTCCAGCCGTTTGCGCTCTTTGCGCTTGCGAAAACCCATTTGAATGCCGCTGAACACCTCTTCCCGCTGAATCTGGAAGGTGTTGGCTCCCAGAACATTTAGCTGCTTTTCGATGGAATGGTTGTAACCTTCCAGAACGGACACAATGAAAATGACCGTGCCGATGCCAATGGTAATACCCAACGTGGTCAAAAACGAACGCAACTTCCCTGCTTTAATCTGATCTAAGGCAATCTGGATGTTTTCTTTAATCAACATTTTGTATGAAACTTTCCTTTTATTCGTAATGCAGCGAATCAATGGGATTCAGACTGGCCGCCTTGTAGGCCGGGTAAAAACCGGCCAGCATTCCCACGGTGGTGGAAAAACCGAATCCGATGAGAATGGCGGTCAGGCTTACCCCGGTCGATAAATCCATCTGAGAGAGAATAATGCTTCCGGCGATGTAGCCCAGCACAATGCCAATGGCCCCTCCGATGGAAGAAATGACTACCGATTCCAGCAAAAACTGACTCAAAATATTCTTCCGGCTGGCGCCGATGGCTTTGCGAATACCGATTTCTTTGGTGCGTTCGGCCACGCTAACCAACATGATGTTCATGATGCCAATGCCCCCCACCACCAGAGAAATTCCCCCAATAATAAAGACAATGGCAAACAGAGTTGTGGTTAAATTTTTGTACAAATCGGTAAGCATGTCTTGCTGGTTAATAGCAAAATCATCCGGCTGGGTGGGGCCCAGTTTGCGCACCCGCCTTAAAATACCGCGAATTTCGTCTTTCATTTCTTCCAGCCGGGCGGGATCGTTGGTCAGCAAGGCCACCCGCATGCCCCGGTGTCCGCCGTAAATGCGGCGAAAAGTCGTAAACGGCACTACAATAAAATTGTCCATGCTCTGGCCGAAAAAATTCCCTTTGCGTTCCAGGATGCCCACCACCAGATATTTGTAATCGCCAATTCGAATACGCTTGCCCAAAGGGTTCTCTTTTCCGAACAAATGGTTGGCCACTTCCTGCCCCAACACGCAAACGTACCGTTTGTTGCGTACATCCAGTTCCGTTAAAAAGCGTCCTACCGCCGGGGCCACATTGGCCGTAAACGTGTATTCCTGATTGGTACCAATGACAAACATGTTGCTGAACTTCTTGTCTTTGTAGCGCACGTCGCGCATGGAAAAGACTTCCGGTGAAACATGATCGGCGATGGTACTGTACCTGGCTAATGCCTGATATTCTTTGTAGGTAATTTCTTTGCGGTTACGGTATTTCCAGAAATCGCCTTTAATAACCCAGGGGAATTTTTGGACGTACACCGTATTAGCCCCGATATTGGAAAGCTGCCCGAAAACGTATTGATTGAGTCCTTCGATGGTTGTCCAGATGGTAATAATGGTGGTGACGCCGATTAAAATACCCAGCGTGGTAAGAAATGTACGCATTTTGTGCGTGGTAAGCGCCTGCCAGGCCATAGCCACGTATTCTGAAAAGCGGGAAAAGGTAATCCACATGATCGCTCAATTCTCTTCGTCTTTTATGATTTCCCCGTCTAACAAGCGAATAAGGCGTTTGCACCTGCGCCCGATGTCTTCTTCGTGGGTCACCAAAACAATGGTATTACCGGCCGCATTCAATTCTTCGAAAATTTGCAGAATTTCCTCACCGGTTTTGGAATCCAGATTACCGGTAGGTTCGTCGGCCAGAATGATGGAAGGATTGTTGATTAAAGCCCGGGCAATGGCCACCCTTTGTCTCTGCCCACCGGAAAGCTCATTCGGCCGGTGCAATGCCCGATCGGCCAAACCGACCCGTTCCAGGGCCTGCATGGCCAATTCCTTGCGTTTGGCCCGCGGAGTCCCGTTGTAAATTAATGGCAGCTCCACATTGTGCAGGGCCGTGGCTCTGGGAAGCAAATTAAAAGTTTGAAAGACAAACCCGATCTCTTTATTGCGAATACGTGCCAGTTCATCATCGCTCAAATTACTCACGTCCTGATCGTTCAAAATGTAACGTCCGCTGGTGGGAACGTCCAGGCAGCCCAAAATGTTCATTAAGGTCGATTTACCGGAACCGCTGGGGCCCATTACACCCACATATTCGTTCTTCTCAATGGTCAAATTGATGTTTTTTAACGCGTGGACTTGAACCTGCCCTAACTGGTAAACCTTGCTTAAATTCTCGATGCGGATTAACATTACTTTTCTTTCCTCTTTGTGTGTTTAACACGTACCGCTTGTCCGTGGCGCAGAGTTTTATTTAGAATCCGGAACGGCCCGGTGATTACCTCATCGCCTTCTTCCAGCCCGCTGAGCACTGCGTAATGCGTGTCGTCGCTAATGCCCAGCTTAACCGGGCGCAGCAGGGCTTTGCCCTCTTTTACAATGAACACCACCTCTTTCAATTCTTTTTTCTTTTCATCCGTCACATCTTCTGCTTTGCTGCGGTTCGGTTCTTTTCCCGTTCGCTTTTTCAAGGCTCTTTCAATTTCATCCACAGAGCGAACGGTCACCGCCTGAATGGGCACACGTAAAACATGATCCGCACGCCGGGTTAAAATATCTACCGTGGTGCTCATTCCCGGGCGAAAACGCGGATCGGGATTTTCCAGAGTGACCGTCACCTCGAAGTTGGTCACCTGCTCGGCTGTTCCCAGTCCTTTGGTAATTGCCGAATGCGCGATCTTCGTCACCACGCCTTTAAAGGTTGTGTCCGGGAAAGCATCCACCTCCACAATAGCCGAATCGCCTTTGCGGATGTTGATCACATCGTTTTCATCCACTTCCACCACCGCTTCCATTACCGAAAGATCCGAAACCACTAAAATCACGTCTTCCTGAAACTGGGCACCTAAGGTCATTTCTCCGGCTTCTTTGTTCACCCGGGTTACCACCCCGTCGATGGAGGCGTAAAGTTTGGTTTTGTCCAGAGCATCCTGCGCTTCTTTTAAGGAGGCCTCGGCCTGCAAGCGATTGCTCACGGCTGCTTCGTAGCTGGCCTCGGCCGCTTCCAAATCTGCTTCCGAAACCAGATGTTTCCGGTAAAGTTCCTTGGTTCTTTGCAAATCGCTTTGCGCTTTTTTTTCGTTTGCCTTTGCAGCTAAAAGCGAAGACTGGGCGCGTTCTACGCTGGCCTGATATTTTTGCGGATCCAGTTCGACCAGCAGTTGGCCTTTTTTGACGTGGTCGCCTTCTTTCACGAAAATGCCGATGATTTTACCGGCCACCTGCGCGCTCACTTTCACTTCCACGGCCGGCTTAATTTGTCCCGAGCCGGTTACCTTTTGCTGAACGGTTCCGTACTTCACCTTTTCCGTGGTAACTTCAATGCCTTTGTCCTTTTTAAGGATGTTGGCCACAATGATGATCCCCAGCAACAACACAATTGCGCCAATAATGATGTATTTTTTCATTCTTGTCTCTCCCGTAACTCGTGCAAGTGTTTCCCTTGCCCTTTTTTAAATTACCGATCTATTTTTTCTTTGACTTTGGCATAGGTAAGCCCCAATTGATTGTCCAACTGGGCTAACAGCAATTGCGCCTGATATTCCGTGGAAACCAGAGTTTCTTCGGCACGGGTCAAATTTACCTGCGAATCGCGTACATCCAGTGCCGTACCCGCCCCGATCTGGTAGCGTTCTTGTGCCAAGCGGTATTCTTCTTTGGCCGCTTCCAGATTCTCTTTGTTAATTTTGATCATTTCCAGAGTCGATTTGTACTTCATGTAGGTCTGGTGAATTTGCGATTTTAAGGTGCGTTTGTAGTCTTCCAGGGCTTCCATTGCCATTTTGCGCCCGATTTCCGCTTTTTGAATATTGGCGTAATCGGAAAACCCGTTAAACAAATTAAAAGACACGTTCAAGCCGAAGCGCAGTTGGTAGTTCTGGTCGTAATCGGAAAAAACCTTGATCGCGTTTTCGTGGAAGCGGTCGTAATTCAGGTAAAGTGAGACCCGGGGAAAATTGAGCCCTTTGGCCATTTTTACCGACAGGCTGCGCGCCTTTAAATCCATCATCTCTTTTTTCAACAGTGGCTGGCTTTTCATGGCCGTAGCAATCAGTTCGTCCAGTTCCGGCAAATCGCGGTTAATGTGCACTTCCGTTTTCACGGCAACGGGCGTTAGCGGATCGCGCCCTAACAGCAAATTGAGCTTTTTACGCGCCTCTTCCACCACATTTTTCTGGTTTAAATAGTTAATGCGATCGTTGCCCAGATTCACCTTGGCCCGGAACACATCCAGACGGGCCGTGGCACCCAGCTGGTACATGCTTTGTGCCCGATCTAACTGCGCCCTGCTGCGTTGCACGGCCAGATCGTACACTTCTAACAGTTTGGTTTGCTTAATCAAATCGAAATAGGCCTGCTGCACCTGCAAAATAATGGAATTGCGGTCGCTTTCGTACTGATACTCCGAGCTGTAGGCGTCAGCTTTGCTTTTACGGATCTGGTTCCACCAAATTCCCCCGTCGAACAGAGTCTGGCTAACCGAAAGTCCGGCCGAATTCGAATTGCGTGTGGTGCTCGGTAATTTACGGGTACGTTGCTCGTAAATAACGTTGCCTTCGTTATCAATGCCTACCGGCTCGTTGCTCAAATATTCCGACGGTCCATTTTCAATGCGTCCCTTGCCTGCCGTAACCGTAATGGTCGGTAAAATACCCTGATAGCTTTTGAGCACATCGTAATCTGCGGATTTTTTCATGTAGTAAGAATTTCGAATTTGGTAGTTGTTCCTCAGGGCCATGCGGATGCACTGTTCCAAAGTTAACACCGTGCTGTCGTTTGCAGCAGGTGCTTGAGCGTTTGCTCCCTGAAAAGCTCCAAACAAAATGAATAAAATCCACAACATTCCGGCGCGTAAATTCGCGTGCCTCATTCCTGCACTCCTCAATTTAAAAAATAAACAATCGTGACAAACCAATGCTTAACAACACGTAAAAAACGTAGATGGACACTACCGTGATGTATGATTTTTTAGCGCTAAACTTGTAGATAATGGCGAATCCCATTCCCCAGAGAATAACCCGCCAAATATTGAAAACATCAATCGCGTTTAAAATTTGGAACAGCGCGGTCTTGCTTTGTTCCGGGTCCATTAAAACCGCCAGACTGGTGTTCACCTGCACGGAACCTTTAAGCAAAGCAAGGCCCGCCTTCAGGGGCAGTTCCAATAACGAGACCATGTTACCCCAAACATACAGCGCAAAAATTTGTTTGAAGGTGGCCTTTCCGCCCAGAATAAAATTCCCGACAAAAAAGAACACACCGGCCCCCAGCAAATACACCAGAATGAGCCCGATGCTACCACCGCCAATGCTCTGAATGTAGTAACTTTTGGCGCTCATGGAATCCATTCGTTCCAGGATGGTATCTTTCTGTTCTTCGGGAATGGTCGTTGAATTGAGAATCATCTCTTTGCGGTATTCCAGCATCAAATTTTTGGTCGCCACGCTAAAGAGAGCGGTCATAATCAAAATAAGCACAAAAGGGATCACCCAGGTGGGTTTGCGCCGCAGGGAATAGAATACCCGCGCGGGATTGGTGAAAATGTAAACGACTTTTTGCCATTCGGAGAGCACTTCTTCCTGCTCATTTTGCGGTTCGGAAGGCACTTCATTTAATGAAATGCTTTGCTGATCGTTGTTGTTTAATAATTCGCTCATGATTTCACCCTTTAATTTTCAATTTTATTGATTAACGTACAATTTTAGCAAAAGTTGCTTTTAATACAAAGCAGAAATAAAAAAATTCAATTAAATTGTGATGAAACTGCGCAGCAGATGCCAAAGTCCACTCTATTTTTCGTTCAGCAATTCCTGTTTGTGGCGAAGAATGTACTCGATACAGGCATCATGGTCGTTCGGAACTTCTCCGTTCAAAATGGCTTCCAGAATAAATTTTTTGATTTTGCCCACCTGCGGGCCGGGTTTCAAATGAAAGCGCTCCATAATTTCGTTGCCATCCACAGGCGGCTGAAAATTACGCAGCCGATCCCGTTCTTCTACTTCTTTAATACGCTGAAGAACATAATCGTAATTTTTTAAATAGCGTTTAACTTTTTGAGGGATTTTCGAAGTAATGTCGGCCTTGCACAGGGTCATCAAATCGTCCAGATCATCGCCGGCCAGGTAAATGAGCCGGCGGATGGCAGAATCGGTTACTTCTTCGCCCACCAGGGCCATGGGACGCAAATGCAGGCTGACCAGTTTGCGCACGTATTGGATGATTTCATTGGGATATTTAAAGCGGCGCAAAATTCGCGCGGCCATGCGTTCGCCCACCACTTCGTGGCCATGAAATGTCCAGCCGTTTTTTTCGTCAAAGCGTTTGGTGGCCGGTTTACCGATATCGTGCAATAGGGCGGCCAGCCTTAGTTTTAAATCGGCACCTTTTTGCGCTACGTTGTCCACCACTTCCAGCGTGTGGTAAAACACATCCTTGTGGTGGAATCCCTGCCGTTGCTCCACGCCTTTCAAACGTACCATTTCCGGAAAAAATACCTGCAACAAACCGCTTTCGTCCAGAAGCTTTAACCCCAGCGAAGGCTTTTCGGCCATCAGAATTTTGTTAAACTCATCGGTAATGCGTTCCTGAGAAATAATGGATAAACGGTGGGCATTGGCTTTAATCGCTTCGAATGTGTGTTGTTCAATGGAAAAGCCCAACTGCGTGGCAAAACGAATGGCCCGAAGCATGCGCAGCGGATCGTCGGAAAAAGTTTGCACCGGATCCAACGGAGTTCGAATAATTCCTTTTCGCAAATCTTCCCGCCCGTTGTACACATCGATGATTTCGCCGAATTTTTCGGGAGAGATGTGCATGGCCAGCGTGTTAATCGTAAAATCACGCCGGCTTAAGTCGGAATACAAATCGGCCGGTTTGGTAACCGGCTTGCGTGAATGGGAATCGTACGATTCTTCCCGGGCGTTGACGAACTCCAATTGGTAGCCGTAATAGCGGGCCATGAATGTGCCGAAACGCGGGTAACGCACAATGGTACGCAAATGCAAATCGTGCTTCAGGGCGTCGGCAAACTTCATGGCATCGCCGACCACCACAAAATCGATGTCTTTGCCTTTTTTGCCCAATAACAAATCGCGCACATAGCCGCCAACCACGTAAACTTCGTATCCCAAACGTCGGGCCGTATTGTACACTTTGCGAAAAATTTCTTCGACCTGCATTACCGTCTTTGCCTTAATAAATCATTCCTTTGCTCATTTGCTAACGATGGCGCTTCGTCAAAATTCCTCAACCGATTTTTCCGGCTGACCTGCCAAAAATAATAAATAAACGCCAAAAAAACGAATGGAAAATTTTCTTACGTTTTGGTTTGCTCCGAACCGGCAATTTTTTTAAACTGCTCTTCCGAAAATCATTCTTCAGGTAGGAAGCACCATGCACATCTGGGTAGATGCCGATTCTTGTCCAAAAGCGATTAAAAACATCTTGTTCAAGGCGGCCATGCGCACCCACATCCCTTTAACGCTTGTGGCCAACCGGCCCTTGCATGTTCCGTCTTCGCCTTTCGTCAAAAGTATTTTGGTGCCCGGCGGTGCTGACGTGGCCGATGCTTTTATTGCCGAAAGGGTGCATTCCGGAGAACTCGTAATTACCGATGACGTACCTTTTGCCGCCCGGGTCATTTCCAAAGGGGGCCTGGTGCTGACTACGCGGGGTAAATGGTTAACGCCCCAAAATATTGGCGAGGCGCTTTCGTTCAGGAATTTTAAAGAAGAGTTGCGCGGCAACGGCATTGACATTGGCGGGCCACCTTCACCCAGCCTGCGCGACCGGCAAAATTTTGCCAATCATCTGGATCGTTTCCTGTCGCGCCTGTAAGCCTGATCGGAAATTGCGTGAATTGAAAAGAGTGGGGAACCGTTTAAACGGTTTCCCGGCCACAATCTGTTTTTAGTCTCCGCGCTTTTGCGCAGGAGGGACCTCACGCACCCGATTTCAATCGGGTGCGAAGCGCCGCCTTATTTGGCCCCCGCTTTTTTGCCTTTTGCGGGACCGGCAAGAATGCTTCGGTAACTTTTCAGATCGTGTAAAATTTGTAAAGCCTTCTCGGCCTGAGGGTCATCTTCCAGGGCCAGTTTGGCGCGCATAGTGGGGCCAAAATACTTCTCGGCCAATTCCAGACGCAAAAGCTCGAATATCTGGCCTTCGTTTCGTTTGAACTCAATGTCTTTGTTCGCTTCCAGCTTTGCCTGCAATTGATCGATCAAGTTTAAAATGCCGGAATCGTAATGGTGCTCTTTAACCAATTTCTTCAAATTCGCCAGCACACGTTCGCCCTCAATTTCAAAATGGAACTTTTTGTCTTGCAAATACTGCAAAAAGTCGTTTTTAACGGACGGTGTAAGGGTAAACGTGCTGTCGTTCCATTCGGGATGCTTTTGATGATAGCGAACAGCAAAATCGAACAGCAAATTTTTACGAATCAAAGTAACCGCCACGGCACTCAGGCTATCGCCTTTAACCGGCACATCCGGTTCAATCCCACCCCGATCGTGTACCGGGCGTCCGTTTTTCGTTGTAAACACCCGCGCATGGCGTACGCTGTCGGACGAATCGGCAACAATTACATCGTTGTGTGCTGCGTAATCACGTTTTTGGATGCAACGCCCGCTGGGGATGTAGTAGCGCGCAGTGGTAATCTTCAACTTTACGTCATTCAGTTTATCGATGTTAAATACCTTTTGTACCAAACCTTTGCCAAAAGTAGGCTGGCCCACAATAACCGCACGATCCAAATCTTGCAGCGCGCCGGTCACAATTTCCGAAGCGCTGGCACTACCGCCGTTGACCAAAACCACCAGCGGCACGTCGGGCAACAGGGGGTCGTCCTGCGTGTAAAAGCGATATTCTTTTTCGCGGTAGCCTTTGGTGTACACGACCAGCACATTTTTGGGAACGAAAATGTTAACGATTTCCACAGCCGATTCCAGTAAGCCTCCGGGATTGCCCCGCAAATCGAGCACCAAACCTTTTAAATCGGCCTTCCGGCGCAGTTCGCGCAGGGCCATCTTTAACTCGTCAGGAGCCTTTTCGGTAAAGCCTTTCAAACTAACGTAGCCAATTCCCTTGTCCAGAAAGCCTGAATAGCCCACATCTTTGATCACAATTTCGGCCCGGGTTAACTCCACCTCAAACGGAGCACTCAATCCCGGCCGTTGAATAAGCAAGCTAACTTTAGTCCCTACTTTGCCGCGTAAGGTATTGGAAACTTTGTCCAGTGACCAGCCGGTAATATCTTTACCGTTAATCTTTAGAATAATGTCACCGGCCTGAATGCCACTGCGCGAAGCCGGTGAATTTTCGATGGGCGCAATAACCGTTACCTTTTTGTTGCGCAGGCCTACTTCCATCCCCACGCCGCCATAGCGTCCCGTCGTTATCAGGCGTAACCGATTTTCTCCCTGGCGTTCAATAAAAACCGTGTAAGGGTCTAACTTATCCAGCATGCCCTCGATGCCGGCCTTGAGCAAAGGATAGGGATCCACCTCATCCACGTAATAGCGATTGATCAACTCGTAGGTACGTTGCAAATAATCCCAGCCACGTTTTAACCGGTCGTAATAGTCTTTGTCTTCTTTTTGATCGGCAACGGTCGGTGCAAGGGGCAGGCCCAATGAAAAGAGAACGATTAAAATCCAGAGAAAAGATTTTTTGTGTTGTCTCATGGTTCACCTAATATCTTTTTTTTAACGACTTCAACGATTTGTTGATGGATATGTTCAATACTTTGCGTGGCATCAATAACCACAAAGCGCTGTGGATTATTTTCGGCGAGTTTCTCATATCCTTGAAACACACGACGGTAAAATTCGGCCCCGGCTGTCTCCAGCCGATCGGGAGCACGCCCGCTTTGGGGCGCCCGCTCGTACATTTGTTCCGGCAGGAGACGCAGGTAAAACGTAACCGAAGGCAAAAGCCCAAAGGTTGCCGCCTGATTAATGGCCTGCACCATTTGCAAATCTAACCGGCGGCCATACCCCTGGTAGGCAGTGGTCGAATCGACAAAACGATCGGCCACGACAAAATAGCCATCGTTTAACAAAGGGAAAATTCGTTCCTCTACCAGTTGCACACGCGCCGCACTGTACAAAAAAATCTCGCAACGCTCCGTCATGTTGCTGTTCTTTTTGTCCAACAAAATTTCACGAATCTTTTCGGAAATAGAAGTGCCGCCGGGCTCACGCATGGTGTACACCTGATGCCCGTTTTTTTCCAGAAAGTCTCTCAATAAAGCAATTTGGGTCGACTTCCCGGAATAGTCCAGCCCTTCGAAAGAAATAAAACGTTTGTTGTTCATCAAATTTTCTTCCAGTTTCCTTTGTTAAACCGCCAGATGTTCAGCGTTAAACGTTCGCTTTCGTCCAGAATCTGAATGAGCCACAATCCCATCAGGCCCAGCCCAAAGGCAAAGGAAAGAACGTAGGCCCCGATAATTTCGTTCAGGATGACTGAACCGATGGCCAGCCACATCAGCCAGTTTAAATCGGCACAGCCGCGCAGGTTGCCTGAGTACGCAGTGTTTAATGCCTTGGGTACCTGCAGAATAACAAACACCAGCATTAAACTCTTGCCCATCGCAATCACCTGCGGGTCTTTGGTAAAAACCGACATGACCTCGGTGGAAAACACGTACAACAACACTCCGACCACCACCGCATTAATCCAGGAAACCCGGGCAACCAATTTGCCGCTCTTTTTGGCTTCGGTGTAATTTTCGGCTCCGATATTTTTGCCCACCAGAGTCATGCCCGAAATAGAAAAGCCCCAGTTCACCATCGACAGTACCGATTGAATGCGCACCAAAACTTGATGCACAGCCAAGGCCGTCACATTAATGCGTGCGGCAAAAAAGCTAATAATTATTTGCCCGGAAGACCAGACCAATTGTTCCACTGTGGTCGGAATACCCAATTTAAAAAGCTTTTTAAAGGTAGCCCAATGCGGAGTGGTTATTTCGGAAATGGGTAAAAACAAACTGGCCTTGCGCGAACGTAAAAAATACATAGTAATAACAAAGCCGACCGTTTGGGCAATGCCTACCGCCAAACCGGCACCAAATGTTTCCAGCCTGGGGAAGCCAAACAAACCGAAAATCAGCAGCACGTCCAGCACCAAATTCAACCCGTTCACTACCAAATTTATGGTCATGGTAAGCAGGGTATCCCCCACACCGCGTAAGATTCCCATGGCAATAAAATTGGTAATAATCAACGGGGCAAAATAGGAAACCGTACGAATGTAAGTGACACCGTAAATTTTTGCCTGATTCCCGTTTTCTTTAATTAAGTGCATTAACAGGGGAACAACAAAATACCAGAACAGGCCGATAAAAATCGAAAGAATAAATCCGATTAAAAAGGCCTGCCCCAAAATATGGTTGGCATTCCATTCATCCTTTGCTCCCAAATAGCGTACAATAATCACCGAGCTTCCCACCACAAAAGTAAGCAAAATGCTAAACGTCAACACAATAAATTGTTGCGCAATGCCCACACCGGCCAATGCCAATGCCGAAAGCTGCCCCAAAAAAATAGCTTCAATAAGCCAGGTAATAGTCTGCGAAGAAAGATCGATGACCGCAGGGAAGGAAGTTTTAAGGACCTGCTTTAACGTGCCACTGCTTTTTGTCTCGTCCGTTACCTTCATAAAATTCGATTAAACCGTTCCTCTTGGTCTAACTGCCTACCGATAACAACCTGCCCGTTAGCCGGTTAATGAAATTGAAAAAACGGCTTACGCCAAATAGAGAAAAAGGTTTCCGCATGTTTGCGGAAACCTTTGTTGTCTCAAGCCATATGCATTTATTGCATGTAATATTCAAGACCCAGATGGGTAATTTCCTTTTCCCCGGACATCACTCGCAAGGTGTTTTTAAGTTTCATCAATTGAATGAACAGATCGTGTTCGGGATAGAGGTTCGGAGCATGAATGGGGCTCTTAAAGTAAAAAGAGAGCCATTCCTGAATGCCGTGAAAACCGGAGCGTTTGGCCAAGTCCATAAACAAGGCCAAATCCAGAACAATCGGAGCCGCCAGGATGCTGTCACGGCACAAAAAATCGATTTTAATTTGCATGGGATAACCCAGCCAGCCGTAAATATCGATGTTGTCCCAGCCTTCTTTGTTATCTTTACGAGGCGGGTAATAATTAATGCGTACTTTGTGGTACAAATCTTTGTACAGTTCAGGGTAAAGTTCCGGTTGCAAGATCTGATCGAGTACCGAAAGTTTACTCTCTTCTTTGGTCTTGAACGATTCCGGATCGTCCAGCACTTCACCGTCACGGTTACCCAGAATATTCGTAGAGAACCAGCCTTCCACACCCAGCATGCGGGCCTTCAAACCGGGTGCAATAATGGTTTTCATCAGCGTTTGCCCGGTTTTAAAATCTTTACCGGCCAGCGGGGCGCCGGTTTCTTTGGCAAATTCCAGCATTGCCGGAATATCGGCCGTTAAATTGGGAGCGCCGTTTACATAAGGCATTCCTTCGGCAATGGCCGCCCAGGCATAAATCATGCTGGGAGCGATGTCGGGATGATTTTCCTTCATGGCCTTCTCGAATGCTGCCTTGGACTGATGCACGGCGCTTTCTTTCATGTACACTTCGGTGCTGCCCGTCCAGATCATGACCATGCGATCCACACCATTCTTTTCTTTGAAATTACGAATGTCGTCCCGCACCATTTCGTAGTATTCGTACCAGTTGTTGGCCTTTTTCACATGAGGGCCGTCCAGCTTTTTTACGTATTTTTTGTTGAAAACGGCTTTCATGGGCTTAATTTGCTGCAATTCGTCCTTAACCTGATCCAGCAATTCTTTCTCCAACACGCCCGCTTTTAAAGCTGCCTGATAGGCATCATCTTCAAAGATGTCCCAGCCGCCAAAGCAAAGCTGGTCTAATTCTGCCAGAGGCACCAGTTCTTTGATTAAGGGGTTGCGATGTTCGTCGCGCCGCCCCAGGCGAATGTGCTGCATTTGTGTTAGCGAACCGAACGGTTTGGCGAGTCCTTTGCGGACGGCAATTACGCCGGCAATAAAAGTGGTAGAAACCGCGCCCATGCCCGGCATTAAAACGCCGAGTTTCCCTTTGGGCTCGGCAATTTTCAGATCTTTAAGTTGTTCTATCATATTTCCTCCTTTGATACTTGCGAATCACTATTTTTATGAACGTACAGCAGGCGTTGCAAAGCGGTAATATTGGCAAAAATAGCCACTCCCCAGATGGCAACGTCTAACAAGGTAACCGAATAATCTTGCACATGAAAAATGCTAATCTTAAACAAGGTAATGTTGAGCAAAGCTGCGCCGCCAATGATAACCACCCGTTCGGCCCGTTGCATCCAGCCTACTTTAGCCGTTAAGCCCAGCCCCTCGGCACGGGCACGAATGTAGCTGACCATCATCGAACCCCCAAGAGCCGCAAAAGTCATGACCGAAAGCAGGTAGCTGTCGTGGCGCACGTAATAGGCGGCAATACCAAAAAACATGACCACTTCTGAGTAGCGATCCAAAGTTGAATCGTACAATGCGCCGAATTTCGAGCTTTGCCCGGACGAACGCGCCAGTTTCCCGTCGATCACATCGCAAATGCCCCCTAATAAAACCAGCAGCCCGAACCAATGCACCCACCGGGGATTGATAAAAAGAACCACCGTAGCACTACTGGTAATTAAAAAACCCAGCGTCGTAAAAAAATTAGGGCTTAAATTCAACTTTACAAACAGCCCAATTGCCGGAGTGATCAGCTTAACAAACCCATTAACCAACCAATCAGGCAACAGCCCCTTACTTGATTTCATTCTTCGCGTCCTTTTTATTGAAACCTTGTACCAAAAGTACAATTTCACCTTTTATTGGTTTACTTTCAAGATATTTTAACAATTCTCCCAGTGTTCCGCGAAAAAACTCCTCGAATTTTTTCGTCAGTTCCCGGGCCATAACGCAGGGGCGTTCTCCCATTTGCTCGTAAAATTCCCGCACGGTCTTCAAAATGCGGTGCGGCGACTCGTACAAAATAATGGTGCGCTCTTCTTTGGCCAGTTGTTCGATGCGTTTTTTACGCCCTTTCTTTTGCGGTAAAAAACCTTCGAACACAAAACGGTGACTGGGCAATCCCGAGGCAATGAGCGCAGCAATTATGGCCGAAGGCCCCGGCACCGGAATTACGCGAATATTGTTTTGGATGCAAGCCTGAACCAGATGATACCCGGGATCGGAAATTCCGGGCGTTCCGGCATCGGAAATAAGCGCAACAGATCGTCCGTTTTTGAGCAATTCGATGAGCCGGGGGGTCTCCCGTGGAATGTTGTAGCTGTGGTAACTACGCATGGGCGTTTTAATTTGGTAATGATTTAGCAGCACAGAGGAAGTTCGGGTATCTTCGGCGGCGATTACATCCACATGCTGTAAAATGTGTACCGCTCGGTAGGTCATATCGCCCAAATTACCAATCGGGGTAGCCACTAAATACAGGGCTCCTTGCTCAATTTCTTCCACTTACATGCCCCAATCTCTTGCGTAGCGAAAATCCTGATTAATGGTGCGATAAGAAATTTTAGCAATGACAGGCGGCCTTCTCTTGAATTGGTTACGCTGAATGCGCCGACCAATATCGTCGATCGTTTTCTGCGAATAGCCCAAATCGAGTAACATTTCATTGGAATAGAGTAAATCGACCATGTAATACATCAGGCGATCGATTTCATGATAGGTGTAGCCCAATTCCTGCTCATCGGTTTGCCCTACCCACAAATCGGCGGAGGGAGGCTTGTTGATGATCACGTCGGGAACTTTCAGATAGCGCGCCAGCTGCCAGATCTGGGTTTTGTACAAATCGCCAATGGGATTAATGGCACTGGCCAAATCACCGAAAATCGTCCCGTATCCTAAAAGCAATTCGGTTTTGTTGCTGGTGCCCACAACCAGGGCATGGTGCTTTGCAGAATAATCGTATAAAAGGCACATGCGCTCCCGGGCCATTTTGTTGCCCCGCCGCAATGGGCTGGCATCCGGTTCATCTTTAAAAAAGGCATCGACCATGGGAGAAATGTCGCGCACTTCGGTATTAATTCCGATTTTTTGCGCTAAAAGCTCCGCATGTGCGCGGCTTTCCGGATTGCTCAAACGATAGGGCATTATCAGGCCGGTTACATTTTCGGCGCCCAGGGCCTGCGCCGCCAGTACAGCCACTACCGAGGAATCCACACCACCGGAAAGGCCTAAGACCGCTCTGGCAAGTCCCACTTTGTGGATTTCCTCGTACAAAAAGTGGATCAGTAAATCGCTTACCGCCTGCGGGTTAATATTTAACAATTCTTCGTTCATTTAATATTCGTCGTTTCTCTAACTACCAAATGCGCATCCGATCGTGTTTCTTTAATGCCGCTCTTCCCGAAAAGTTTACAAATAAAATTTATTTTTGCAAAAATTCTTTTAAATATTCAAAACTCGGCGTCAATTTCCCGTGATAGGCAATAACCGCCCGTTTAATTTCTTCGGGCAAACCGCTTTCGTGCAGTGGTTTGCTTAGATCGGCACGAATAATGCCGGGCACAAATGGCGCAAGCTGATGGCTGAAAAACGTGGAAGAATCGTTGGGCACTTCCGCCGGCAAATTGTCGACCGCCAGCAAAACGATTCCATCGCCCAGGTAACCTTCGGTAATGGAATGCGTGGCAGGGTGTACCAGATAGGCCGGTTGCCCGGAATCGGTACATTTTACGTCGCACTCAATGGAACCGCCCACATCGCAACTAATGTCGGCAATGCCCTGTAAACGCAAACGGCCTTCTTTTTCCAGGCGGGCCAGATTTTCCCAGGTAACAAAGCGCGGGTAACGTTCTTCCCAATAAATCGCATTGATCAATACCGAAATATAGGGCAAATACCGGGCAAAAACGGGACGATAATTTTCCGGATGCTGGTAGTAATCCTGCAAATCAAACGACTTGCCCTCTTTGTGCTCTACAAGATGTTCTTCTTTAAATACGACCATGTAAATCGCCTGCGGATCGTATTCTTTTTTTTCGAAAAGGCTCTTCAGAGTCTCGGGTTCCACGCGCTTTACGGGCAAGGCTTCAAGAATGTATTGTGCACCTTTGGACACATTGCCATAGCCCAAAATTCCGAAGACAAGCGGCTGCAACGCATCGGGCAGGCCTTGCGCGGCAATTTTTTGACCTATTTCCCGGATATGGTGATGAGCTTCTTCTACGGAGTGATAATGCAAGGCTTGTTTTACTTCGGCAAATGGCGTGTGCCATCCGCGGTTTTTCCAATTTTGCCCCAAAAGCCACAAAATATCGATGGCTCCCGCATCTCCGGCGTAACGTCCGAAATAAACCAGACGACGCCCGTTTTCATCGGTAATTTTTTCGTAATCGATCAAGGTAGAGCCGCTGTCCAAAATTTTTTGCAACAACGGCATATTGTATTTTTGGCCCTTAATCGTGTGGGAAAAGAAAAGATAGGTCTTTTGTGGCAAAATCTTTTCAACAGGAATCTCTTTCACTCCCAGAATAATATCACCTTTTTCCATTCCCGAACAAATTTCGGCCCCGGCTTTCTCATATTCTTCTTCTTTAAAAAAGCGTTTATCCGATTTTTCGACAAACGCTTTCACCCCGGTTTCGTCAATAATTTTCTTCAAATCCTGCGGCACAATGGGCGCACGCCGTTCCCATTTGTTTTTGTCTTCCGCGCGAATCAAAATCGTCTTCATAGCTATTCTCCGTTTTCCTTACTCCTTCATTCGACCGATATTATTCCGTCCGCTCGTTAGCATGGACAATTAATGCGAAAAATGAATATACAAAGTTTCTCACTCTAAATGCAACCTTGGCACAAACATAGCATAGCCCCTGAATGCGCAGAATGGAGGCAAAATTCTTTATTGAAAGGTACCCGTTATTTTCCTTATCTTGAGGCGTTACCCTGAACCCTGAGACAACAAAAAAGCGTGGGAGCGCACAATGAAATATTTCGCTCTTTTTGTTTTTTCCCTGGCCTTTGCTTTGCCGGCAAAAAACATTCATCACCTTACCTTAAAAAAGTGTCAGCAAATTGCACGGGAAAAAAGTTACCAGATGCGCAGTCTGTTGCAAGATTACAAAATTGCCCGGTACGAACTTATTTCTGCCCGGAACCGTTTTAAGACGCAAATTAATTTCATGGCCGAAGTTCCCAATTACAGTGAAACGATCAGCAGTTTGGTCGATAGCACGGGGCTCCATTACTTTCCCCTGAAGCAGTCCCAATTCTCCGGGAATCTGGTTATTTCGCAACCTTTGCCCACAAATGGCAGCATCTATTTGGCCAGCGGCATTTACCACGTGCAAGATTACTTTCGTCACGAACAATCGTTTCGCCTGAATACGCGCGTCGGCTTTGAACAACCCATCGAAGCTTTTTACGCTTACAATCAATTAAAAGCCGCCTTAAAAATGGCCGAGCTTAATTTCAAACTTTCTCGCAAATCTCTTTTGCGCGCTCAACTGGATCTGGAATACCAGGTGGCGCAAACCTTTTACAATTTGTACCAGGCCATCGAACGGGAACGCATTGCCTATCAAACTCTGCAACAGCAAAAAGATGCCTACCAACTGGCCATGAACAAATTTAAAGCCGGTGTTATTGCCGAGGTGGAAGCCCTGCAAATGGAGGTGGACCTGGGCCAGGCCCGCAATAATTACGATTTGTCGCATGTGGAATACCTTTCCAGCGCCGACGCACTAAAACAACTGCTTGGCTTGCCTCTGGAAGATTCGCTGGTGGTAAATACCGACTTGAGCTACCCCGTTGTGCATGTGAACCTGAACACCGCTATCGAAAACGGTTTGAAGAACCGTCTGGAATTACAGGAACAAAAAATCTCCATCGAACAACAAAAATTAAACATCGCCCAGCTAAAAGTTCAGCACATGATCACGGGGAAAATTTCCGCTTATTATGATTTCATCGGGGTCAAACAAGACCCTCGTGACTACGCCCTGCAAACCACTTTTTCCAATGCCTGGGAAGAATTGAAGCGGCGCCCGGGAAACCGGGGAATTTCGCTAACCATCAACATTCCTCTCTGGGACTGGGGCGTCAACAAAAATCAGGTATTGGCGGCCCGCGCCCGGTTAAAAAAAATGGAACTTTCTCTGGATAATCAGCGCATTACTATTATTCGGGATATTCGCAATACGGTCATGGAATTACAAACCAGTTTAAAGCGTTTACAATTATTGGAAAAGAATGTGGAAGTGGCCGAAAAAAGCTTTGCCATCAGCAAGAAACGGTTTGCCAACGGAGATATCAGCAGCCAGTCGCTGGCACTGGATCGTAACCGGTTGAGCCAGGCCTACAATTCCCGGCTAAATGCGCTTATTTCGTACAAATTGCTGCTGGCCGACATCAAACGCAAAACGTTTTACGATTTTGTGAACGATCGTCCGGTGTCTCTGGACGACTATTTAACGGAATAAAGGTATTGTCCATTTTATTTGTCTGGGAGCGATCCATATTGCTTGAAATTGATTTACATCAACGAATCTTCTTCCCATTCCCGTAATTTGTAATTCGGTCAAAAACAAAGGTGAAATTTATGCGACGTCTTTTATTTTTGTTACTTATTGGGGTTACATTGGTAACGGCTCAAACCATTTCCATCGATCACCAGCCTCAGAAGGTTATTATTCAAAAAAACGGAAATTTCGATCGTATCGAATATGCCGGTTTGTCTGCTACTTCCGAACTTTACGTACAACCCGGCGCTCCGGCACTGCCCGTTTACGTCTATTCCATTGTTCTCCGCCCCGGTGAACGTATTGCTTCGTTTAAGATTCGCAACCTGCAGCAAACAGAGTGGAAGGGAACGTTTAACATCGCCCCCCGGCAAAATCCGTGGTCCCAATTTTCCGAAAAAGAAGTTGTGGCACCCGACCCCCAAATTTACCACAGTCACACCCCCTATCCCCGAAATGTGGTAAAATTTTTAGGCGTGCAACACTTTAACGGTCACCCCATTGCCCATTTTGCCATCTGGCCTGTGCAATATCTTCCCGCACAAAAGAAATTGTTGTTCACCAAACATCTGGAATTGGTTTATTCCACCGGGCAATCCGATCGTCCCGCGGTGCAACCCTTTGCCCCGGAAGATCAACGCGTAAATCCAACGGGCTTTTCTGCCATCAACGGAGTGGCTGCCTCACTGCCACTGCCCCCCCCTACCGATGCCATCGACCCGGACTTGCTTTCCAGCGGATTGATTGACCGTTACGTGATTATTGCTCTCGATTCCTTACAGGAGGCTTTGCAGCCTTTGGCCGAATGGAAAACACAACGCGGTGTTCCTACCGTCATTCGCACGCTTTCCTGGATTCGCCAGAACTTTCGCGGTGTGGATGACGCCGAACGGATGCGCAATTTCATCCGCTGGTCTTACCAAAAACGGGGCACCAAGTACGTACTCTTGGCCGGCGATACTCCATTGATCCCCACCCGAATGATTTACACCGGAAATTTCTCGTTTGCCGCAGATTACTACTTTTCGGATCTGGACGGTTCGTGGAATGCCAATCAAAACAACACCTTTGGCCAGGCCAAAGACGAGGTAGAAGGCTACCCGGAAGTGTACGTGGGGCGCATCCCGATTAGCAATGCCCGCGAAATCCATCTGTTTATTTCAAAGCTGTTTCGTTACGAAAAATTGGACTCGGTAAAAATGGCTGATTTCCCGAGCAACGTTTTGTACTTTGCCGCCAACCTTTCCAAGGTAAACGACAGCCGCGATTTGATCATGAAAAACATCGATCCGGTGATTAATCCTTCTTTTAAGCGTACACTCCTTACGCAAACGGATGACATTGGCAGCAACGTGCAGGTGCCACTTGATGCCCTGAACCGGAGCTATGGCATAATTTTTTCCGAAGGGCACGGTATTTACTACACCTACCGCCCCGGCGCTTCCGGCTCCGATTTGTACAACTATCACCTTGCCGAACTAACCACACCCGACCCCGGAATTTGGTACATGGCCAGTTGCTACACCAACGATATTACCAAGCGTTGCTTCGGAGAAGACTGGATGCTTAGCCGACACGGTGGCGGTGTGGCGTACATCGGCAATTCCAGTTGGGAATATCCTTTTAGCGGAATTTATCTGGAAAAAGAATTTTTTAATTTGGCCTTTAATAAGGAATACTACCATTTGTCCGAGGCGCACTACCTTTCGCGCCTGCCCTATTTGAATTATTTGAATTTTGAGGGGCCCTCACGCATCATCGTCTTTTCCACCATTGTTCTCGGCGATCCGGAAATGCCCATCTGGACGGCCAAACCGGCCTTGTTGAAATACACGAAAACCTTCCTGACCGAACCGCATTCCCGCGTCCTGCGTGTTACCGTGCAAAAAGACGATTCGGCTTCGGCACCCGTACCCAATGCTTACGTGGTGCTGTACAAAAAAGATCGGGTGTACCGTATCAAACGTACCGATGCCAGCGGAACGGCCCGGTTTGACGTGACCGGCCTAAATCAGGACGACGTAACCCTGACCGTCTGGGCCCGCAATTTTCGCCCCCGGCAAGAGACCATTTCGTTAATCCCGGAAGACGGATTTGCCGCCCGGTTAAGTAACTTCCGCTTCGAAGAAGTACAAGGCAACGGAAATAACCGGTGCGAACCCGGTGAACAATTCAATTTGTTCGTAACCTGGCAAAACACCGGAAGCGTTCCCATTCAGGAAGAAACCGTTATCTCTCTGCATGACACTTCTTCTCTTTACAGCTTAGGCGACACGACATTCGTCCTGGACAAAGCCTTGAATCCGGGCGAAAGCTTTACCGCAGGCCCCATCTCTTGCCAAATTGTTCAAGGCATTGCTTCCGACACCACTTTAACCATTCCCGTCATGTTGAGCACTCCGTCCGACATTAGCGTAAGGAGTCATGTCGAATTTAGCGTGTTTGTTCCGCATCTGATTATTGCCGCGCAGGAATGGGGCTCTCTTGCAGGAAATCAGAATGTAACACTTCTCTTGCCGACCATTCAAAATATCGGTCGGGGCACAGCCAATGAAATTGTTGCCCGGCTTTCCCTTTTACCCGGCGACTCCCTGAACAAAATACACAACGACAGCCTTTACTTGCCTGCGCTGGCCCCCGGCGAGACCGCTGCCTTTTCGGATAATTTTAGTGTAGAACTGCATCAGCCCCTTGACAGCTGCCGTTTTCTCGTAACGTTCCGCGACCGTTCGGGCTTGCAATGGAGCTTTCCCATCGACCTCGTTCAACCCGCCCCCCCGGCAGACTTGCACTTTCAGACAAACAACGAAAATGGCATTCTGCTTTCCTGGCCGGCTTCGGAAAGTTCCGATATTTTGGGTTATTACATTTACCGGGCACAAAACATCCGTTCGGATTTTGAAAAAATCACATCGACACCTGTTCCTCTGGCCGGATATTTCATCGACAGCGATGTTCAGAGCGGTCAAAGCTACTACTACCTGATTCGTGCGGTGGATTCGTCGGGTAATATTAGCGCCGGTAGCGACACAATTCGCGCCTGGGCCGCTTTGCCCTACCAGCAGGGCTTCCCCGTGCGTCCCAATGTAAAAGCCATTGGTTCCGAAGTCAGTGGAGTTACCTGCTACGACTTTGACGGAGACGGGATAAAGGAGCTCGTGGCAAGCGGCGGAAACGGCCAATTACACGTTTACACTCCCAAAGGAAAACTGCTTTTCGGAACACCCGGCATGGTTGGCGATTTAACTTTTCCTGCCGTGGGCAATGTAACCGGCGATGCACGTAAAGAAATCGTCGTTTCCAGCTTTAAAGAAGGACAGGCCGAAAACAATGTGTACGTCATCGATTCGCAGACCGGACACATATTAATGAAATACGAACTTGGCTACAATGCACCGTCACCGGTGGTTCTGGCCGATTTAAATCACGACGGACATGACGAGATATTAATACTGACCCATGCAGGAAATGCTCCCGAGCCTCCGAAGGAAAGCCGCCTGTTTATTTTAACCGACAGCAGCGGCATCCTAACGCACTTAAAAACCTGGCCCGCAGAAGGATACGTTTTCGAGAACGACAAGCTTTCTTTGGGCAATCTGGCCGTGGCCGATCTGGAGGGCAACGGAACGCTTTCGGTAATTGTGCCCACTTTGCGCAGCAAAGTGTTTTGTTTTAAACCGGACAGTACTTCGGAACCGGTATGGACGCAAACTCTTTCGGGCTATTTAATGGCACCGACCAGCGTGGGCGACATCAATCTGGACGGGCAATTGGAAATTGTTGTGCCCTCGGTTAAGTCCGACCTGCTCTTTGTTTTAAATGCTCAGGGTCAGCCCCTGCCGGGCTGGGAGGGAGGCAAGCCGTGCCGGGTTACCGATCCTTACGGACATAGTTCGCCGGCTATTTTGGCCAATGTGGATGGCACACCAGACCTTGAGATCATTTACGTGGGTCGTGACAGCATTTACATCTTTAAAGGAGATGGCAGTCATGCGCCCGGCTGGCCCAAAGCCTTTTTTAATGGCGAAGGATTTTACGAAAGCGATCGGGAAAATCTTTCCCCTTACAACAGCCCGGTAGTCGGCGACGTAAATCAAGATGGAATTCAGGAACTCATTATTCTGGACACCGATGGTTACCTTCATGCACTACGTACCGACAACGGCGAAGAGGTAGCAGGCTTTCCCATTTTCACGAACAACGATCGGGTTAATGCCCAATCACCGGTTATCGACGATATTGACGGCGACGGCGACCTGGACCTTTTGACGGTTACCCACGAGGGGGTACTCATGGTTTGGGACGCACCGGCCCAATATTCGGAAAGCACCTACCTCCTTTGGAATCAGCCTCTGGCAAATGTACAGCATACGGGCTTGCAAGATACCCTGCATTTGCACGTGGTCTCCGGATTCGATCGATCCGATGCGCCCAAAATTCCCGCACGGTTTTACCTGCGTCCCAATTATCCCAATCCCTTTAATCCCACAACGACTATTATCTTCGGTTTAAAAGAACCGGCCGTGGTACGTCTGGAAGTTTACAATGTTTTGGGGCAAAAGGTTGCTACTTTGTTTAACGACAAACTATTAAACAGTGGCGTGCATCGGACGGTTTGGAACGGCAGAAACCAGCAAGGGCTGGAATTGGCTTCGGGAATTTATTTCCTGAATTTCACCGTACGCACCCCCGCCAGCCGGCAAATACGTTTTGTGCGCACGCAAAAGATGATTAAGCTAAAATAAAGACAAACTCACCGATTAGGACAATAAAAAAAGCGGGAGATTTTCTCCCGCTTTTTATTTCGACTCGTTATTAAGCATGCTTAGCGCAGATAAATCATCTTTCCGATCTTGGAATGTTTTTGTCCGACCAAACGATACACATAGGTTCCGCTGGAAACCGTCTGGTTGGCGTCATTCGTTGCATTCCATTTCACCTGATTCATACCCGGATTAAATGTTTGGTTGTT
>CAYXUS010000235.1:0-8924 GCA_964468415.1 uncultured Caldithrix sp.
TATACGGGATATTATGCTCTTAAACCCTGAAATAAAATTACAAGATTATAATTATAAATTTGCTTTTCCAATTGATACTTGGATTTTTACAATTTCTGAAAAACTCAATATTGGAAGTAAAGATTTAGAAAAGATTAAAGAGATTTTTATTAAGAGAGCCACTAAAAATGATATTTGTCCTTTAAAATTAGCGGCAGGGTTGTGGTATTTGGGTTTTAATTCATTAGATATTTTAATAGATAAATGTTTAGATAAGGAAATATTTGCATAACAATTGGGTGCACTTGACCGCTGTCCGCTGGCGCTCCACAGCGGCAAGTGCCCCATGTCGTCCTTTTTAAATAAGTCTTAGGCTTTGATTGCGGGGGTCAAAGTCGTCCGAGTAACCAAATGTTCATTAAACAATGGAGTAGCTATGCGTTTTGATGTAATGGACTACGTAGTCTTTTTTGGCTACATCGTCGGTATCGTTATTCTCGGCCTTTGGGTTTCGCGCACCAAGAAGGGAGAGGAAAAAAACTCTCAGGATTACTTCCTGGCCAGTAAAGCCTTACCCTGGTGGGCAATCGGATCCTCGCTAATTGCGGCCAATATTTCTGCGGAACAATTTATCGGCATGTCGGGTTCCGGCTTTGCCATCGGTTTGGCCATTGCCTCTTATGAGTGGATGGCCGCCGCAACATTGCTTATTGTAGGAAAATTCTTCCTGCCTATTTTTATTGAAAAGCAATTGTACACCATTCCCGAATTCATCGAAAAACGGTTCAGTACCGATCTTAAAACCATCCTTGCCGTATTCTGGATTGCGCTGTTTATTTTTGTTAACCTGACCTCAGTGCTTTTCCTTGGGGGAAAAGCCATCGATACGATCGTGGGTAACGGAGACGGCCATTTGATCATTTACGCGATTTTATTCCTGGCCTTTATTGCTGCTGCCTATTCGCTTTACGGAGGACTTTCGGCCGTGGCCTGGACCGACGTGGTGCAGGTGGCCTTGTTGGTAATCGGTGGCTTGCTCACCACGCTTGTGGCTTTAAATGCGGTTACCCCCGAAGGCGGCATTATTCACGGTTTTGAACACATCTACAAACATGCCGGCGATCATTTTCACATGATTCTCAGTCGAGACAATCCCCAATATTTTAATTTACCGGGAATTGCCGTGCTGATTGGCGGAATGTGGGTGGCCAATTTGTATTATTGGGGCTTTAACCAATACATTATTCAACGCGCCCTGGCTGCAAAATCGCTGCGTGAAGCGCAACGCGGATTGGCCTTTGCCGGATTTTTGAAACTTATCATTCCGATTATTGTGTTGATTCCGGGAATTATTGCCTACGTTCTTTTTACCCAGCCTGCGGGTACAACGGTAATTCCGGGGGTAAAAGAAGCCTTTCTGAAAGTGGGCGGCGGAATCAACTACGATAAAGCTTACCCCTGGCTAATCAGCCAATTTATTCCCATCGGATTAAAAGGTCTGGTACTGGCCGCGTTAACGGCCGCCATTGTTTCTTCGTTGGCTTCCATGCTTAATTCTACTTCCACCATTTTTACGATGGATATTTTCAAACCTTACATCAAAAAGGATGCGACAGAGCACCAACTGGTGTTTGTGGGACGTTTGACGGCGGCTATTGCTTTAATTATCGCCATTGTCATGGCCCCGGTTCTGGGGAATATTCCGCAGATGTTTCAGTACATTCAGGAATACACCGGTCTGGTAAGCCCGGGAATTTTGGCTGTGTTTTTAATGGGATTGTTCTGGAAAAAAACAACCAACAGGGGGGCCATTGTCGGGGTAACTCTCTCTATTGTAGTGGCATTTGTCCTGAAACTGCCTTTTATTGACCTTCCGTGGATGGATCAGATGTTTTACACGATGATCATTACCATGGCCATTATTATGGGGGTAAGTTTGACAACTTCTCCGGATGTGGACGATCCCAAAGGCATTCCTTTGACCAATGCCACCTTTTTTACCGATTCGGCCTTTAATATTAGCTCGTATGCCATTTTGATCATTTTAGCCGTTTTGTACACGGTATTCTGGTAAAAATTGCAGCGGCAGGATGGCTTCATCTTGCCGCTTTTTCTTCTACCGGGCACGGTAAGCGGCACGTAGTGAATTTTAGTTTGTTAAATGAGGCCCGCCATGATTGTACCTTTCGCACGCTTGTACGAAGATGATTCTTCCCGAATTGAGCATCAAAAGCATCGTTACGAAACTATTGCCAGAAGCTTTTACCGGCATTTTGGCTGTAAAGCGCAGAATTGGTTCAGCACACCGGGACGTACGGAAATCGGCGGAAATCACACCGATCACAATCACGGCCGTGTGCTGGCGGCCAGTGTGAATCTGGATGCGGTGGCTGCGGTTAAGAAAAGCGACGATCGGCTTGTCGTGTTGGTCTCGGAGGGCTACGCTTCGCCTTTTGAAGTCGATCTGAACGAGCTGAACAAACGAGAAGATGAAATCGGAACGACCAGCGCGCTGATTCGGGGCGTTGCGGCCTATTTACGGGAGAAAGGTTACCGGATCGGTGGGTTTAAAGCCTTTGTGCACAGTGCTGTGCTGCCCGGTTCGGGCTTGAGCTCTTCGGCAGCGATTGAAGTTTTGATCGGTACAATTTTTAACCATTTGTACAATCAGGGACAAATTCCGGCACAACCGGTGGCCGTGGCCGGTCAATTTGCCGAAAATGAGTATTTCGGAAAACCGTGCGGTTTAATGGACCAGATGGCCTGCGCTATGGGGGGCATTATTGCCATCGATTTTAAAAATCCCGCTGCGCCTTTGGTGGAGCAGGTGCCTTTTGACTTTTCCGCACAGGGCTATCGCTTGTTAGTGGTAAATACCGGCGGGAGCCACGCCGACCTGACGGAGGATTACGCTTCCGTCCCGGCAGAAATGAAAGCGGTGGCTCGATTCTTAGGTAAATCCGTATGCCGCGAAATCGACATGAACGATTGGCTGGAAAAATTACCCGCTTTGCGTAAAAATCTGGGCGATCGTGCCGTGCTGCGCGCCTTTCATTTTATTCGCGAAAACGAACGGGTGATGCAGCAGGTGAAGGCTTTGAAAGAAAACCGCTTCGAAACGTTTTTGTCTTTGCTGCAAGATTCCGGCAATTCGTCATTTAAATGGCTGCAAAATATTTACAGCCCAAAAAATGCGCAGGAGCAGGGCATAAGTTTGGCATTGGCCTTAAGCGAAGATTTTATTCGATCCGTGGGGCAGGGGGCCTCTCGCGTACACGGTGGCGGATTTGCCGGTACCATTCAGGTCTTTTTGCCGGAAGAAGTGGTGGATAAATACGTTCGTCGAATGGAAGCGGTTTTCGGAAAAGGCTGTGTGCATGTGTTGAACATTCGGCCGTGGGGAAGCGTGCAGGTACAAATGTAATTATTCCAGAAATTTAACGCACAAAGTCGAATACACACCCTTTGCCAGCATAGGTATGCGCGAAAACATTCATAGGTTGGAAAATGCCATACCTCCTGTTTGACCGGCAAGAAAAAATAGGTTTCTTCGTGTGAAATCTGTATATTCTACATTTTACATAAATCGTTAGGAGTTACAATGAAGTATTTCGTAGGTCTGTTGACCGCCTTGATGTTGGTGACAATTAGTTGCCAAAAACGGGAAATCCAGAACAAAGACCGTGACATGGTGGATGTAAACGGTTTGACCGTCAACAAAACGGATTTTATGAATCGTTATCGTGCATCCAAAGAATTCGCCGCAAGTAAATCCATAACGCCCGAGGGAGTGAAGAAGTTTTTGGACCAGAATTTTGTGGATGATTTGCTTCTTGTGAACAAAGCAATCGACGAAGGGCTGGATAAAGACAGTACCATTGAAGAAGGTCTCAAGCGATTAAAAGTACAGGCGATGACCAGCATGGATGGAGCCCTCTACCACAAAGTAATGGCCAAACCTGCCGTCGTCAAAGAAGAAGAAATTCGCGCGCTGTACAAACGGAGCGATCATGGAGTAAGAATTGCTTACATCCGATTAAGTTCGAAACACATGGCCGATTCTCTTTACAATGCCATCAAGCACGGTGCCGATTTTGGTGAGATGGCCAGAAAGTATTCTCTGGATGTGCAAACCTTTCAACGTGGCGGGGAAGTACCCACTACTTTGTATCCCGGACTATTAGGGGATGAAATTGAAAATGTGATGTTCAAAATGAAGGCGGGTCAGGTTTCGAAACCCATTTATTCCAGCGGGTGGTACTACTTGATCAAAGTGTTGAAAACCAGCAAAATGAAGTTGAAATCCTTCGACCAGGAAAAAGAAAATTTACGCCGCAAAGTCCAGCAGGCAAAGAATAATCAGCACCGCAATAATTACATCGACAGCCTTTTTATTCGGTTCCATCTCAAAATAAACAAGGAAATGTTTCCCGTCATCAAACAGGCATTTGTCCCCGCCGATCGCGTAGGCAAAATCGATGAAAGTAAAATACCTCATGCCCTGTGGAACAAACCGTTGGCAACGTATGATGGCGGCGAGTTTTCATTGGGACAATTCGTGAGTATGTATAACGGGATGAATTTTACCAGTCGGGTGCCGTTACATTATGATGATGAAATCGAAAATCACATAAAAACGCTGGTAGTACCATATTTGATGTATCAGGATGGCGTGCAAATGGGGCTGCAAAATTCCGATGACTTTAAACTTTTGTATGAGAAAATGCGAACCAATGCTTTAAAACAAGAAGCGCTGCGGAAGTTTGTGTACGAAAAAGTGCAGGTAACCGATGATGAAGTGAAATCGTATTACGAACAGCATAAGCAGGAATGGAACAACCAACCGTTTCAAAAAATCGAACGCTTTGCCAAAAATCGTCTGAAAGCGGAAAAGGCAAAACAATACAAAGAGCAATTAACCCGGCGTTTACGAAATTCTTACACGGTAGTTTACAACGATTCTTTAATTGCCGCCGTCGCCACTTCTTTAGACAATATGAAAAAATCGGGACCTATGTTTCGGGTACCGAACTTTCAACACAAATAAAACAAAAAAGCCCTCGTAAACGAGGGCTAATTTTTTAATGAAGGCACCTTTTGGGTGCCTTTTTTTGTTTGCCCTGCATGCAGAGCAACCCGGAGAGTTGAGATTTTTTAATCAAGAAACTCTTGTTACCCTATCCAATGGGAAGACAACGAATAGGCAAGGGCGTTACCGGCAACGGTGGGGTCTACCACGAAAGTGGTGGCTAACGCCAAAGGAAGCTGAGGCGAGTAAGTGGAACATAGCGCAAGCGAACCGATGTTGGCAAGTTAAGCGGGTAAGTTTGCAAAAAGTGACGAAGCCCGATAATTGGAATAGCTTAATCTGTTTAGACGGATGGATTCACTTACAGGGTACTTTGCTTAACAGGGGAAGCCTGTATCACTGGAGAATAATCCGAGGGCGCTCAAGTCGCAAGACAAGAGTAGTCTTTATAGTGGTGCAGGTGGCAGATGAGTCCGTAGTAGTGAAGAACCGAAAGCCAGTGAAGCGATGGTAACATCGTGGAGGAGAAAACTTTCGGGACAAGAGCCATGTGAAGCGCCACAAGAGCTTTTGGCAGACTAAGTTCAAAAGACTTAATCTGGTGCGAAGGGACGAAGTTAAACCAAAGGGACAGACTGCAAAGGAAGGATACAGCCAAAAGCAAAGATAAAGATGGCTGAGAAGCCGGAAGGAATTGCGTTCAGGTGGTGACGAGCCAACGTGAGCGTTAATCTGTGCGAGAGTTGAGTATTCATAGAAGGAGTGGTAGATTGCCATAGAGCTAAAAACGCCATTTTTTCTTTGAAGAAGAGACAACCTGACTGTATACTAACCGAAGCAATGTCTGTCACTGCACTAACACAGTAAGGAACCCAGTGCGCAAGTATTACAGCTTAATCGACAAAGTCTATTCCCTAAAGAACCTCGAGAGCGCCTTCAAGAAGGTTAAAAAGAACCGAGGATCTGCCGGTATAGACGGCATAAGCGTAAAGGAGTTCGAAGGCAGCTTAGCCAAAGAGCTCACCCAACTGGCAACTGAACTGCAAGAAGGGAGCTACCGCCCCTCAGCGGTAAAGCGTGTAAAAATTCCCAAACCAGACGGAAGTTATCGGGATTTGGGAATACCAACGGTAAGGGACCGCGTGGTGCAGCAAGCGCTATTAAATGTGTTGCAGCCCATATTTGATCCGGGATTTCATCCATCCAGTTATGGTTATCGTCCTGGTCGGAGTGCGGCGTATGCGATAGCGAAAGCGGAACGATTTGTCCGACATTATGGACTTTCCTACGTAATAGACATGGACTTAAGCAAGTGCTTTGACCGATTAGATCATGGGGAGATACTCAAAGGAGTAAATCGCAAGGTCAGTGATGGCAAAGTACTCAGACTACTCGGACTATTTCTGAAATCAGGGGTACTCGAGTCGGGTCAATTCGTGCCAACGGAGATAGGAAGTCCCCAGGGAGGCGTCATATCGCCGCTGCTAATGAATATCTATCTGGATCGCTTTGACCAATACATGAAAGATCAAGGAATTCGGATAGTGCGTTATGCGGATGATATACTAATATTTGCCCGAACCAAGAGCGAAGCCGGAAGATATGGTCAGATAGCGACGGCCTATCTTGAAGGTGAGCTAAAATTGCAGGTAAATAGAAAGAAGACGCACCCGAGTAATTTGTGGCAAGGCATATCGTTTTTAGGCTTCATCATAAGCGAGATAGGTCTGCGTATCCAGCCGGAGAAGATAAAACGATTCAAGGAAAGAGTGCGCGAGTTAACGCCCAGGAATCATGGTCGAGCTCTTAGCCATTATATCCGAGAATTAAATTATCTATTACGCGGCTTCAGCAACTACTTTCGTATAGGATTGCTGAAGAAGCAATTTCAACTGCTGATGAGCTGGATACGACGCAGGATTCGAGCCATGCAGCTAAAAGAATGGAAGAGTTGGAAGAAATTGCACAAACAACTAAGACGTCTGGGTTACCAGCCACCATTTAAAAAGATTCGCATGTCGAGTTGGCGGAATGCGGCCAGCCCCTTGGTTCACTTGGCTTTACCGAACAATTGGTTCGAAGAACTCGGATTATTTAATATGGAAGAGGTAGCAACCAACACGTTGCATCAGTATTATGATGTAGTACTGAATAAGGTTTAACATGAGCCGTGTACGCGGCCCGTACGCACGGTTCTGTGAGAGGGATAACGACGGGACAAGTTTTTGCCCCGTCTTACCCTACTCGATATTCGTCGAATGCTTCGCTTGTTTTCCAGACTTTCCACACATTTCCGACCAGATCGGGTCCCGGGGTGAGAACCTGTTTACCCGGTTTCCAGCCGGAAGGCGTAGCCTTTGTTCCTTTGGATTCACGAACCAATTGAAAGGCTTGAATTTGCCGCAGCGTTTCATTGACATTGCGGCCTACCGGCGGCGTAAGTACCTCAAATGCCTGAATTACGCCATCGGGATCGATGAGAAAACGTCCGCGGGTTTCTACACCGGCATCTTCATCGTAAACACCGTACAGCTTACCCACACGCCCGCCTGTGTCGGACATCATGGGGAAGGGAATGCCGCCTTCGACCATTTTCGAAAGCTCGTTTTCATCCCACATCTTGTGTACAAACACACTGTCAATACTCATGGAGAGAACTTCGACTCCTAATTTCTGGAGTTCGGAATACTTATCGGCAACTGCCGATACCTCGGTCGCTCAGACAAAGGTAAAATCACCCGGGTAAAAGCACAAAAGTACCCATTTACCCAAGTAGTCCGAGAGCTTGACGTTAACAAACTGCCCCTTGTGATAGGCAGGTGCGGTAAAATCCGGGGCCTTTTTGCCTACTTGGATCATGTTGACCTCCTCGTTTTGAATAGGTTCTTCCTGTTGCGGCGTTTCTACCGGTTCGCCCACCGGGCCTCCGGTCGGACGCGCGCAACCGACATCAATTGGTTCGCTCATAATTAGCCTTAATTTGGTTGGTGATGAACTGTCTTACGAAATTTAAATAATCGATAGGATAGAAGCAATGATTAGGTAAAAATTATTTTAAATTAAGAAGTTTTTCAGCAATGCGGGGTGCATTGGCAGAGAATCGGCTCGTTTGTTAAATTAATGTAACTTTTGTTAGATTGCAGGAATCAAATAGGCGTTAATCAATTTAAACTGAAAGTCAAATGGAGGTAGAATGGCGAAGACAACCTTTTCCGAAGAGATTTACTTACGTGCTTTAACCGGTAAAGTAATTGCCGAACACGTGTTGGACGATTACAAAAAATTGGCAATTATTTCCGTAAAAAATACCATCTGTGCGGCGATTAGCGCGGCCACGGAAGCGGTTTTTGTGTCCAAAACGGGGGGACGCGCTGCGCATTACTTTGTGGAAGAAAATAATGTGGAAGATGTCATTCAGGCCGTCGGTGAATTCGATCCCGATGGTGTGGTTTTAATGTTTGGCGGAGAAACGCCCATCGAAGAGACCAAGAAATTGTTTGTCAAAACAATGGAAGCGATTGCCAAGGAAGAACCCGATTACGATGTTATTTTGCACGTACGCATTTTCGCCGCAGGCGGCTTGCAGGAAGCGCTCAAGGTGCCCGTGGTGCAGGAATTTGCGGAAGAAAATGAATTGGGTGTTTACACGGTCGATCTGGACAACGGACTGTTTGTTTTTAGCTCGATTCATGTGGAAGATCAGGATTTTCACCTGGAAAAGATTCTTGAAGTACCGGTTACTGCCGAACATGCGGAATTGCTAAACCTTTCTCTGCGCGATAAAACACTGACCTGGACGGACATTTAAAAAAGATATTGCCTCCGGGGTTAATGGGGTGTTCGGTGGCTGGCCGGGGGGAGGTTATGGGTTACGGGGAAGGTGCCGCACGCCGGTGCCTCGATACGTCCCGGCAGG
>CAYXUS010000236.1:0-8239 GCA_964468415.1 uncultured Caldithrix sp.
ATTGTCAATTGAGCTACTCACCGCGCTATGGGGATCGCTGTTGTATTGTTCTACGGTCACGGTGTAATCGGATCCGGTCACATTGGTAAAAGCAATTCCTACGGGTAAATATTCCCCGTCTTTACCTGTTTGGAAAGTAAAATCCGCTGAACTTCCCTGCGCAAACGTTTTGGCAACCCGACCTTCCACGTAGCTACTTGAGCTGCCACCGGAGAAGGCAGCGCCCGTACCCATTGAAAGCACATAACTTCCCGCGGCAATCGTTCCGCTTGTTAAGGTTAAAGTCCCGTCTACCGTAATATTGTGTCCTAATGTTAAGCCATTGGCATTGTTCATGGTAAAATTGTAAAACGTCACCGCCGAACTACCGTTAATCGTTTGAGCCGCACTTCCGGCAAACACTACCGTTCCGCTGCTGGTGCTAAAATTTCCGCCATTGGTTGTTAAGGTGCCGGTTAATGTGGCCGTGGTAGGCGTAAACGTTCCCAGGGCTAATGTCAGCACACCAGAAACAGAAATGTCTGCCGAGGTCGTTACGTTCGCTCCGTTATTAATCGTTAAGTTATTAAACGACGTCATTCCCGCGGGAATGGTCTCGGTCGTCGAACCGTCAAAGACAATCGTTCCATTAGTCGTGTACGAGTCAAATCCATCCAGACTTGTCCCGCCGGTCGCCAAAGTTGCCCCGGAGGCCACGGTCAGAGTGTTTGTATTTGCAGGCGTAATTGTTAATGTGCCACCGTTAAAATCTGCCGTTCCCCCTTGCACATCGATATCGCTGTTGTTTCCCAAAGCCAGGCCCAATCCGGCCAAATCAAATGTACCGGCTACTATGGTTAAATCGGCATTATCCTGCAAGGTAATTGCCGCAGATCCCGTAGCAATGGCGCTTCCGGCCGACTTGTTTATCTGGATGTTTCCATAGCTAATACCGGTGGGAATATCTTCGGATGCCGTGCCATTCATGAGAATGGTGCTGCCGGGGTCTAACGAATAAGTGGCAAAGCCTTCAAAGGAAGAGCCTCCGGTTGTAAGCTGGGTTCCGGCAGACATGGTAAGTGTATTCGAGCCGTTTTTGGTAATTTGCTGTCCATTTAAATTCAACGTGCCGCTGGCAATCGTTAAAGAAGCATTGGTATCCAGCGTTACAGGCCCCGTTAAGGTAGCCGTGTTACCTGTACCGGGATTAATGGTGAGAATGCCCGAAATGGTGATATCCCCCAGCGTTCCGCCGGATGAGGTAAAATTAACATTGTAAAAAGAGGCCTGCCCCGAGGAAGTTACCGCACTGCTCGCGCCATTTACATTTAAAGTATTGTTATTAACGGTTCCAAATGAGCCAGAACCCCCGACAACATTTCCGCTTACCGTTAAGGACAATCCTGAGGACGAATAGTCCACACTCCCCAGAGTCAGCGTTAAATTTCCCGCTAAACCGGATAAATTTGCCGAGCCCAAATCAAGCGCAGGCGCAGAGGCCGAACTATTGTTCACCTGAACATTGGTCGGGGCAACCGTTGCCGACCATTCCGGGCCTACCGTTTGCTGTGCGGCTCCATTGTACACCAGAGTTGTCGTGCCACTCCCCCAGGCAAAGGTGCCCCCTGCTTCGGCAATAGAACCATTTGTAATTGTTAATTGTGAATTAATCTGCACCGTTCCGGAAGCAATGCTTAACGATGCTCCCGAGGCGTTAATTACCATATTATTCACAGAAAGCGTGTTGCCCGTGCCGGGATTGGCCGTCACCGTAATTCCCGAAACAATGTCCACTTCCGCCGGAGCACGTGTTGCAGACAAAGGCCATTCAGCGGAAATCGTTTTATTTGTACTTCCCTCATAGCTTACTGTAGCTCCGCTCATATCGAGCGTCGTGATATTATCCAAAACAATTCCCGAGCTGCTGCCGCCCCGGACCAATTTGTTAGAAATTGTATATTGTACATCCCCGGAAAGCGTTAAGCTGCGGGACAAACTTGGCGAATGTTCCAAATTGTAAAATGTAATGGCGGCATCGCTGGAAATGGTTTGGTTCCCGATTGTGTTGAACTGAAAGGTACTGGTGCCGGCATTAAACGTTCCCCCTGTTTTGTTGAACACAGTGGTCGCGGTTCCAATTACCGTAATAATCTGGCTGCCGGCATTAAATGTTCCACTGCTTAGGGTTAAAAAATATACGGCAAAATTTGCATTGGCATAATAAGTGCCGGTTCCGCTAAACGTTAGGTTTTTGAACTCAATTGTACCGGTTCCGCCAATGTACTGGCTGCCACTCCCGCTAAACGTAAAATTACAAGAGCCGTTCGTCCCATCGGTCATTGAGCCGTCGACCGTCAAATTGCCGTTCAAGGTCATGGTGTAACCACCGCCGTCAAATGTTCCGCCACTCTGGACGGTCAGGCTGTTAATGGTGTAATTAGCATCGGCAGTTACCGTGTGACCCGCCTGAATGATAAAATCATCCGTACTATTAATCGCCGAGGGCGTCGATCCGGAGCCATCACTTGCCGTATTCCAGTTGCTCAAAACGCCAAAATTGTCCGAGCCCTGGGAGTAGTATGTTGTCGCCCAAAGCATAAACGGAAATAAAAGCAAACCGATCAATATAAATGTACTATGATTAACCCATCGCATTTTAAGAGAAAATTTGCGTATGAACATTTTCTCTCCTCCCTAAATTAAATTTTAATAGATAGTTATGGCAACAATCTGACCATAACCGCACTGGGTGCAAGAATTACTCTTGTCAACCATGCACACTTGTTTGTTATTCTCGGAATTTAAATCAGAAAAATTAAATAATTTTAAGCGAAATACCATTTTTTGGGCAAAAAAAAAGCAGGGCAAAAACACCCTGCTTCATAGTCAATTTTTATTTTCACACATCATTCAATACTTAACAATTGCACATCAAAAACCAACATGGCCTTTGGCGGAATAACCGGCGGATAACCGCGTTCTCCGTAAGCCAATTGATAAGGGATAAACAGGCGCCGTTTCCCACCCACGTGCATTGTTTTAATGCCTTCATCCCAACCGGGGATTACCTGTCCCTGTCCAAGAACAAATTTAAAAGGCTGGTGTCTGTCCAACGAGCTGTCAAACTTTTTGCCATTTAAAAGCCAACCGGTATAATGAACAACCACCGTCTGACCAACCTGTGGCATCGGGCCATTCCCCTGTTCAATATCCACGTATTTCAAACCGCTCGGCGTTTCCACTGCATTGGCAGGAATGGTGATATTCTGCCCCGACTGAATTTTTTTAACCTGCGTTTGTGATTTATCTTGATTTTTTGAACAAAATAGCATGAACGATAAAGCCAATAAAACAACCAACAACCGATAAGTGCGCATATTTCCCCTCCTTAAAAAATTTAGTTCGCCATTCTTTAAAACGTGTCCGCGCGGAAGAATTGCAGACCAATGGACAGTAATACAGATGCGCACACTCGTCTTCAATAGGAGAATATTGGTCTGTTATTTATCAACATTTCTTCAAGCGGGAAATTAATGGATTTGCTCTTTAAAAACAAATAATTTGCCTGTTTCTTTTATGCGCTAAGTTCGTATTTGGGGATTGAATCTTAACTTTTTTCATTTTATTTTGGATTTAGCCCGGATCAGAATTTTAATTTAAGGAGGCTAATAAATGATTAGCTTTGAAGGCAAAAATGTACTGGTTACCGGCGGCAGCCGGGGAATTGGTGCGGCCATTGTCAAAATGTTTAGCAAATTAGGAGCGAATATCGCTTTTAATTACAATAAAAATTTACACGCTGCCGAAAAGTTGGCCCAAGAGGCCAAACGCTTTGGTGCTGAAATATTTTTCGACGAATGCGACGTACGAGACCTTCGCGAAGTCGATTCGTTTTGTACACGGGCCATTCGCACGCTTGGTTCCATCGATATTCTGGTAAATAACGCCGGCATTTGGGAATACGCCCCAATCGACAAAATGACCATTGACGACTGGCGTCGAACCATTCAAACCAATTTGGATGGTGTCTTCTATTTTACCCGTCACATCGTACGCCACATGCTGGAAAATCAAATTCAGGGAAACATCATTCATATTTCATCTACCGCCGGCCAACGCGGCGAGCCTTACTACTCCCATTACGCCGCCACCAAGGGCGCCATTATCAGCTTCACCAAATCGCTGGCGGCCGAACTGGGGCCAAAAGGGATTCGCGTCAATTGTGTAGCGCCCGGCTGGGTAAAAACCGATATGGCCAAAGAGGCTCTGCGAAAAGATGAAGCTCAAATTGTAGCCGGAATTCCCCTGGGATTTGTGGGCGAACCCGACGACATCGCCGGGCCGGTTGTCTTTTTAGCCTCGAACTTAGCACGTTACATTAACGGAGAAATTCTGAACGTTAACGGCGGAAATGTTCTTTGCGCCTAAACTAATGAAGAAGGAGTAACATCATGACCCGTGACGAAGCTTTAACTATTTTGAAAGAATACACAAAATCGGAAAGTTTGCTAAAACATGCGTACGCAGTAGAAGCGGCCATGCGCGCCTATGCCCGAAAATTCGGTGAAGACGAAGAATTGTGGGGCATCGTGGGGCTGCTGCACGATTTTGATTACGAAATGTACCCCGACGAACATCCCATGAAAGGCAGCGAGATCCTTAAAGAAAAAGGTGTCCCGGAAGAAATTCGTACGGCCATACTGGGCCACGCCAATTACACGGGTGTGCCTCGCGAAACCCTGATGGCCAAAACCCTTTATGCCGTGGACGAACTGAGCGGTTTTTTGGTGGCCGTTACTTTGGTACGCCCCAACAAGTCGGTTAGCGAAGTAAAAGTGAAATCCGTCAAGAAAAAGATGAAAGACAAAAGTTTCGCCGCCAAAGTAAATCGGGATGAAATCAGAGAAGGCGCCGAAGAGTTAGGCATCCCTTTTGAAGAGCATGTGGAATTTATGATCAAGGCCCTGAGCGGGGTTGCCGAACAATTGGGATTAAATCCTTAACCCCAAAACCGAACCGAGAACGGTACGTATTTAATGATGGACAAAAATACGATCCTTATTGTGAGCGGGTTGCCGCGCAGCGGTACCTCGCTCATGATGCAAATTCTCAATGTCTGGGGCATTCCTGTTTTGAGTGATTCCCACCGTTCCCCTGATGCGCATAATCCCAATGGGTATTTCGAATATGCGCCTGTAAAGCGTCTGGCGGAAGATCACAGCTGGCTCAATCTTGCCCGGGGCAAAGCCGTAAAAATCATTTCCCATTTGCTCAAATATCTACCCGATCAATTTCATTACGACGTTCTATTTATGAACCGTAATCTGGACGAAGTGATTCACTCGCAAAATAAAATGCTGGAGCAACTGGGCAAAGAAAAAGGAAACCTTTCCGATGAGGCGCTAAAAACCCATTTTACCCGTCATCTCGAAGAAATACACCGCTGGCTCTCTGAAAAACCGCATATTCGCTTTTTGGATGTGCACTACGCGCAGTTGCTGCAAAATGCGCCCACTACCCTGCAAGCAATCTCCCACTTTCTGGGAAAGGAGTATGATCTCCGGGCCGCTCAATCCGTCATAGACCCACAGCTCTACCGCAGCCGCTCCTGAAATGACCGGGCGCAGGGCCGCATGTTTTCTTTCATCAGAAATAATTTTGACTGTGGAAAAATTTCATTTAAATTTGGCTCTTTTTAAAAAAGGCAGGGATTATGCTTTACTTATTGGCGGTTTCATTACTGTGGGCCTTTTCATTTGGGCTTATCAAACAGCAATTAACCGGATTGGATTCCAACCTGGTCTCTTTTATTCGGATGGGTATCGCTTTTTTGGTGTTTCTGCCTTTTTTGCGTCTCAGAAATATTCAGGCCAAAAGGGCACTTGTGCTGGTGGGCACCATTCAATTCGGTTTGATGTACATGGCTTACATCTGGGCCTATCGTTTTTTGCTGGCTTATGAGGTCGCTCTTTTCACCATCTTCACGCCGGTTTACGTAACGCTTATCGATGACCTTTTCCGCAAACGTTTCCAGCCGTTTCATTTTGCCGTCGCGGTATTGGCCGTAATAGGAACCGGCGTTATTATCTGGCACGAACTGAGTTCTCCGGCATTCTGGAAGGGCTTTATTTTAATGCAATTTTCCAATTTGTTTTTTGCCTTCGGACAAATTTACTATCGTAAATTACGTGGGCAACAAACCCATTTAACCAGCGAAGCCTCGGTTTTTGCCCTGCTTTATCTGGGAGCTTTACTTATTACCGGATTTTTCGCTGCTTTTACTACCCAATGGGCCACCCTGCACGTTTCCACCGCGCAGTGGCTTACGCTCATTTACCTTGGAGCGGTGGCTTCGGGAGTGGGTTTTTTTCTCTGGAATTTCGGCGCGACAAAGGTTAATGCCGGTACCTTGTCGGTTTTTAATAATCTGAAAATTCCCACGGCAATTTTGGTAGCTATTTTATTCTTTGGGGAAAAGGCGGATATCGTCCGTTTGCTGATAGGCGGTAGCATCCTGATTGGCGCTCTGGCCATCAACGAACGCCGCAATCTTTTAATGGAAACGACTAAAGGGGAATAAATGGATCTTCTGTTTTAGTTGATTTAATCGGTCGACAATACTTTTCAGTAAATTTTTTGTTGCTTTTGTCGAGAAAAGGAAAGAAATTGTTCTCAACTTTTTGGTTGATTAATTCTCCCGCACAATTTGGAAGTGCGGTATAAAGGAATAGGCACTGCGTTTTTTTAATCATTGGATTCTATATGCGTATTTACCTGAGTTTTAAAAAGCGTTGTCCCAAATGCAAAGGGACGGAACTTACACGCATTCCCCGTCATAAATGGATGCGTTATATTCCCCACAGCAAATTGTACGAATGTAATTTTTGTCGGGCGGACGTTCTGGTCTTAAAAAAATCGCACGCTGACGAACCTTATAAATAGACTTCTTGCTTCCGGACAAGTGCACGTGTTAACGATGAACAAATAATGCATGGATAATGGAATCTTATGCAACCGATTATTTTCCCCTGGGGTACTTCCCATCGTTATAACCGCTTTGCCGATTATCAACGGCAACTTTACGGCGAACGTGTGCAAAAGGTAACCGTTGATGCGGGTTTTACCTGTCCCAACCGCGACGGTAGCAAGGGACGAAGAGGCTGTATTTATTGCAACAACGAAAGTTTCAATCCGGGTTACAACAGTGCGTCCAAATCCATCACGCAACAAATTGAAGAGGGTGTCGAATTCTTAAAACGGCGCTACAAGCACGTACGTAAATTCATCGTTTATTTTCAGCCATACAGTAACACTTACGCCCCGCTGGACACGTTAAAACGTTACTACGAAGAAGCATTGAACCATCCCGAAGTAATTGGGCTGACTATCGGCACGCGTCCCGATTGCGTGGACGAGGCTAAAATTTCCTATCTGGAAGAGCTGGCAAAAGATTACGATATTACGATTGAATACGGTCTGGAATCCATTTCCGATTTGACCCTGAAACGTATTAATCGCCGCCATGATGTTCAGTGCTATTTGGATGCGCTGGAGCTGACTAAAAACCGCGGCATTAAAATTTGCACGCACATTATCTTTGGCTTTCCCTGGGAGGATGAAACCCTGTGGTTGCAAACCGCCGATTGGCTTTCGGACAAACCGTTTGATTTCTTGAAGGTGCACCAACTGCATGTGGTCAAGAATACCGCTCTGGAACGCATGTATCGCAAAAAGCCGTTTGATTTTCTCTCACCGGAGGCCTACATCGATCTGATTATCCGTTTTTTGGAACGTTTGAATCCGCGGATTGTCATTCAGCGTTTGTTTGGAGAGGCCCCGCCGCGCACCCTGATTGCTCCCCACTGGGGTGTACGTAACACGCAATTGACTCAGATGCTGGAGCAAGAGATGGAGCGACGCGACACATGGCAGGGAAAGCTTTATGGCGAGGATGGAGCCTAATTCCCTGCATCTGTCCATCTCAAACTGTGTAATGGCTTCATACTTAAAAATCGCTTTCTAAGCCAACTTTCCGCGTTTATTTCGAATGTCCCCCAAAATAAGGTGGTAAATTCCCGTAACCCCTTGATACACAAGGGATAGATGGTCATTGAAAGTGTGAAAATATCACAAAAAGATGGCTTCCCCGTTGGGAAAGGCGGTCGCCCTTTGTGGCGGGTTCCCTCCCTTTCCCACTATTTACACAAAATCTGTTAACTACCTTAAAAATAAATTCCATCTACAAAAAATTATGAATAAA
>CAYXUS010000237.1:0-9385 GCA_964468415.1 uncultured Caldithrix sp.
TCACTACACCGTGGGGTTCTTTGCGGTTAACCCTTTTCTACCACAGAGCGCTCATAAGGAGGCACGGAGAACGCAATGGAGAATTACGAATTTAAAATGACGAATTATCCCGAAGGGATGCCTTCCCCGCAGGGGCCACTTTGTGGTGGTACGAATGGATGGCCGTTTACCTTAAACTATTTAACCATTTGACTATTTGAAATCAATCAAAGGAGAGATTTAATGGAAACGAAATTAAAAGGCAAACACTTTATCACCACGCAAGATTGGAGCGTTCAGGAATTACAAACCATTTTCCAATTGGCAAAACAGTTAAAAGTGGAATACGCCACCGGCAAATTTCATAAGATTTTAGAAGGCAAATCGCTGGGCATGATCTTTTTCGATCCTTCGACGCGCACGCGTACTTCGTTTGAAGCGGCTATGACGCAATTGGGCGGCCACAGCATCTTTTTTGCTCCGAATACCATGCAAATTTCCCACGGCGAAGGTGCCAAGGATACGGCCAAGGTGCTTTCCGGCTACCTGCAGGGCATAGCCGTGCGTTTTTGCAAATACGGAGAAGGCAATCGCTATCTGGAAGAGCTGCGTGCACACAGTCGCGTGCCTATTGTTAACATGCAATGCGATGTGTACCATCCGGCGCAAATTTTAGCGGATTACCTGACCATTATGGAGCAATTCGGTGACAACACGCGCGGCCTTAAACTGGGCGTAAGCTGGACGTCTGCACCGAATTACATTCGCCCGGTGTCGGTGCCGCAAAGCTTGATTTTGATGATGCCGCGCTTTGGCATTGACGTGACACTGGCCCATCCGCCGGAATTCAAATTGATGCCGCATATTGTGGAACAGGCTAAGAAGAATGCGGAAGAGGCGGGTGTAAAATTCGAGATTAGCGACAAAATGGAAGATGCCTTTGAAGACGCGGATATCGTTATTCCCAAATCGTGGGGTCCGCTGGTTTATACGCAAGACGAAGAAGAAGGGTTGAAGCTGATCGAAAAATATCCGGGCTGGGTGGCAGATGAGAAACGCATGGCGCTGACCAAGCCGCATTCCATTTACATGCATCCGCTGCCTGCGGATCGGGGTAAAGAAGTTACGCCGGAAGTCATCGACGGGCCACACTCGGTGGTTTATCGGGAGGCGGAGAACCGTTTGCACGTGCAGAAGGCGCTGCTTTCGCTGATTTTGTAATGGGCGGGACACTTGGTGGCTGATTGCTATCAGCCACCACCGGCACCTGTGGCGATTGATCGCTATCAATCGCCATTTTGCGTAGAAACGAGGCTTTAAAATGAACCATCATTACACGTATCGCTGCAGCCAATGCCAACGCACATTTGCTGCGGATGAAATCGAACGCAATTTCGTTTATCTCTGTCCGCATTGCGGCAGTGCGGAAAGGAACGCCCCGCTCACCGGCGTACTGCAAATCATTTACGATTATCCCGCGGTTGCTTCCGAACTTTTCAGAGACGAATTCCTAAGGCTGCCGGCAGGCAGCCCCTGGCGCTATCCGCAACTGTGGCCATTAGCCTATGACGTTCATTCGAAAATGCCCGAAGGCATTTCTCCGCAACTCTTGAACAATTTCGCTTTGCCTGCTAAAACGCTGCTCTCTTTTGCTTGGAAAGGCAAGCCCTTTCGGGTCATGGACGAAACACGCAATCCCACCCTTTCGTTCAAAGACCGCGCCAGTATTTTGGTTGTACTCAAAGCCATGCAAATGGGCATCACCGAAATCGCCGCCGCCTCCACGGGCAACGCAGGCTCATCCCTGGCCGGCATTTGCGCCCGCGCCGGACTCAAAGCACGCATTTGGGTTCCGGCTGCAATTCCCCCGGCCAAGTTACTGCAAATTCAGGCCTACGGTGCCATCATCCATCAAGTAGATGGCGATTACGACCTTGCCTTCGATCAGTCGCTGGAACTCAGCCACCAGCACCACTGGTACAATCGTAACACCGCTTACAATCCGCTGACGATTGAAGGAAAAAAGTCCGCCGCCTACGATTTGTTCATTCAAACCGAAGGGAACCTGCCACGCACCATTTTCGTACCCGTAGGAGACGGTGTAATTATTGCCGGATTGTACAAAGGGCTGTGGGAACTGAAAGAATTGGGCTGGATCGACGAACTGCCCCGTTTAATCGCCGTGCAATCCACCGGCAGCGACGCCCTGGTACGCTATTTGGCCAGCGGACGTTTTACGTTTCAAAAAGCCCACACATTAGCCGATAGCATATCGGCCGGAGCCCCCCGCAATTTGTTTTTAGCCGCCCGCGCGGTAAAGGAAAGCCACGGAACGGCCCTGGCCGTAAGCGACGAAGAAATCATAAAGGCGCAGCACCTTTTAGCCCGAGAATTCGGACTATTGGCCGAACCGGCGGCAGCGGCCGCCTTCGCCGGATTCATCCGCTTCGGCAAAGATAACGGCCCGGACGCAGATGAAAATCCCTTACTGCTCATCACCGGTAACGGCCTAAAAGACGCAGAAGGACTAAAACGAATCATCGAAATGGGCCAAATTTAAAATTGCCAGATGTAACGGAAGTCGCGTTCACATTCTGCAAATAAAACAAACGATTGATTTTTGACCAACAAGGAGACCATCATGTTCGATTGGAATTGGAATATTCAGAACGAAGACTATTTAAAACGCACCATCAAACGCTGCAAACAAAATAAAATAATTTTGCCCACCTTCCGGCAATTAAAACATCCCGAAACCATCCCGCAGGAAATACAGGAAGAGCTGGCCCGCATCGACATGGAAGAAGTACATCCGCTCAACCTGTTCCGCATCCACTGGCGCAACGATCCCAAAACCGGCAAAGTGGGCGATTACAACTATCTGGAAATTCCGCCGGAAGTTTCCGGCGTGAAAGCACGCATTATTGGTTTGGTGGGCAAATTCTTTCCCACCGGCGCGCACAAAGTAGGCGCCACCTACGGCTGTCTGGCGCCGTACCTGGTCACCGGACGTTTTGATCCCGAATACCACAAAGCCGTCTGGCCATCCACCGGTAACTACTGCCGCGGCGGCGTGTTCAATTCTGCTCTGCTCTCCGTCCATTCCGTGGCCATCTTACCCGAAGAAATGAGCCAGGAACGGTTTGACTGGCTGCGCGAAAAAGGCGCCGAAGTGTACGCCACCCCGGGCTGCGAAAGCAACGTCAAAGAAATTTACGACAAATGCCACGAGTTGGAAGCCCAAAGCGATGAATATCTGGTGCTCAACCAATTCGACCAATTCGGCAACGCCATCTGGCATTACGAAATCACCGGTTTCGCCATCGAAGAAATCTTCAAAAAAGAAGCGGCCAACCGGCAACGTTTAACCGGTTTTGTCAGCGCCACCGGTTCGGCAGGTACCATTGCCGCCGGCGACTACCTGCGCACCAAATTTCCGCAAATCAAGGTACTGGGAGCGGAAGCCCTGCAATGCCCCACCCTGCTCATGAACGGCTTTGGCGGCCACCGCATCGAAGGCATCGGCGATAAGCACGTCCCTTGGATTCACAACGTCAAAAATCTGGACTTGGTTGCCGCCATCGACGACGAAGATTCGCTGCGCGTACTGCGACTGTTCAACGAACCGGCCGGACAAGAGTGGCTAATCAAACAAGGCGTTCCCGCCGAAACCGTGGAAAAGCTTCCCTATCTGGGCATCTCTTCCTGCGCCAATTTGCTGGCTTCCATTAAGCTGGCCAAATACTACGAACTGACGGAAAACGACGTAATCTTTACCATTTTTACCGATTCGGTAGAATTGTACCGCTCGCGACTGGAAGAAATGAATCGGGATTGGGGCGCCTATTCACCCGAACAGGCCGCCATCGACTGGCACAGCGTCATCGAACAACAAACCATTGATTACATGGAAGAACTGCGCTATTACGATCGCAAACGCATCCACAATTTGAAATACTTCACCTGGATCGAGCAACAGGGCAAAACCGTGGAAGAGCTGAACGCCCAATGGTACGACGAAACCTACTGGCAGGAACGCTTTTCCATTGTGCCCCAATGGGATCAATTGATTGAAAAATTCAACGAACAAGTGCAAAACGGGTAAAAGGACTATCGCTGATTTATTGAAAGGCTAAACGGAAAACAGGTACAATTTGCTGTGGAGCCGTTGCACGCAACGGCTCTGCGTTTGGTAAATAATCGGTGACTGGCTACAATCAGAATCCCTTGGGCCAGGCATAATGCCCGGCCCGCTTCCCGTTTCCTTTCGATGCCCCCCGTTCCTTCCCGATTTTTCTTTCATTTTACCAACTTCGTGCGTAACTTTTTACACGATTCATCAGCAACGGAGAGCAACATGAGCAAAGCACCCAAAACCCTGCGACATGTTTTTCGCGTGCTACACGACAACACCCTGCAACTGGTGCGCGTCCGTTTCGGTGAACACATCGAATCCGTTGAACCCGAAATAACCGATCCCGTAGATTGGGCCAATTTGGCGCGGGCCGAACAAAAGGAGCGCTGGATTCGTTCCGTTGCCCCCCGACTTGCCCATCTGCAGGCCGATGAAATCGACGGACGTTTTTTGCTGCTCATGCCCGGCGCCATCGATCCTCACGTGCATTTTGACACACCCGGTTTCGAATTTCGCGAAGACTTTGAACACGCTTCGCTTGCGGCAGCCTTTGGCGGAGTAACCACAATTATCGACATGCCCTGCACTTCCGTTCCGCCGGTCACCAACCGCCCGAATCTGCAAACCAAATTGCAGACTTTGCAAAACCGCAGTTTTGTGGATTTTGCCTTTTGGGGCGGCATCTCCGGCACCGACTTTTCCGACGAATCCCGCCTGCACCGCCAAATTCTGGAACTGGCCGAAGCCGGTGTGGTGGGCTTCAAAGCCTATTTGATCTCGGGGATGGAAAAATTCACCGATCTCACTCCGGCCCAAATGCGACGTGCGGCGGAACTGGTGCGCACAACCGGCCTGCCCTTGGCCGTCCATGCCGAAGACAAATCTTTGGTCACCGCCCGACGCCGAAAATTTCAGGCCGAGGGCCGTTATGACTGGCAAGCCTATTGCGCCGCCCGTGATGTGCAGGCCGAGGAAAAGGCCGTTGGTTTAATGGCCGAAATTTGCCGTCAAACGGGAGCACGCGTACACATCGTGCACCTCAGCTCGCAGCGCGGATTGCAGATAGTACGCCAGACCCGCAGCGCGGGTTTGCCCTTTAGTGCGGAAACCTGTCCCCATTATTTGCACTTTACGCAAAACGATTTCGAGCGACCGGAAATCCGCAATTTTCTCAAAACCGCCCCGCCGGTCAAATTCGAAGCGGATCGTCAGGCTTTGTGGCAGGGATTGGCCGAGGGCACGCTGGCCTTTGTTACCACCGATCACGCCGGATGCGATCCGCAGAAGGAAAAAGGCGGCGAGAATTTTTGGCAGGTTTACGGCGGCATTCCGGGTGTGGAGCACCGCGTACCCTTTTTGTTGAGCGAAGGATTTTTGCAGGGACGACTCACGTTGCAACAAACCGTTCGTTTGTTGGCCGGGCATCCGGCACAATTTTTCGGATTGGAAAGAAAAGGGGATTTGCAGCCGGGCAAAGACGCCGATTTTGCACTCATCGATTTGTGGCAGCCGTGGACGGTTCGCGCATCCGAAATGCACAGCAAAGGGAAATACACACCGTTCGAGGGTTTGAAATTGAATGCCTGCGTCGAACGAACATTTTTGAGAGGAAATTTAATCGTCGATAAAAGGCTCACTCTGCAACCGGACAAACGGACGGGACAATTTGTAACCCGAGGTTAATATTCCCTTTTCTGCTCGGCCAGGCGTGCAAATTCGTGTAACAAAACATCGAATTTTTCTTCTTTTAGCAACTGTGTGTTAACCCGGGCATGCTTCAGCGCCAGTAAGTCAATTTCCACTTGCAGAGTTTCTTCCTTAAAATATTCGGCCTGTTGCAAACTGTAACCTCCGGGATGAATCACCTCCGAGCCACCCCAGAACATCACCCCGTCTTCTACCCCCACCCGGTTGACAAACACGATGTAAGAGGTAGTAAATACGGCAATGGCACGGTTTAACGTTTCCCAGACGACCACATTCTGTGGCTTTGCCTCCTGTGTCGCACCCCGGGCTACCCCTGCCGCCGAAACGATAATCACCTGTGCCCCGTCATGGGCCTGAATAAGCGCCGAAGTTGGATGCCATTGGTCTTCGCAAATCAACATGCCAATTTTGCCAAACGGCGTATCAAAAGCCCGCATGCGGGTGCCTTCGCTAAAATAGCGTTTTTCCTCGAACAAACTGTAAGTAGGTAAATACACCTTGCGATGCTTAGCGATCAGCTCTCCGTCATAAAAAAGAAGCTGACTGTTAAAAAACTCATATTTGTCACTTAATTCGACCAAACCGACCGCAATGCCGATGTGTTTGCTCAGTTCGCGCAGTCGATTCAATTTGGCGTCAGAATCGTGCAATGCCACCTGAAACACGGCATCCTTCAAAAAATAACCGGTTAAAGAAAGCTCCGGAAATACAATTAAATCGCTTCCGGCCTCAATGGCCTGTTCGATGGCTTTGTAATGCTTTTCCAAATTCGGATCGATCTCACCTAAAACACAATCGATTTGGGCAATGGAAATTTTCTTTTTATGTGCCATGAAAAGGTATCCTCATTTCACGATTATTCATTTTTGTATTTTTAGAACAGCACCCCCAGCTCGCGACCCGGGCACAGATTAACCCGTAAATAGTTGAATGATTGCCCAATCGTTCCGGGCACCCGATGTCTCCGAAGGTTCCCTTTTCCCAGGCGACCACTTTCATGACGGCCCCATTCCCAGAGTTCCCAGTTCCCCCAAAGGGGCTCCTTTCCCAAAGGGTTCACTTCCGTGACGGAGCCAGTTCCCCCAGGGCGCCACATCACATTCGCAATTTAAAGAAATGCCCGACAACGTGTAAGGCAATCAATTCCGCTGGCCACGACTGGGTGCCGGATACTGGCCTCCCCGATTTACGAAAATCTGATTATTTAATTGCGACACTTTCATAATGGGAGCTTTACCCAACAGGCCGCCATAGTCCACAAACTCTCCCGCTTTTTTGCCCGGCACGGGAATAATACGCGCGGCCGTGGTCTTGTTGTTCATAATGCCAATGGCACATTCATCCAGAATAATCCCGGAAATCACCGACGCCGGGGTATCGCCCGGAATGGCAATCATATCCAGGCCCACACTACACACACTGGTCATGGCCTCTAACTTCTCAATCGAGATGTGTCCTTTTTCGGCGGCTTCGATCATACCGGCATCTTCACTTACCGGGATAAAGGCGCCGCTCATTCCGCCCACATGCGAAGTTGCCATCATGCCACCTTTTTTCACCGAATCCGTAAGCAATGCCAGAGCTGCGGTTGTTCCGGCTGCGCCCACATCTTCCAGCCCCATTGCTTTCAGGATATCGGCCACGGAATCGCCCGGCATGGGTGTCGGGGCCAGAGAAATGTCCACAATACCAAATTGCACGTTCTGAAATTCAGCTACTTTTTTACCAATGAACTCTCCGGCCCGGGTAATTTTAAATGCCATACGTCGAATGCGGTCGCTAAGCGAAGCCATGTCCAGTTGTTCAGGTGCCTCACGAACGGCACGCAAAATCACCCCGGGCCCGCTGATGCCTACATTTACCACAACTTCGGGTTCGGAAACCCCATGAAACGCACCGGCAATAAAAGGGTTGTCTTCCGGCGCATTGGCAAACACCACCAGCTTGGCACAACCGATGGCATCACGGTCGGCTGTTTTTTCCGCCGTGGCTTTGACGATTTCTCCCATCAGTCTGGCCGCATCCATATTAATGCCGGCCTTTGTCGTGGCAACATTAACCGAAGAGCAAACATGCTTGGTTAGCGAGAGAGCATTGGGAATAGACTTGATAAGGGCCAGATCGCCTTTGGAAAAGCCTTTTTGTACCAGCGCCGAATAGCCTGCCAGATAATCCACCCCCAACTCTTCCGCAGCCCGATCGAGCGTTTGGGCAATTTCCACAAAATCTTCGGGATGGTAGCCATCGGCCACAATGGCCAGAGGGGTAATGGAAATTCGCTTGTTCGCGATGGATATTCCATATTCCATTTCTACTTTGCGTGCCGCCTTAACGTGTTCGGAAGCGACCCGCATAATTTTATCGTAAATGTTTTTTTTCAAACGTTCCAGATTGTCACTACTGCAATCACGTAAATCAATTCCCAACGTAACGGTACGGATGTCAAAATGCTCGACCTCCGTCATGCGAATGGTTTCTAAAATTTCTTCAATGGAAAGCGGCATAATCAAATCCTGTGCATTGCGTTAAAAATGTCTTCGTGTTGAATAATCACCTTCAGGTTGAGCTCTTCTCCCTTTTTGATCAGGGCGTTTTTTAACGTTTCAAAATCTTTGCTACTGTCGGAAATATCGACTAAAAGCATAACTGTAAAAAATTCTTGCATGAGCTTCTGGGTCAAATCCAGGATGTCGCATTTATTTTCGGCCAGAACGGTAGTAAGTCCGGCCAGAATGCCCGGTTGATTTTCTCCGAAAGCGGTAATGATAATGCGCTCGCCTTTGCGGGGTTTCTGCGCTGCCTGCACTTCTTTCCACTCTTGCACCACATCTTTATTGCTACCATCCATTTTGGCGATGGTCGATTTGACAACCTTTTCCACTGTCTCAGGCGAGGCAGCCTGTCCTAACTGGCGCAATGCCTCTTCGGCAATTTTGCGAATATCATCTTCTTTTAATGCATTCATTGTTTATTCTTTCCTTTCTTCTCATCTTTCAAAAATTCGGGATCAACGTCCATGCGGTCAACAATACCTACCACGGCCGCTTCCAAACTTAAATCCGAAGGGTTTTCGGGACAGATGGCCTTGCGCGCGGCATGCCCGTAAGCACAAATCACCAATTCCCCGATTCCCGCCCCTAAAACATCGGCCACAACCACCACGTCGGTAAGCGGCGCTTTTTTCAGATTGATCGGATTGACAATTAAGAAACGTAAATTTTTAAGGTTATCGGTCTTTTTTGTAGACCACACCGATCCGACAACTTTAGCTAAAAACAAAGCGTTCCTTTCTTTGGTTTCGCTAATTTTCTAAATCAAATTCAATCTAACACTTTTAAAGAATATTTTCAATGGCTGGAAAACAAATTTGCGGTACGGCTACTTTCTGGCGGCACGAATTTTAGCCGCTGATCCACACGGAGCAAGATGAAAAAGGAAAAAAGGCCGCCGGTTGCCGAGTAGTCCCGGCCTGCCGGGGCGTATCGAGGCACCGGCGGGAATGGGCAACCCGCCAAACACCATCCTGTGGGGACGATTGGATGCCAACACCGCATATGTTAGACA
>CAYXUS010000238.1:0-3264 GCA_964468415.1 uncultured Caldithrix sp.
GGCTCCATCACGGAGTGATCCCTTTGGGACAGGAGCCCCTTTGGGGGGAATTAGGAACTGGGAATTAGGAATTAGGAATTGCGTCTCGATACGTCCGCTTTGGTGTGCAGTGGTGCCCGAGGCGACGGGCCTACTCGGCGACCGGAGAGATGGTACCCATTCACCTATTCAACTATTTAACCATTTAACCATTCAACGACCAAACAAAATCAAAAAAACCGAGGTGATAAAATGAAAAGCAAAAAAGAAAAAATCGTCATTTTTGACACAACATTACGCGACGGCGAACAATCGCCGGGGGCATCTTTGAACATTAACGAAAAACTGGAAATTGCCCGTCAGTTGGCGCGTTTGAACGTGGATGTGATCGAAGCGGGCTTTCCCGTTTCTTCACCGGCGCAATTCGAAGCCGTGCAGCGCATTGCCGACGAAGTGGAAACCACCATTGCCGCTTTGGCGCGGGCCAAAGAGGTGGATATTAAAGCCGCGGCCGATGCTTTGAAAAATACGCCACACAAGCGCATCCACACCTTTTCCAGCACGTCCGATTTTCACATTCTGGGCAAGTTCGGCGATGAACGGTACGGTAAAACATTGGCCGAAAAGCGTCAGACCATTCTCAAAATGTCCGTCGATGCCGTGCAGTACGCCAAAACCTTTTGCGATGATGTGGAATTTTCCGCAGAAGATGCGGGACGTACGGACATCGGCTATTTGGCAGAAGTCGTGGAGGCAGCCATCGAGGCCGGGGCCACCACGGTGAACATTCCCGACACGACCGGCTACACCTTGCCCTGGGAATTTGCGGCCAAAATCGAAGAACTTTTCAAACGGGTGAAAAACATCGATCAGGCGGTGATTAGCGTGCACTGCCACAACGATCTGGGATTGGCTGTGGCCAATTCGCTGGCGGCTGTTCAGGCGGGTGCGCGTCAGGTCGAATGCACGGTTAACGGCATTGGCGAGCGGGCCGGAAATGCCTCGCTGGAAGAGTTCGTCATGATTCTCAATGTGCGTAAGGACATCCTGCCGTATTACAGCGAGGTGAACACGCGTGAAATTTACAACGCCAGCCGGATGGTGTCTTCCTTTACCGGCTTTCCGGTGCAGCCCAACAAAGCCATTGTGGGTAAAAATGCCTTTGCCCACGAATCGGGAATTCATCAGGACGGCATGCTGAAAGATCGCAGCACGTACGAAATCATGAAGCCGGAAGATGTGGGTGTGCATCGCAGTAAGATCATTTTGGGGCGCCATTCGGGTCGTCACGGATTAAAGGTGCGTCTGAAGGAATTGGGCTATCAGTTGAGCGAAGAGGAACTGAACAAAACCTATCAGGCTTTTCTGAAATTGGCGGACAAGAAAAAGGAAGTGTACGACGAAGATTTGCGTTTCTTGATGGGCGATGAGATTCGCGGCGAAGAAGGTTTCTTCAAATTGGAATACCTGAATGTTTCCATCGGTACCGATGCCATTCCCAAAGCGACCGTGCGTTTGATGAAACACGGCAAAACCGTGGAAAAATCGGCCGAGGGCGACGGACCGGTAGATGCAGTATTCAATGCCATCGATCAGGCGCTGGACATGAAGTATTCCATCGAAGACTATCAGGTGCGTTCGGTTACTTCCGGTCGGACGGCCATGGGCGAAGTGCACGTAACCGTGCGCAACGGCACTATGGAAGCACACGGACGCGGCGTTTCGACCGATATTATCGAGGCCAGCGGAAAAGCTTATTTGCAGGCGGTGAATATGATCGTACAAAAGAAACAAGAACTGTTGAAGCAAGGGGCGTAATCATGGGCATGACAATCACGGAAAAGATTTTGTCAAAAGCATCCGGGAAAAAGGAAGTGACACCCGGGCAAAACTTGTGGCTGAATGTGGATGTACTGATGACGCACGATGTGTGCGGTCCGCCTACCATTGACATCTGGAAACGGGAGTTCGGCGAAAAAGCAAAAATTTGGGACAAGAACAAATTGGTCATCTTTCCCGATCACTACATTTTTACGGCCGATCCCCACGCCATTCGCAATGTAAGTGTTCTGCGGCAGTTTGCAGCGGAGCACGATTTACCCAATTACTACGATGTGGGTACGGAACGTTACAAAGGGGTGTGCCACATCGCGTTGGCCGAAGAGGGATTTGATTTGCCGGGTACGGTGCTCATCGGAACCGATTCGCACACCTGTACGGCCGGTGCTTTCGGTTTGTTCGCCACGGGAGTGGGCAATACCGATGCGGCTTTTGTGCTTGGCACGGGCAAAATCTGGGAAAAAGTGCCCGAGAGCATGAAGTTTGTTTTCGAGGGGAAAATGCCCGAATATCTGACGGCCAAAGATTTGATTCTGCACATTCTGGGTGACATTACCACGGACGGGGCGACCTACCGCGCGATGGAGTTTTCCGGAGAAGCCGTGCATGCCCTGAATATTGACGAACGCATGACCCTGACCAACATGGCGGTGGAAGCAGGGGGCATGAACGGCATTATCGAGCCGGACGAGGTGGTGCGCAGCTATTTGCGGGGACGAACGAACAAACGTTACGAAGAATTCTTTAGCGATCCCGATGCGCGTTACCACAGTGTGCACACCTACAACGTGGAAAAGTTGGAGCCGGTGGTGGCCAAACCGCACAGTCCCGATAACCGCGCAACGGTGCGGGAGGTGCAGGGCACCAAGCTGACCAAGTGCTATCTGGGATCGTGCACGGGCGGTAAATTTACCGATTTTTACAACGCGGCTAAGATTCTGAAAGGCAGAAAGGTTAAAGTGCCCACTTTTGTGGTTCCGGCATCCACGTCAATCGTCAAACGGCTGCGTCTGGAAAAAATTGACGGGCAGAGCATTGAAGACATTTTGATCGATGCCGGATGTGTGATCGCGCCGTCTTCCTGTGCGGCCTGCTTGGGCGGCCCGGCCGACACGGTGGGGCGTTCCATTGACCACGATGTGGTTATTTCCACGACGAATCGTAACTTCCCGGGACGCATGGGCAGCAAAAAGGCCGAGGTGTATTTGGCTTCGCCGTTAACGGTGGCGGCATCGGCCGTGAAGGGCGTGATTACCGATCCGAGGGATGTGTGAGAGGCCGGGAACTGCGTCTCGATACGTTCCGGCGACCGGGGGGGGAAAATTAGGAACTGGCTCCATCACGGAGTGATACCTTTGGGACAGGAGCCCCTTTGGGGGGAATTAGGAACTGGGAACTGGGAACTTGGAACTTGCTCCACAGGAGTCCCTTCGGGAGAACTGGCTC
>CAYXUS010000239.1:0-10955 GCA_964468415.1 uncultured Caldithrix sp.
ACAGTCAGGCGTTGAGAAAGTTGTTGGCGGGTTAGGGTTGGGAACCGCGCCTCGATACGTCCCGTCGCGCGTGTTTTTTAGGTAGGCAATGGTGTCTGGGCGACGGGCCTACTCGGCGAGCGGGGGGAAATCTGGAACTGGGAACTAGGAACTGGCTCCGGAGGAGCCCCTTCGGGAGAACTAGGAACTTGCTCCGGAGAAGCCCCTTTGGGGGAACTGGCTCCGTCACGAAAGTGATCCCTTTGGGAGAACTGAGAGTGCCCATTTTCCCGTTCAACCAATCACCCGCGCAACCATTCAACCAACTTTCTCCCCCAGTTCCTGTTCTGCCCGGGTAATTACCGCATCACAAATGCGTTCGGCATCGCCCGTGTATTCCGAAACGCGCAGGGCCTTCAATTCCGCTTTTACCTGCGGTGCAATGTCCAAACCGTCGATCAACCGGTGCAAGTCAGCCAGCGTCACCCGATGCCCGCGGGTCACTTCCTTCAACAAGGCGTACGGATCGTCTGTCCCTTCGCGACGCAAAATCGTTTGAATAGGTTCGGCCAGCAATTCCGGATGCGCTTCCAATTCCTTCAGGCAATATTCCCGATTCACCGATAATTTTTGCAGGCCGCGCAGCGTTTCTTGCATGGCCAGATGAGCATGCGCCAGAGCCACTCCGATGTTACGGGTTACCGTGCTGTCCGAAAGATCGCGTTGCAAGCGCGAATTGCTCAATTTGTCCGCCAAACCGTTTATCAGAGCGACGGAAATTTGCATGTTGCCTTCACTATTTTCGAAATTAATGGGATTGACCTTGTGCGGCATGGTAGAAGATCCCACGGCCTGTTTGTCCGCCGAAAGCAGCAAATAGCCCAATGTCAGGTAAAGCCACACATCGCGGTCAAGGTCAAGCACGATGTTGTTGACCTGTTTGCTCAAATTCAAATAGGCAATCCAGGTATCGTGATCTTCGATTTGCGTAGTTACCAGATTCGCTTCCAGTCCGTGTTTTTGCAAAAAGTTACGCGAAAAAGCCAGCCAATCGTACTGGGGAAAGGCCGCCTTGAGTGCGGAAAAATTCCCCGTAGCGCCGTTGAGCTTTCCCGAAAAGCGAAATTCTTTCAGGGCACGGTACAGGCGTAGCAGGCGGGTCAGATAGACGGCAAACTCCTTACCGGCTGTAGTGGGCGAAGCCATTTGCCCGTGAGTTCGCGCGGGAAAAGGAATTTTGCGCCAGCTTCGCACCCGGTGCAAAAGGAGACGGAGCATTTCTTTCAATTGCGGCAATTGCTCCTTTTGCAAATAATCGCGAAAGAGAAAGGTGTACGCCAGATTGTTCACATCTTCCGAGGTCAGCCCGAAATGAATCATGTTCGGCCGACGCAGTCCCAAATTCTCGCGCAAGAACAGCTCGCACGATTTCACATCGTGATTAATGGTTTGTTCGATGGCTTTAATACGCCGGTAGTCGGCCAGATTGAAATCATTTTTGTAATGCGCAATCCGTTCCTTTTCCTGTGCATTCAGCGCGGGGAAAAGTTTAGTCTCGTCCAGTGCTTCCAGAAAAATCAATTCCACAAAAACGCGACTGCGCATCAGGGCAAATTCGGAAAAATAGGCACTCAAATGTTCCAGCCGTTTGCCGTAACGTCCGTCCAGTGGCGAAACGGCCAGGGCACGGGCTTCATCCGCGAAGTTGTTGGTCGGCATGACGCAAATCCTCTTTCATCTGATCGATTTCGTTTTGAAAACGTTGGCGCAGGTGCGGTAAATTCAAACTGCGCAAGGCGGCCAAAGCTGCGTTTTTGGGATCGACCACAGTGGAAGCCGGTGTGTTGGAGGGCATCATCAACGACGAATTGATGTTGACCATCAGGTCCGTCTTGTCCTTAAACGGCGGACAATTGATCACAGGAATCGTCGTGTTTGCAGCCAGCGCGCCGCCCAGACCGTTGGAGCGTCCGGCAATAGCGATGATTGCACCCGGTTCGACCGAAAGATTGTAATTGGCCGTCAGTTCCGGAATGCGTTCGCCGTTTTTGTGCGCCGACACCACCCGCAGTTCCGTGTAAATTCCGTAATCTTCCACAATTTTCTGCATTTTTCTGGCGTGCTCCGCATCCGAGGGCGATCCCATGACAAAAGCCACAAAACCGGGCTTGATCAACTTGTGTTTTAAAAGATTCAAATACACCCGATGCAAAACATCTTCTTCGGGATCGGGCAGGGTTTCGCCGGTGATACGTTCGTAAATATCGCGGTAGCGACGCGTGGTTTCTTTAATGATTTCTTTGGGCAGAGTGTCCGGATAGCGCCCGTCTTTTTTGTGCCTGAGCAAATAAGCACGCACGAATTCCTTGTCCATTTGCTCAATGTTCAGGGGATTTTTCACGTAATCTTCCACCGCCCAAAAGCGTGACGAATCGGGTGTGAATATTTCGTCGATCAGTACCAGTTTGCCGCCGATCAAGCCGAATTCGAATTTGGTGTCGACCAGAATAATGCCCCGTTCCTTCAAAAATTGTTCGCCGAAGGCAAACAACTTCAGACTGGCTGCTTCCATCTGCTCGTACAATTCGGCGCTCACCCAGCCTTCTTCCACCAATTCCCTGGGACTGATTTCCCGATCGCTTTCTTCTTTGGTGGTCGGCGTTACGATGGGCTGATCGAAGCGTTGATTTTTAGTCAGGCCGTCGGGCAGGGAAACGCCGGAGAATACGCGCTTTCCCTTTTCGTACCCGCGCCAGGCCGAACCGGTTAAATAGCCGCGCACAATCATTTCCACTTTGATCGGCTTGGCCTCGCGCACCAGAGAAATATTGGGATCGATCAACTCGATAAAATGGTTATCGATAATTTTCCGCGTTTTGGAGAACCAGAAGGCGGCCAAAGAATTGAGAACCGCCCCTTTGCCGGGTACCGGTGTTTTGAGTACCTGATCAAAACTGGAAATGCGATCGGTTGCCACAATTAAGCGGCGCGCCGGATCGATCCGAAAACTCTCCCGCACTTTGCCTGAATGAATTTTTTGCAATTGCGGAGTAACCAAATTGGCCAAAATGGTCATATTGCCTCCCGAAACGAACGTTTTGTTTATTGTCAAAAATTCTTGTTTTTTTACGGAATTTCATGCCCGATTAGCGTTTCGCCGCCGGGCCGAAAGCCAGCTCACAGCGTTCACCAATCCCGGGCGAAACGTATCGAGGCAGCGCCACCACACGCGACCGTGTCTCGATACGCCCCGACAAGTCGGGACTACTCGACAACCGGTCGCTCCAATTCATCTCTCAAAAAACGCTTTTTCGTGCCCGCTTAAAAACATCGCTTTCCAATCAAGACAAAAAATCTGCCGCAACCTGCCGCGCAACCAACGTCCCCCTTTGAAGGGGACCACAAGGCCTGAACCATTCGACCAATCAGCCCCGTCAAAACACCAGCCCACTCCGCCAGCTATGCAGCAACGCATTCACCGGCAAGGCAATCACCGTTTGCCCCCTAAAGCGAACAACAAACTCATCCCCGGCACGTACTTCGCCCAGCAAATGCGCATCGTCGCCAAAAATCGTTTCGAAAGCCGTACGATTTTCGGGAGCCACACTCACCACAAAACGCGAATGACTTTCGGCAAACAACAGGGCATTCAGTGACAGGCCGTTGTCGGGTAATTCCGTTTCCACCCCCAAATTTCCGCCGAAGGCCGATTCGGCCAAAGCCACGGCCAAACCGCCGTCGGACAAATCATGGCTGGAGGCCAGCAATTCTTTTTCGTTGGCCGCCATCATTTTACGGTAAATGCGTCGGGCATCTTCTTTGCGCACTTCGGGCACGTTGGCGCCCAATTCGCCGAACAATTTGTAGAATTCGGATGCTCCCAATTCATCGTACGTATGCCCAACCAAATAGATCAGGTCGCCGGCATGCTTAAAATCGCTGCTCACGGTTTTGCGCACATCGGGAATTTTGGCCACCATAGAATAGAGTACGGTGGGCGGTACGGAAATTTTAACGCCTTCTTTGATGAAATCGTTTTTCATGCTGTCCTTGCCGGAAGTCATGGGAATATTAAAGAAGGTGGCCATATCGAACAGGGCCTCGTTCATTTGCACCAATTTGGCTAACTTCAGTTTGCCGTCGGGATTGGTATTGGGATTGTACAGTGAATCGGGCACGCAAAAGTTGTCGTTCACCGACCAGAAAATATCGGGATCCGTTTCGGGATCGGGCAGGCGGCCGCCTACCGAAATAATGCCCCGCACCGCCTCGTCGAACGATCCGGCCGACATCTGGTAAGGGTCGATATCGCCGTAGCGCGGTAAAATACCGTTGGAGATGGCAATTCCGGCGTACGAATCGAAATCCAGTCGCAGCACCGCTGCATCTTGCGGCGCAACTCCGTTACCGCCCATTAGCGGTTTGATGACGGTTTTCCCTTTTACTTCGTGATCGTAACGGCGAATGATCGATTCGCGCGAACAAATATTCAAACTGCCCACTAATTGCAGTAAAATTTTATTGTAATCCAGGTCGGATTTCAAAACCGGTTCGGCCAGCTTCGGTCGCTGCCACTCCGCCTCCATGCGTTTGGTCGGCACGCCTTCGTGCAAAAAGTGCAAATCCAAATAGGCCACCTTGCGATCGCCGTAACGCACATCCAGATAGCCCGAATCGGTAAATACACCGATGTCCGAAAGTTCCACCTCAAAATCTTCGGCCAGAGCAAACAGCGCTTTTACTTTGTCCGGTTCCACCACCAGCGTCATGCGTTCCTGCGATTCGGAGACAAAAATTTCCCACGGCTGCAATCCGGCGTATTTCAACGGAATTTTTTCCAGTTGCACCAGAGCGCCGTTGGTAATTTGCGCCAGTTCCCCCACCGAAGAAGAAAGGCCGCCCGCGCCGTTGTCCGTAGAAGACTTAATCAATCCCGCTTCCACAGCCTGCCGCATAAAATCCGACAAATTCTTTTGCGTAATGGGCGATCCGATTTGCACTGCGGAACGCGGCGAATGCTCGTCGATTTCCAGCGAGGAGAAAGTTGCGCCGTGAATGCCGTCCTTACCCACGCGGCCACCGGCCATGATGATGCGGTCACCGGGATCGATGCGTTTGTCCCAGGAATTTTTTCCGTCCACCTGCGCCGGCATCACCCCGCCGGTTCCGCAAAAGACCAGCGGTTTGCCCCGGTAGCGTTCGTCGAACACCACCGAACCGTTTATCGTGGGAATGCCCGATTTGTTACCGCCATCTTCAATGCCTTTCACCACGCCGGTCATGATGCGTCTGGGGTGCAACTGTCCGGGCAGCAACGGGCCTCGATAATCGGGCGGGCCAAAACACAGCACATCGGTATTGAAAAGCAAGCTGGCGCCCCCCACACCGGTGCCCATTGGGTCACGATTCACCCCCACGATGCCCGTCAATGCGCCGCCGTAAGGATCAAGTGCCGAAGGCGAATTGTGCGTTTCCACCTTCCAGACAAACACACGCTTATCGTCCACGCGCACCACCCCGGCATTGTCCGAAAAAATCTTGAGCAGCCAGTTGTGCCCGGCTTTTTCGTAACGTTCGCGAATAATTTCCGTGGAACGACGAATGTAGGTTTTAAACAGGGAATGCACGGTTTTCTTTTCGCCGGTGTCCAGATCGCTGTACGAAATGGTAGCGTTAAACTCCTTGTGTTTGCAATGTTCCGACCAGGTCTGGCCGATTACCTCCAGCTCGCAATCGGTGGGCAAGGCAGGCATGCCCTGTTTTTTGCGTTCCATGGCAACCAGTTGATTTTGGTAATAAGCCTGTACGGCCTGCATTTCTTTTAAATCCAAAGCCAGCAACATTTCCTTGGAGATGCGCTCCAACTCGTCATCAGAAACAAAAATATTAACGGTTTTAACTTCGGGTTGCGCTTCGATGTGCACTTGCGGCACGTAATCGATGTGCCCCCTGAACCGGCCAAATTCAAAACGATTGATCAACGGATTGCCCAGCAGCTCGCGAGCCAAAGTTTCCAATTCTTCTTCGGAAAGCCGATTTTGCAAATAGTAGATCTCATGCGTAAAAATCCAATGCTCGCCGAACTCAAAAGGGATATTCAGAAAATCGCACAGAGCCTTTTGTGCGGAAACACCTTCGTCATCCGTTACGCCCGGCAGTTTGGAAACCAGAATGTAGGTGGGAAAATCATCGGAAACGAACAGCTCGTCGATGAACACATCGTGAATGATGCAATCGCACAAAGAGTGACGGGCAAAATCGCGCAAATCTTTTTCCGACAGCGTTTTAACTACCGAGTAAACTTTGGCCGATTTCACCTTTCCGGTTGTGATGTTCAGAAATTTTTTGGCCTCGGCTTCCACCCGCTGCCCCGCCACATCGTTCATTCCTTCTTTTAGCATGATTTGAATATGTCGCGCCTGACTCATGAGTTCGCATTCCTGTTTTGTTTGTTACTGAGCTCCGTTAAAGATTTTTCAAGTGCACATTGTGCTATTGGTTTTTCCACGTTAATAATCTTGCTGCTACGCAGTGCGGGAAACCGTTAAAACGGTTAGCATTCAATGTATTTTCTCTGTCCCCCGGCTCTCCCAAGAATCATTCGGGCCAAGCAAGCGGTAAGATCAATTGACCTGCTTAACCCGCCTGTATTAAGATTCGCCTTCCAATTCGTATTCCAGCACCTGTGGCTGCTTACCCGACGAGTGGACTTCAATCTTTTTCTTCTGCCAAATTTTGCCCGCTACCCGGGCCGAATAATTCCGCTCCCGGGCATAAGCAAGTACGTCTTCCGCCTGCTCGGGCGGTACCACCAAAAGCATGCCGTTGCCCATGTTCCACAAGCGGTAGGCCTGTTCTTCCGGCACCTGACCCAATTCCTGCACGCGCAGCATGAATTCATGCGGTTCAAACAAGCGATCCAGCCGCGCGCCCAATCCGCTCACGTTGAGTACGCGGGCAAAGTTGTCGCCAATGCCCCCTCCGGTAATGTGGGCAACGCCGTGCAGAGAAAAGTTTTGCTTGAGTAAATCGACAATGAGCGGTGTGTAAATCAAAGACGGGGTTAGCAGAATTTCTCCCCAGGTTTTGCCCGCGGAATAGGGCTGTTCGTGCCAGTGTTCTCCAAAGCGTTCGGCCATGATTTTGCGCAAAAGAGAAAAACCGTTGCTGCGGAATCCGCGACTTTTTAAGGCCACCACCGCATCGCCTTCTTTAACCTGCGTGCCGTCAATCACCTGCGCACCGGGCGGCAAAATACCCACGCCGGTTGCGGCCCAGTTAAAATGCATGCCCCGGCCCCATCCGCAAATGCGCGAGCCCAATTCGGCAATTTCGCCGCCGGTTACGGTAATGCGGGCAAACTCGGCTGCCCGGTACAACCCTTCCATCAATTGATCCACCACCCGTGCATCCAAAAAATCCACATCTAAAATATTGGAAAGATTGACCGTTTCCATTCCGTTGGCCGCCAGATCGTCGGCTACCATAGCGATCAAATCGAAACCGAGCGTGTTGTAAATACCGGTGCGTTCGGCCAGCTCGATTTTGGTACCCACGCCATCGGACGACATGCCGACTTTCACACCGTGGTAATCCATCACATTGGAAAAGGCGCCGTCCAGTCCGGTGAGCGGATTGCCGCTTCCCGCCGGACGCAGATGAAAGGTTTTTTTGGCCCAGCCGTAGGCAATTTGTGAACAGCGATTACCCGAATCGATATCCAGCCCGCTTTGTTTTTTGTGCATCCCCTGCCCTTCGCTTGAAATCGTTTAATGGTTCATTGGTCGAATTGTTGATCGGCTCGAGCATCGCCAGAAATCCGGATTAGCGTTTGCTCCGAACCAGTTCCGATTAGCGGAGCGCTGTCGCCGACTTTAAAAATTCCCGACCAATCGCGTTATTTTTATTCTTAACTCCCGCAGTAAATATCCGTGCCGCTTCATTCGGCCTTCGGGCCAACAAGCATTTACCACAAAGGCTCCCTGAAAATCACATCTTTGCGATCCGGCCCCGTGGAGACCAGGCCGATCGGCACCTGCAAATAACGTTCGATAAAATCTACGTAATCGCGCGTGGCTGCAGGCAGCTTTTCCCATTCGGTAATGCCTTCGATTTCTTCGTTCCAGCCCGGAAGCGATTCGTAGACTGGTCTGCCCTGCGCGTCGTAATCCACGGCCACCTTAATTTGCTCAAGACCGGAAAGACAACTCAATTTGCTTAACGAAATGTAGTTGAAACCGTTGATGATTTTGGAACGCTGCACCAGTTTTAAATCCAGCCAGCCGCAACGTCGCGGGCGCCCCGTGGTAGCACCGAATTCATTACCCTTCTTCCGCAGCCAGGTGCCCGTTTCATCCCGCAATTCCGTGGGGAACGGCCCTTCGCCCACCCGGGTAGTGTAGGCTTTTACGATGCCGATGCGCTTGTCGAAGGTCATGTACACTCCGCCGCCGCTGTATGCGCCGCCAATGGTAGTGGAAGAAGACGTGACAAAAGGATAGGTACCGTGATCGATGTCCAGCATGGAACCCTGAGCGCCCTCGTAAAGAATATTTTTTTCTTTGTCCAGAAAATCGGCAATCACTTCCACAGAATCGCCGATGTACGGCTTAATGCGTTCGGCGGCCTGCCTTAGTTCTTCTACGGCTTGGTTCACGTCGATAAACGGTTGGCCGTACATTTGGTCGGCAAATTTGGAATAGAGCTGCGCATGTTGTTTGAAAAGATCGATGAAAGTGCCGTCCAGAATGGTTTCCAGACGCATGCCCGTGCGCTGCACTTTGTCCGTGTAAGCCGGTCCGATACCCCGTCCGGTGGTACCGATTTTTTTGTTCAGCACCTGATCGAGATATTTGTGCACCGGAGTAACGATATGCGCCTGATGCGAAACCACCAACTTTTGCGGTGAGACTTCAATGCCCTTCTCCCGCAAATAATCGATTTCCCTGGCAAAGGTAACGGGATCGACCACACAGCCGTTGCCGATCACGTTCACGGCTTTGCCGGAAACAATGCCACCGGGAATCAAATGCAACACGTATTTCCGATCGCCGATGATAACCGTGTGCCCGGCATTGGCGCCGCCCTGAAATCGTACCACCAAATCGGCGTGTCCGGAGAGCAAATCGACAATTTTGCCTTTGCCTTCGTCGCCCCATTGTGCGCCCAAAACAATGTATTTGGCCATTTTAATTTCCCCAATCTATCGAATTGTAATCGCCGTCTCTGCCGGGCAAATAAATATCGTGCGGTTTCCCTTCCCGAATGGACAGAGCGGAGACGACTTCCAGCTCGGCTTTTTCGTGCAACTCCCGAATATTGGCAGCGCCTACCGACGACATGGAAGCTTTGATTTTAGCCAGCGTTTCCGGCAAATTGTCGCGCAGCTTTCCGGCGTATTGCACAAAGCCTTCCACGCCTTCCACGAAAATCAACTGATGATAGCGCGCTTCTTTCCATTCGCGGGCGCGGGCCGATCCTTCGCCCCAGTACGGCTTCATCACGCGGTTGTGAATGGTTACCTTTTCCGTGGGCGATTCGTCCATGCGGGCAAAATAGCGCCCCATCATCACGTAATCGGCACCGAGCGCCAACGAGATGACAATGTCCTTGGAACTGACAATGCCGCCGTCGGCAATGATGGGAATGTACTTGCCGGTTTCTTTGAAATACCGATCACGCGCTTCGGCCACTTTAATGATGGCCGTTGCCAGGCCGCGTCCGGTTCCTTTTTGTTCTTGCGTAATGCAGATGGAACCGCCGCCCATGCCCACTTTAACCGCGCGTGCTCCATGTTCTACCAAAAAAGAAAAACCCGCCTCGGTGATGATATTTCCACCAATGACGGGCATATCCGGATAGTGCCGGTGAATCCAGTCTAACGTGCGTGCCTGGAACACCGAGTGGCCGTCCGAGGAGTCTATGGCCAGTAAATCCACCCCGGCTTCCACAAGTGCAGGCACTCTCTGCTCGTAGTCATGCGTGTTGATCGCCGCGCTGGCAAAATAACGCTTGTGCTCGTCCAGAATTTCATTGGGATTGTCCAGGTGGTTGCGAATGTCCTTACGAAAAACCAGATAGAGCAAGCGATCGTTTTCATCGACAATGGGCAGCACCGATTGATGGGTTTCGCGCAACAGGGCGTTGGCCTCTTTGATATTATCGATATTTACGCCCACAGTAAGTTTGCTGCGCGGAATCATGCGTTCTTTAACCGGCAGGTCGCCATGCGGTTTTACGTCGTAATCGTTTTTGGTGATAATGCCCAAAAGCTTGTTTTCGGCATTTACCACGGGAAAGGTATTGTAGCCGCGCTGGCGGGTCAATTCGTACAACTCGCGGATCAGCATTTCCGGATTCACCGTTTCCGGCGGTACGAATCCCGCTTTGTAGCGTTTGATTTTGCGAATCATTTCGGCCTGTTGTTCGACGGGCTGAGAGCAGTAAATAAAAGCCGTGCCGCCTAACTTGGCCAGCTCGATGCCCATGCGTTCGCCGGAAACCGACTGCATGGCTGCCGCTACGATGGGAATGTTTAAGTAGTACTTGGAATTTTCGTCTTCGGAATAGACCATAGGCGTGCGCAATGAAATATTGTGAAGAAGCGTTTCATCGGTGGTAAGTCCGGGGAGAAGACGAAATTCCATTAAGGTTCGTGAGGGTTCGTAATAAATTTTTTTAGGCATTACGTATCCTTTGTTTTGTTGTTGAACAACGCCCGAAGTATAAAAATTTTAATCAAAAAAGCAAAATAATTTTTTCGAACGACGGTGCGCCGGTGACTGCCGGTGCTTGGTTGAATAGGTGATTGGTTGAATGGGGAAATGGGCACTCTCAGTTCTCCCAGAGGGATCACTTTCGTGATAGGCCCAATTCTCCCAAAGGGGCTCCTCTGGAGCCAGTTCTCCCGAAGGGACTCCTATGGAGCCAGTTCCTAGTTCTCCCGAAGGGGCTCCTTTCCCGAAGGGATCACTTTC
>CAYXUS010000240.1:0-10871 GCA_964468415.1 uncultured Caldithrix sp.
GCGTAGTGTTTGCAGGGCCTTTTCCAGCGAATCCGGTGTGTGCGCATAATCGATTACCGCACGAACGCCGGACTTAATTTCGTACGATTCCAGCCGTCCGGGTACGTGCCGCACGCTTTCAATGCCCTGCTTCACCGTTTCCAACGGAATACCCAAAGCCAGTCCCGCACCCACAGCCGCCATGATGTTCTGAATATTGAAGGCGCCGGTTAAAGACGAATGAATTTCCACAGTACCAAAAGGTGTGGCGCATTTCAGAGAAATTCCCGTTAATTCCACCGTACTTTGTATCGGGTGGATGTCGGCCTGCACCGTTTGGCCGTAGGTCAATGTCGGCTGTTCAATACGATCAATAATCTGCTGTCCATGCGCGTCGTCGATATTCACCACCGCTGTTCCATCTGGCGTAAGCAGATCAAACAGCTTCATTTTGCTCTCGAAATAAGCTTCCAAAGTTTTGTGAAAATCCAGATGGTCGCGCGTGAGATTGGTGAATACGCCTACTTTAAAGCGCAACCCGCTCACACGATCCAGGGCCAGAGCATGGGACGAAGCTTCCAGAGCGCACGCCCTGTAATCTTGCTTCCACAATTCAAACAACATGCTGGCCACGTCCACCGCTTCGGGGGTGGTATTCCAGGCGTCGGTTTTCTTTTGCCCGATTTGGTAGGCAATGGTACCGATTACTCCGCAGGGCAAACCGGCCTTTTGCAGAACCGCCTGCGTCAAAAACGATGTGGTCGTTTTTCCGTTCGTGCCGGTAATACCTACTAAGGTCAGGGCATCGATCTCGGGCCGAAAAAAATTGGCAGCCAGCCAGGCCAGCACATATCGTGAATTTTCGACCACAATTTGCGGAATGTGCACGCCTGTCACTTTTTCTTCGACCACGGCCACCACCGCACCTTTTTCCTGTGCCATGGGCAAAAAGTCATGGCCGTCCACCGTAAAGCCGCGCACCGCGACAAACAACCGGCCGGGTTGCACCCTTCGCGAATCGAATTCGACACCGCTAACCGTAAGAGTTTGCAAATTCGGGGGAATTTTAACTCCCGTTCTGACAAATAATTCCTGCAAAGTTTTGCTGCGTTTCATCTTCGTGCTTGCATCCTTCGTATTAGGGCAACCGGCACGTAAGTACCAATTGCTGAGCTTTCTTTAACTTTCGCCTGGGCGGAATACTCTGGCGGTAAATGATGCCTGCCGGGTTTCCCTGAATTTTCACCCGAATTTTGGAAAGATCGAGTCGGGCCAGAGCCTCGCGGAGGGTAAGCCCGGTTAGTTTGGGCATTTTTTCGGCCAATAGCTGTTTGCCACCCAATTGCAAAATAATTTCCCCGTCTTTTTTGTAAGAACGAATTACGAACTCCCCTTCTCCTTCGGTGTCGTAGTCGGCGCCTTTGGCTTTTAACAGACGAATGGCATCCGTCCGGGTAAACCCTTTTAAATCGGGGATCGATTTTTCTTTATTTACCAGATAAATTTCGGAATTTTTATTTTCGGGCAACGTTTTTTGCGGCACGGATTCGTCCAAATTCAAAATCCGTTCCATTATTTCCCTGAAAATCGGCGCCGCTACCTGTCCGCCGTAAAAATGCGTTTGAGGTTCATCCACAATGACGGCACACACGTAGCGGGGAGCATCCAATGGGGCGGTTCCCACAAAAAGTGCCAGGTATTTACGCGAATAGTAACCTCCCTCCGGACGAACTTTTTTGGCCGTGCCGGTTTTCCCCCCGACCAGAACCCCGGGGATGGCCGCCTTCTTTCCCGTACCTTTCTCTACCACGGCCTGCAAAAAGGTTTTGATTTGTTGGCTGACCCGTGGCGAAATCACATTCTGGCGAATCAACGTAGGTTCATGTTCTTCCCACAGGCTTCCGTCGGGATTTTCAATTTTAGAAACCACGTACGGACGGTAAAGTTTCCCGCCATTAATCAGTGCGGCATAGGCGTTAGCCAATTGCAATGCCGTAATACCAATTCCGTAGCCAATTGAAACCGAAGCTTTGCGAATGGTGGACCAAATTGCCGGTTGGCTTAAAAAGCCGCTGGCTTCTCCTTCCAACTCAATGCCGGTTTCGGTGGCAAAACCAAAACTTTTCAAATAACGAAACAGCGTATTGGCCGGCAAATCCTGCGTTAATTTTATCATGCCAATATTCGATGAATAGGCCACCACATCTTTGAAGGTTAACGTACCATGCGGATGAGAATCGGTAAACGTTTTGTCATGAAAACGGTACCGTCCTAAATTGCAAAAAACCGTTTGACCGGGACGCTTTTTCTTTTCTTGCAACAAAGTTGCTGCAATAAAGGGTTTGATGGTCGAACCGGGTTCAAAAACATCGGTAATGGTCCGGTTCTTTCGGACAAAGGCACTGTATTTTTGCGGATGGTTGGGATCGAAGGAGGGATAGTTGGCCATGGCCAACACCCGCCCGCTGTTAGGATCGAGCACCACACACATCCCGGAATGCGCCTTCGCTTTTTCTACCCCCTTTCGCAGGGCCTGTTCCACCACCGTCTGGATATTTTTGTCGATGGTTAAATAAATATTTTTGCCGTCCCGCGAGGGCTGAATGGGGTAATTAGTATTGTAAAAAAGATTTCCACCCGGCACATACTGCAACACCGCCGAGCCATTAATTCCCTGCAGCAAATCGTTGTATTGCAATTCCAATCCGCTCAAGCCTCGCCCATCGGGGTCGGTAAACCCGATAAGCTGGGCGGCATATTCTCCGTAAAAATAATTACGTCGAAACACAGGAATCTTAATCACACCCGGGTCGTGCAAGGCGAGCACTTTGTTTAATTCATCGGCCGTCACTTTGCGCGCTAAATAAACAAACCGGCTATTGCCGGCAAGTTTTTTCGTAAAATACGATTGAGGTTTGTTGAACAATTGCGCACATAGCCTACTTAGCGCATCTTTGTTGCGAACCACTTTGGGATCGGCGGCAAGATCATATTTAATCACATTACTTACCAGCGGATTCCCGGCGTGATCGTAAATAATACCACGTTGGGCATGCAAAACCACCTTACGCATGTATTGCCGCTTTGCCAGCTTTTCAAAATAAGCATGGCGTGCCACCTGCAAACGAAACAAATTCGCCTCCAGCGCCAGCCAGAAAAGCGTAACCCCGATAATCAACAATGTCCAACGCGTTTTTTTCATTAAAAGCTCTCCACCCCGCGTTTTCTATTTTATGCCCGCCAAAGAATAGGTGCGTTCCCTTCTTTCTTTCCGTGCCGCAAATTCTTTCTTTAAATGATCCAGCTTGCCGAATTTTTCCATGCGCAATTTTCTGACCGGCTCGGGATCATTAATCAACCCAAGCTTTTGTTCGGCAATTTGTCCGATGCGGTCGATATTTTTTAAGCGTTTTACTTCGGCACGTACCCGCTCCCGCTCACTTAATAATTGGCGTTTCTGAACTTCAAGTTCGCGAATATCTTTCATTAACAGATCCACCTGAAAATGGATCCAAAGTTTGACACTAACAAGCAAAATGATGCCGAACAACAGCCCCAAACTAAGGAACCATTGTCCCACTCTGTTTTTTTGTACCTTGCTCATAATTTTTCTCCTACCCTCATTTTAGCACTCCTTGCCCTTGGGTTCTCCTTTATTTCCTCCTCATCGGGAGTAATCAAATAGGGACGGACGCGCTTCATGGTCGGTTTCTTTCCGCATTGGCAAACCGGAAGCTCCGGCGGACATTCACAGGGATTCTCCTGCTCCCGCAAAAACCGCTTTACCATCCGATCTTCCAGAGAATGGTAACTAATCACCACCAGGCGCCCTCCGGGATTCAACAAACTTACCGCCTTTTCCAGCCCTGCCTTAAGTTGCTCCAGCTCTCGATTCACCTCGATGCGCAATGCCTGAAAAATACGCGCGTACGATTTTTTGACGTGCTTGCGGGCCACACATCGGTCAATTATGCGAATCAAAGCATCGCTGGTTACAATTGGGCTGTGCACCCTTTCGGCCACAATTTTTCGTGCAATGCAATAGGCCCGACGCTCTTCGCCGTATTCACGAAAAATGCGCGTAAGCTGTTTTAAATCGTACGATTGCAACACTTCCGCAGCCGTAAGTGTCTCTCCCTCAGCATCCATGCGCATATCCAGCTTTACGCCGGAACGAAACGTAAAACCACGTGTTTCGTCATCTACCTGATGACTCGAAATTCCCAGATCCAACAAAATTCCGTCGGTTTTCTCCACCCCGGCCTGAGCCAAAGCGCTATCCATTTCAGCGTATGTCCCGCGAAAAAAAACGACTCCGGCAAAATCTTGTAGCCGCCGGCGGGCAAAACGCAACGCATCCGGATCCCGATCGATGCCAATGTACAAAGCGTGTGGTGATAGCTGCCTTAACACATATTCTGCGTGTCCTCCCCCTCCCAGGGTGCCGTCCACGTACACACCATCTTTTTTCGTTATCAAAAAGCGGCACACTTGGGAGGCCAAAACCGGAATATGGTATTCGTTCGTCTTATTCACCGTTATCAAAAAACATGTCTTTAAATTGGATTTGTTCTGCCAATTCCGTTAAATTGACGGGTTCTTTGGTCAGGTATTCCTCGTACACTTTCGGATTCCAGATTTCGAATTTTGTCAAAGAACCGATCAACAACAGGTCTTTCTCAATTTTTCCCATCTTCAAAATGCGTTCGGGAATCATCACCCTTCCCTGACTATCCATGGTGGCAATATGGGCAACTCCGACAAACAGACGAATAAAATCACGCGTCTTTTTTTCAAGAGGATTTAAGGTGCGTAATTTTTTGGTAAGCCGTTGCCATTCGTTTAAAGGGTAGGCGTAAATGTTCTCCATTTCGAAGCCGCGCGTAAACACGATTGTGTTTTCGGCTTCGGGAACAAACATTTTCCTTATTCCGGAAGGAATACTGACGCGATTTTTACTGTCTAATGAGCAGAAGAACTCTCCTGCAAAATCGGTTAGTGCCATAACCCACCACGTTTTAGGGATTTTCTTCCATTCTATGGAATTTTATGGAATTTTCTTCCACAATGATAACATAATTTCGGTCAAAAAGCAAGAATATTTAGAAGTTTTTTAAGATTATTTTTTGGGGATAAATAAAGTTATTTTAATTTGTTGTCACCCCTTGAGCAAAGCAAAAAAATTTCAGGCCCACTACTCTTTTTTTCAGAAGGGATATTGCGATCTTTGTAATTTTTTACTTCCTGTTCTATTTGCATTCACGGATTGACAATTCCCAAAAATTCAACCTGTTATTTTTCATTATGTTACAAAGTTCACTATATGCTCAATATTTTGTTTTTTTCGCATAAATAAAGAAATTTTGTTTTAGCCAATTCCTTTGTAAATTAAAGTCTTACACGGAACTTTTACATTAATTCATCAAACTTTGAAAATTGAATGGAAAGGATACAGAAATGTCTGAAAAATCCTTTAACGCCTTTGAAATGGCGCAGCAACAATTTGACTAGGTGGCGGACATGATCGGTTTGGATCAGGCCACGCGGGAATTACTCCGTAATCCCCTTCGTGAATATCATTTTAGCATTCCCGTTCGCATGGACGACGGTTCGGTGAAAATTTTTCGCGGATTTCGTGTACAACACAACGATGCACGCGGCCCGGCCAAAGGTGGCATTCGCTTTCACCCGCAAGAAACCATCGACACCGTACGCGCATTGGCCATGTGGATGACCTGGAAAACCGCCGTTGCCGATTTGCCCCTGGGCGGCGGTAAAGGGGGCGTAATTTGCGACCCACACAATCTGAGCGCACGAGAGCAGGAACAAATCAGCCGGGGGTGGGTGCGTCAGGTTTACAAGAACGTAGGGCCATTTGCCGATGTACCTGCCCCGGATGTGATGACCAATGCTCAGCATATGATTTGGATGCTGGACGAATTTGAAGCATTAACCGGCGGACATTTTCCGGGTTTTATTACCGGAAAGCCCGTAGGAATGGGAGGCTCCTTAGGCCGCACCGAGGCCACCGGCTACGGGGTTATTTACACGGTGCGTGAAGCCATGAAACATTTGGGTATGGACATCACTAAAACCACGGCCAGTGTGCAAGGTTTTGGCAATGTAGCGCAATATGCCATCGATCTGTACACTCAACTGGGCGGCAAAGTGATTTGCGTTTCTTCCTGGGATCAAAACGACCAAACGTCGTATGCCTTCCGCAAAACCGACGGAGTGAATTTGGACGAGCTCCGGGGTATTACCGACCGTTTTGGCGGAATTGACAAAGCCAAGGCACAAGCGTTGGGTTACGAAGTGTTACCCGGAGATGTGTGGATTGAGCAGGATGTCGATTTGCTGTTGCCCTGCGCGCTGGAGAATCAAATTACTGCTGAAAATGTGCACAAAATAAAGCCGCGGGTTAAAATGATTGCCGAAGGCGCCAACGGGCCTACCACGCCTGAGGCCGATGCCGTTCTGGAAAAACGCGGCGTTTATGTTATTCCCGATTTTCTGGCTAATGCCGGCGGTGTTACCTGTAGCTATTTCGAACAGGTTCAAAGCAATATGAACTTTTACTGGACAAAAGAAGAGGTGCTGAAACGTCTGGACGATAAAATGACGGCTGCGTTTCTATCGGTTAACAAATTAGCCGAAAAACGGAACCTGTACATGCGTGATGCCGCTTACATCATTGCCATCGAGCGGGTGGCCCAAGCCTGCAAGGATCGAGGCTGGGTGTAATCCTTTTTAGGCCGGTCATCAAACAATGACCGGCTTTTTTATTCTTCTAAGCTTACAAAACGTTGGGGCTCTTTCCCATTTTTTGCACACATTCGGATTTTCTTGCTCACCGTTTTCCCCGGATTGCAGAAAAGACGAAACTTTTCAGGCGTTTAAAACGGTTCCGGGATTCCTAAAAAACTCCTTGCATACCACATATTTTTGTTACAAATTTTATTGAATACATTTCTTTCCACTTTTTCAGGAGAATTCTCATGAAAATGCTTGCCATTTTACTTTTGACGTTCGTGCTTACTCAGAGTATTTTTGCTGCCGGAGGTATTATCTCCGGGACGGTTCACGATAACGAAACGCATGAGCCGCTCTCCGGCGTGGCAATAAAAATCATGGAATTAAAACGTGCCGTTACCTCAAACGATTCGGGTTATTTTGAAATTAAAGATGTTCCTCCCGGAGACTATCAAATTATTTTCACTCTATTGGATTACGAGCAAAAGGTGTTGTCCGTAACCGTGAAGAATGACCGTGTAATACGGCTGACTGTTTTTCTGGAGAAAACGCCTTCCGGTCATCTGGATGATTTTATGATTCTACCGGAGAAGAAGCATAAAGGCCATCATCCCGAGCCGGTAGTCGGTCATCATAAAACTTTTGAGGCAAGGGTCTCCAGCCCCCATCCATCCGGGCCACGGAGCTCCGGCTTAAAAGCGGGCTACGCCGACGATAACCGGCAATTCAACTATTTTGTAAAATTTCTCAAAAAATACAAGTCTAAAGTAAAGCATTTTGCTTTGCCAATCGACGAACGCCTCTGGCTTACTGTGGCTGATGCGCATAACCGGCCTGTACTGAATGCCCGGATACAAGTGTTCGAAAACGGAAAATTGTTAGATACGGGAAAGACTTACGCCGACGGTTCGTTTTTTATTTATCCCCGGGTCATCGGACTTAAAGGAAATCGTTTGCATGTTGTAATTGATTATAATGGTGTCCATCGGGAACTGGATTTGGAACGAAACGGGCTACGCAAAATTCGTGTCAACTTACCGGTTCCTCGTGCGCAATTTCAACAAATTCCCCTTGATCTTCTTTTTATTTTAGATACCACCGGTAGCATGGGGGAAGAAATCGAACGTTTGAAAAATACGCTCCAAATTATCAATGATAATTTAATGGCACTCGTACCTCGTCCCGATATCCGCTTTGGCCTGGTGCTGTACCGTGACCGGGATGATGATTATGTGACCAGGCGTATTCCTTTTACGGCCGATTTACAGAAGATAGAGGATGTGCTGAAAAAAGTGCGGGCCGAGGGTGGCGGCGATATGCCTGAGGATTTGCAAGCGGCATTGAAAGTGGCTATGCAAGAAATGGAATGGCGCCCCAATGCTATTCGTCTGTGCTATGTTATTACGGATGCCCCGGCTCACCTGGACTACCATGAGGATTTTACCTACACCCGGGCCGCACAAATGGCGAAACAAAAAGGGATTAAGATATTCGCCGTAGGTACCGGCGGGCTGGATATCACAGGAGAATATCTGCTACGTCAATTAGCCCAATTCACTTATGGTAAGTACATCTTTTTGACTTACGGAGAAAAAGGGGAAAGTGAGGGCGGTCATCCCGGAAGTGTAAGTCATCACACGGGGAGTAATTTCCAAACGGATAAACTGGAAGCCGTGATCATTCGTTTTACCAAAGAGGAATTGGCCTGCCAGAGTGCACGTCCTATTAAAACGGATGAAAGCTATTTTTTCGCTACCTCCGTTAAAAGCGAGAAGAGGGAGGTTACGCTGCAGAAATTGTTCACACAGGCTCTCAATGAATTAAAGGACTACTCTACTCTGGTAATCCAACCCCATACTAAGGTAAGTGTGATGCCTATCGCCTGTAAAGATTCTTCGTTAAAAGCTCAGGCCGAATATTTTACCGAGCAACTTACTCTGGCAGCCAGCAAAGATACCACGTTTGAATTGGTAGAACGAAAGGATTTACAATACATTGCCCGGGAATTGGGGCTGGAATTAGGCGGTTTCGTTCAACCGGAGAGTGCCGCAAAAGTTGGCAAACTTTTGGGTGCCCGGTTGCTCATTATTGCCAATCTTTTCCAGAAAGATGGTGATTATGAAATGTTCATTAAACTGGAGCGGGTAAGTACGGCTGAAATCCTTTCGGTAACCCGGGTACGCATTGCAAAGGAACTGGGGTTGTAAGGCGCGATTGATTGCTATCAATCGCGCCCGGTGCGCGTTTCTGCTGATTGCAATCAGCAGAAATTCTCCCTTTGCCAGAATTTTTTCCTTTACAAAATACTCTGCGCATTATTTGTCCGAAAATGTGCTTTTCAAATTCAAAGCGCGCCCCGAAAGCGTTCGGGGCGCCCCATCATGTAAAAAATTTTGTTTCCTTCCCCCCTTTTAAATACATTTATAAACTTTAGTGCGTGGGATTAATTCCTAAAGGAATTTGCGTTTCAAGATTCTACACATTAAAAAAAGGAAAAATCATGAAACAAGCACAATCATCTTACAAAATAACGCTTATTCCAGGCGACGGAATTGGTCCCGAAGTTACCTCTGCTGCCCGCAAAATTCTGGCAGCTGCAGGCATTCCCATCGAGTGGGAAATTGTAGAAGCCGGAGCCGGAGCCCTGGATAAATTCGGCACCACCCTGCCGGACGAAGCCTTGGATTCCATTCGCAAAAACAAAGTAGCCTTAAAAGGCCCCATTACTACGCCAATTGGCGAAGGTTTTCAATCAGTCAACGTGCAACTGCGCAAAGCATTAGATCTGTACGCCAACGTCCGGCCGGTCAAATCCGCGCTTGGCATTACCTTTCAGCACCGCCCCGTGGACATGATCATCTTCCGTGAGAACACCGAAGACCTTTATGCCGGACTGGAATACGAAGTCGCTCCCGGTGTTGCACAAAGTTTAAAAATTATTACCGAAAAAGCATCCACCCGCATTGCCAAAGCCGCCTTTGAATGGGCCCGTACCCGTGAGCGGAAAACAGTGCATGCCGTACACAAAGCCAACATCATGAAAAAAAGCGACGGACTCTTTTTAGACAGCGTCCGGAACGTTGCCGTACAATATCCGGAGGTCACCTACAAAGAAATCATCGTCGACAATTGCGCCATGCAAATGGTCATGCGTCCCGAACAATTCGACGTTGTCGTTTTAGGCAATCTCTACGGAGACATTATTTCAGATTTAGCGGCAGGGCTCGTAGGAGGTTTAGGCGTTGTTCCCGGCGCCAATTTAGGAGACGAAGTCGCCGTATTCGAATCGGTTCACGGGAGCGCCCCGGACATCGCCGGCAAAGGCATTGCCAACCCCATTGCCACAATCCTTTCGGCCACAATGATGCTCCGGCATCTGGGCGAAGAAAAAGCCGCAAATCGCATCGAAGCCGCCATCGTCCTTTTCTTCGCCGAACGCAAGCATCTCACTCCCGATTTGGGTGGACAGGCGACTACCGACGAACTGGTAAACGCATTAATCGAAAAAATAAAACTTTTAAAATAGAAAGCAATCCGGCTTATGGATAATACAAAAGCCTTTACCCGTTTAAAAGAAATTATCGATCGAAGCCAGCGTTTTTTCTTAATAAGCCACGTTTACACCGATGGCGATGCTTTAGGTTCTATTATTGCCATGTACCACTATCTCACACTTTTGGGAAAAGAAGTCGTCGCCACCGTGCCGGGTGAAATTCCCGCAAAATACACCTTTTTAGGACATCAAAAAATTATCAATATCCGGTCCGCGGAAGCCACCAAACAATTCATTCAGTCAGCCGATGTAATTCTCATTCTCGATATCAGTTCTCTCAAACGCATGGACGTCTGGTACGACCCCGTCATGCAGAGCAAAGCCAGCAAAATTTGCATCGACCACCATCCCGGTGGATGTTCAGGAGTCGATTTCCAAATTATTGACGATCGACGCATTGCCACGACCGAAATCCTTTATCAATATTTCAAAACCAACCAAATTCCCATTACGCGTCCCATGGGATTAGCGCTCTATACCGGCATTTTAAGCGATTCCGGAAGCTTCCGTTTCGAAGGCACCAGCGCCTTTACCCTGCAAATGGCCGGAGAATTAGCTCAATTAGGCATCGATCCATCGGAAATTT
>CAYXUS010000241.1:0-3050 GCA_964468415.1 uncultured Caldithrix sp.
TTCTTCGTTCGGCAAAAAACGAGCCCGTAAAACACTTCGCTCACATCAATAATCCGGCACAGCGCACTAAAACGATCGGAAAACTTTACTTCGTAAAAAATTTGCCGGGTTAATTCCGTGGTCATTTGTTCTTCCTGAACCGTAAGAAATTCGTAGTCGTCCATGTATTTGTGCGCCAGCTCTTTAATGCGCTGAGGCATGGTTGCCGAAAACAAAAGAATGCGTTTTTGCGGATTGGTAAACTGCATGATTTTTTCAATATCTTCGATAAATCCCATATTCAGCATTTCGTCGGCTTCATCCAGAATGAGATGATCTATTTCTTCCAGCCTCAGCGTTTTGCGCTTCAGGTGATCAATCACACGCCCTGGTGTGCCCACGATGATGTGTACTCCCTTCTTCAGCCGTTGAAACTGTCCTTCGATGGCTTGTCCGCCATAAATGGGGGTAACCGTAATTTTCTTTTTGCCTTTTAGCGAATCGATTTCGCCGGCCACTTGAATTGCCAGTTCCCGTGTCGGCACCAAAATAATTGCCCGCACGGTCTTGTTTTTGGGGTCGATCAATTCCAACAAAGGCAATCCAAAAGCCGCGGTTTTTCCCGTTCCGGTCTGGGCCCGGGCAATAATATTTTTTTCATCGCGCAGCATCAATGGAATGGTCAAAGCCTGGATGGGCGTGGGTTGCTCAAAGCCTTTGTGACGAATGGCATGCAAAGTGTCGGTCGATAATTGAAAATCTTCAAACATTGGGTAATCTGTCATAATCTTTCTTTCTTCACGTTAATAATGGAATCTTAATTCCGCTTTCTATTGGCATTTTTTGGGAATCAAAATATCCTGAATTCATACTTGAGGATAATGAAAACGGAATGAGTTATTTGGAAGGCAAAAACTCGTTCGCTACATCTTATCCGATTTATCGGATTAACATACGCAATTAACAGCCCAGTTGCAAAAATAGATTTTCCCCGGGTTGCCAACATCTTTCTGCCGCTGCGAAAGATTTTTTTGGTAAGATGATCTTTTTTGTAACCGGAGTAAAAAAATCTTCCCATTTCTTTCATAATTTTGTATATTATGGCCAACAAAAAATCTCCGATCCTGTCGGTCCCTCCGGGAGCGGCAGGGCGATGGGGTAACAGGGCAACCGGTTACCCTGCCCGATGGATGAACACTCATCCTGAATTGGCAAAGGAGATAATGTAAAATCGGTACGCATTCCATTCGCATTTTACGTTATTAGCCTTTTGCCAATTCGGCAAAAGGCTTTTTTCGTTTTGGAAACAAGATGGGATGGCATGAAAGTACAAAACGGCCTGTCACGGCGTGACACGGCACTGATCGCAACCTTCGGAGCCCTGTGGGGTCTGATGGAAATAACCGTAGGTGTAACCTTAAAGGGATTACGCATCCCAATGGGAGGCGCCATTCTAACGGCATTGGCCGTTATCATCTTTACCACGGGACGCTACTTTGTGCCTCGCAAAGGCTCCGTGCTGATGATGGGGACCGTGGCCGCCATCTTGAAAATTTTTTCCGTGGGCACCGTCATCGCCGGGCCGTTTATGGCCATTGTTCTGGAAGCGTTGTTTGGTGAGATATTACTTAGTTTGCTGGGTCGGCATCTTTTGAGCTACATACTCACCGGCGTAATTTTACTGCTCTACTCGATGGTGCATCCGTTCATTTCACAGGGGATCGTATTCGGAGCCAACATCTACAAAATTTACTTGGATTCCTTTACACGGGTGGCCGAATTACTGCACATTCCTGCCCGGCATCTGCTGTGGATTATTGCCTTCTACGCCGGTGTGCATGCCTTATTGGGTGCTACGGCGGGATGGATTGGCTATTTGTTGCCCCGCCGTGCGGAATATGAATACGCACAATTGAAACAAAACAGCGGAGAACAACTATGAAACGCTATGCTCTGGCTTCTTTCGCACTGCTTTTATCGGCGTTCCTGATCGATCGACAGTCAATGTATTACGTATTTCCCGGGGCCCTTCTTTTTGGCCTGCTCATCGACCACGGGGCGTTTCGTCTGTTTACCCGCCTGAAATTCCTGACTTTTTTGCTCATCCTGATTCTGGGACTTCCCTTGCTCCTGGGGCAACGTCAGGCCCGGTTCATCGGGATCCCCTACTCACCGGAAATCTTTTTAATGAGCCTGAGCATGGCCGCACGAAGCATTGTTATTCTTGCTTCTGTCAAAATTTTAACACGCCACATTTCCGTAGAACAAATGAGCGGAGCGCTGCAACGCATCCGCCTGAAAAACTTCAGTCAGGTGTTTGCCCTTTCCATGAACCAATTGCCTCAGGTGCGGCGCCTGGCAACAGAGACTTTTTCCGAATTCAGGCAAAGGCCCGCAGACCAGACGATTTTCTCACACACGCTCACGGCCTTTGCCCGGCTTATCGCCCGCATTTTGTACCACGCGGAAAAAGAATTTTCCGGGTCGTAATCGCTTAAGCAACGGCACTCATTGCGGTGTTTGCCTTGGGGTTAAATAAATATTGAGGGATTGGCAATGCATGCTAAAGATCTATTGCTGTTCGTGATATTTTTCATTATTTGGCCGTTTTCCGCCCGCTCGGGTACTGCGGCTCTCCCCACTTCCGATGATTCGCTAACCACCTACTGGCTCAATGAAATTGTGGTCGAAGGGAAAAAACTCGATTTGCTGCACAGCTTGCCGGGGCAAAAGGTAGATTCTCGCGCCATTCAGGCCATTACACCCACTACGGCCACACAGGCTCTGGCGCTTGCACCCGGCATCTATTTGAGCCGTTCAGCCAAAAATGAAACCACCTTTCGCCTGCGTGGTTTTGAACAACGCCAGGTAAGTGTTTTTCTGGATGGTATTCCTATTTCCGTGCCCTTTAACGGCCTGGTCGATTTAGCCCAATTTGCCGGCGATAATGTCGAAGAAATTCGGGTTTCCGGTGACGTTTCTTCCGTCTTGTACGGCATTAACACTCTGGGCGGCTCGGTTAACATTTTAACCGGATTCGGCCCGTCGCAAGGCCGCCTGCGCCTGCGCAG
>CAYXUS010000242.1:0-5307 GCA_964468415.1 uncultured Caldithrix sp.
GTTTGCAGGATGCCCCTGTGGAAGATTTGATTCGGTTCTGCGAATCAAATTCGGTAACGGGAACGTTGCGCATTAAAAGCGGAGAGAATGAGGGGACGTTAGAATTTAAAGCCGGTCAACTGCAAAAGGTAAATCTTGGAGATTTAAGCGAAGATCAGGCACTGGATACCATGCTGGGCTGGAAGGAAGGCTCTTTTGCCATCGATCTGCGTCCGCTAAAAATGGATGGTATTAAAGAAAAAGCCGATGAAAGTAAAGATGTTGCCGTGCGCAATATCATGATTTTAAGCAATTCGCTGGTCGTGCAAAAGATCATCGAGCGTGCCTTGCGCAGTTTGGGCTATTCTGTGTTTAAAGCCAAAAGTATTGAAGATGGCTTGCGTACTTTGCAGGGCCAGCCGGTCGATTTAATCGTTTCCGACATTAAACTGCCCGATGGCGACGCCCTTAAATTAGGCGAAGAAGTGTCGAAAGTAAAAAAAGTACCCATGATCTTCCTGGGAGAGCCGAGTCTGAAATCCGAGATTAAAGAAAAGATTCGTGCTCTGGAAAATGCGGAAATTACCGAAGGTCATGAAGTAAGCGAAATCGTACAATGGATCGAACATTTTAATACCCATGAGTGATATTACCACACAATTAAAAAAAGTCCCTCTTTTTTCATCCGTTTCGGACGAAGCGCTGGAAATGCTTGCCCGCAAATTGCAAGAAGTACGCTTTGCGGCTGGTGAAACCATTATTCGCGAAGGCGATTTGGGAGATTGCTTTTACATTATCCGGTCGGGAAAGGTACGCATCGAAACTCAGATCGAAGAGATGCAACACCCGGTAATTTTGGCACGTCTGGAAGCGGGAGATTATTTCGGCGAAATGGCACTCATTACCGGCGAACCGCGTTCGGCCACTGTGGTTGCCGAGGAAGATGTGTCTTTGTGGCGCTTATGGAAAAAAGATTTCGACAATTTAATCATGAACAATCCGCAAATTACCGTTTCGCTTACGCACATGCTTAGCCATCGCTTGATGCAAACCAATAAAACCCTGGAGCAAACCGAGCTGCAATTCCTGAAAAAGATTCATCCCAGTGGTAATCTTCAAGACTTCAGCCTGATTCGTATCTTAAATTTTGCCGAGCAAAACGCCCTGACCGGGAAAATAATTCTTCGTAACGAAGAAAAAGAAGCGGTTTTTGAGTTTGAAAAAGGCCAGTTGCAAAAACTGATTTACGGCGATCTGGAAGAAGATGAAGCATTGGATGAATTGCTTGCCTGGCAAGAAGGGCAGTTCTTAATCCAGCCGACGTTTTGGGAAGCGGTAGATCAAAGTTTGCATCCCAATCCGGCGCGTAATGCGCAGCAGCAGGCCGAATGCCAGGCTCTGGAAAATTATTTCAAAGAAAAGCTTCGTGAGCTTGTTCAGTTTGCCGGTTCGCGTTCCACACAAACGGCGCTCAATAAAAGTGTGCACAGGCTTCGCTCCGTCTTTGATTTCGGGGATGCCTTTGTCCTGCAAACTCAACCGCAGGTACGCGTGGATTTTTCGCGAGTGGAAAATTTTGGCGAAAAGCATGTGTTGGTTTTAGCCGTTTTGTTAAATCATTTGTTCCGCTATCTGGAAAAAGAAGTGGTGGGCATGGAATTCTGGAACGTGCGTTCCGGAGATGAGAAAATTAATGAAATTTTGCAGAAAAAGAATTTCTTTACCTTCTTTGAGCAAGCCGCCGAATTAGTGTGAGCTAACTGACGGAGCTTTCGCTCCGAGACCTTCCGTTTTCTTTAACCTACGGTTTTGCAGAATTCTCCCTTTTTGCGTAACTTTGCCCGAACTAAATTCAATGCAGGAGAAACCGATGAAAGAACTTCTAATTCGGGTTGCCGTAGCCATCGTAGGCATCCCATTACTCGTCTTTATTATTCTTAAAGGGGGTGTGTATTTCTATTTGTTTTCGGTGGCGGTTACACTTATTGGACAATGGGAAATGTACCGGATGCTGGAGAAAAAAGAGGTGTTGCCCAATTTTTGGCCCGGTATTTTATTGGGCCAGATTATTTTGGCCGTCATTTTTGCCGGATCGCAGTTCTATTTGATTATTCTGGGAATTTTGACTCTAATGTACATCGCCGGGGCCGAAATGTACCGGAACAAAGGCTCGGCCCTGTTGAATGTTAGTGGGACGTTGCTGGGAATTGTGTATCCCACACTGTTCTGGGGTATGCTTCTGTATTTGCGCCTTTATTTTCATCATTTGTACAAAGTTAATGCGGATATTGGCGGCATGTTCATCATTATTCTTTTTGTGACCATCTGGACCTGTGATACATTTGCCTATTTTTTCGGCATGAAATTCGGGAAGCATCGCCTCTTTCAGCGGGTTTCACCGAAAAAAAGCTGGGAAGGGGCCGTCGCCGGATTGTTTGGTGCGATTCTGGTTTATTTAGTGGTTTATTTTTTACAAATTATTCCGATTACCTTAGAGATAGCCATCACCTCCGGACTCATCATCGGAATTGTCGGGCAGTTCGGGGATTTGGTGGAATCGTGGTTTAAACGCGATGCCGGCGTAAAGGATTCTTCGAATTTGCTGCCCGGACATGGCGGAGTACTTGACCGCTTTGACAGCGTGATGTTCAGTGCTCCCGTATTTTTAGTCTTGTTCATCTGGATGGGGTAGCGCATCGCAGCCGGGCTGCTGCCAGCAGCCTGTTTGTGGCCAAACAGGGAAGTGTGATCAAACAACAAGGTAAAGCAGTATGCCCAATAAACGCGTACTTATTGTGGATGACGAAGAAGACCTGACCTGGTCTATCTCCAAACATCTTTCACGCGATAAGGATCAATACGAATTGATTGCGGTGAATAGCGCAATGGCGGCACTGGATGTGCTGGCCCAGGTTCCGGTCGATTTGGTGATTACCGATATCCGCATGCCGGAAATTTCCGGGTTGGATTTACTGCTGCGCATTCGTGAGAATTATCCTCAAACCAAGGTGGTGATTATGACCGCCTATGGCTCGTCCGAAATTCAGGACGAGGCAAACCGCCGTGGCTGTTTTAAATACATCGAAAAACCTTTTGAAATTCAGGAAATCCGCAAATTAATTCTCAATGTTCTCCAGGAGAAAAAAGGCTTCGAAGGACGTATTTCCGATTTTCAGCTTAGCGACCTGATTCAGTTAAATTGTCTGGGACGGCAAACCAATGCTATCTTCTTTGAAAAAGGAGCGCAAAAAGGCGCTATCTACTTTGAAGACGGAAACATCATTCATGCCGAAGTGGGAGAACTGGACGGGGAAGAGGCCTTTTACGAAATTGTGAGCTGGGAAGGCGGAACGTTTACTCTGAGCAAGGGACAGCAGGCACCCCGCGAGACCATTTTCAAAGGCTGGCAAAGTTTGCTGTTGGAAGGATTGCGCCGTCTGGATGAAAAGAAGGCCGGGCAAACCACCCGTGAAGATTCCGAAGAGCAGGAGCGACAACGGCAGCTCATGCTTCATTTAAATAACTTGGTGCTGCAAAAGGGAATTTTGTTGGCAGCCTTGTTCGACCACAATGGGTTTTCTATTGGCTCGGCCATCAAAGAAGGGTACAAAGAACGCTTTGAAATTGCGCAGTTGGTTCCGGTGATTTCTCAGCTTACCGCGCAGGTGGGCGAAACAGGCCAGTACCTGCAATTTGGAATTCCGCAAGAAACCACAGTCCAGTACAAAGAAGGAACCGTTCATTTGGTGCGCCTACCGGATCCTCAATACATGTTGGTGCTTATTGCCGATGCACACAGCAACCTGGGCTTGTTGCGCATGGAAAGCAAAAAGGCCATTAAAGCCATCGAACCGCTGTTGGCCTCGGATTAAAAAGAAATTTTCCGGCGATCTCATTCACCATTAGCATTGTCTGCCGATGCCGTGCATTGTTTTCGCCGAATGAAGAGACAAAATGTGAAAAACCGCAAGATGACCTTTAGTAATTGGACGTTTCCCTCCCATTTTCCCTCCGTTTTTAGCCGATTTTTACTTTAGTCTTTGCCAAAGATTTTGTAACTTACCATTCCTGTTAAACCCGAACCAGTCAAAGAAACATTGAGGTAAATATGGCTAAAGCATTAGTAGAGTGCGTTCCGAATTTTTCCGAAGGAAGAGACATGAAGGTGATTCAACAAATCACCGATGAAATTCAATCCGTAGAAGGCATTAAACTGTTAGATGTGGACCCGGGCAAGGAAATGAACCGTACGGTGGTAACCTTTATCGGCCCGCCCGAAGCCGTTAAAGAAGCGGCCTTTAAAGCCATTAAAAAAGCCAGCGAGCTGATCGATATGCGCAAACATCATGGCTCGCATCCGCGCATGGGCGCCACCGACGTGTGTCCGTTTGTGCCGGTGACGGGTATTAGCATCGAAGAATGCGTACGGCTTTCCAAAGAAGTGGCCAAGCGCGTGGGCGAAGAGTTGAAGATTCCTGTCTATCTGTACGAAAAATCGGCTACGCGGCCCGAGCGGCGCAATTTGGCCATTATTCGTCAGGGTGAATACGAAGCCTTGCCGGAGAAGCTAAAAGATCCCAGGTGGAAGCCGGATTACGGTCCGGCCGAATTTAATGCCAAAGCCGGGGCCACGGTTATTGGCGTGCGCGAGTTTTTGATCGCTTACAACATCAATTTGAATACCCGCGAAGCCAAATATGCCACGGACATCGCTTTTGAACTGCGCGAAAAAGGACGCTCGGCCCGCCGCGGCAATATTCATCCCTTTTATTTTAAAGGCCGGGAAATTCTCAAGTACAAAGAAGGCCACTATCCCTGCGGCAGTTGCGACTTTGTGGGCAAAACCATGCGGGAAACCATCGAACATTGTCAAAAGGAGCACGGCTACGATTTGCGCGAGCTGCTGATTTTAAACGGCATCGATCCCGAGCATCCCGAAGGCAAATCGGTCAAAAAGCCGGGCAAGTTCAAACATTGCAAAGCCATTGGCTGGATGGTGCCGGAATACGATCGGGCGCAAATTTCCATTAACCTGACCAATTACAAAGTGACCTCCATGCACCATGTGATGGAAGAAACGCGCAAACTGGCCGCCGAACGGGGCATTGTGGTTACGGGCAGCGAAATTGTGGGCATGGTGCCTTATCCGGCGTTGCTGGAAACGGGTAAGTTTTATTTGAAACGGCAAAGTCGTTCCGTGGGCATTCCCATTAAGGACGTACTGGAAACCGCTGTGCAGTCGCTGGGGCTGCGCGATGTGGCGGATTTTAAAATCGAAGAGCGGGTTCTGGGATTGCCAGAAGATTTGAACGCGCCGCTGGTGCAAAT
>CAYXUS010000243.1:0-2692 GCA_964468415.1 uncultured Caldithrix sp.
GTGGTGGCACAATTCAACCAATCAACCAATCAACTTTCCCCGGCACTAATAACCCTTAACCTCGCACCCTCAATCCCGCAGTTCCCTGCTTCTCCCTTTGGCCGACTTTCAAAACAATCCTTTGGCGCTTTCTATTGAAATCTCTTTTAGCAAAACATCGTCGTCCGCATTTAGCGCAGCCCACACCGCTTTGGCTACCGCTTCGGGCTTTAACATTTTACTGCGATCCCAATCCAGCCCCAACGCATCGTGTAGCGGAGTGTCCGTGGAAGAAGGAAAAACAGAAGTGACTTTGATATTCCGATCGGCCAATTCCAGACGCAACGTATCGGCGACGGCACGAAGGGCAAATTTGGAGGCGGCATAAGCCCCCCAATCGGGAAACACCGTTTGCCCGGCCACGGAATTAACAAACACCAGGTGTGCCGGCGTTTTAAGCAAAGGCACCAGCGCCTGCGCCACCGCCACTTGCGAGAATACATTCAGTTCAAATAGTTCGCGCCAGGCTTCTACGGGCATTTGCAAAATTTTCCCGATGCGGGCCATCCCCGCATTGAACACCACAATCTTCAGCGGCACGTTCGTTTCTTGCACAAAATGCCGCAGTGTTTGTACTCCCTCGCTACGGGTCAAATCGGCGGCAACCCACCGGGCCTGACCGCCGTTGTCACGAATGTCCCGCGCCGTTTGCGCCAGAGCGTCCTCTCTGCGGGCAACCAAAATAACGCCAAGCCCCTTGCTCGCCAGCAGTTGCGCCGTAGCCTTGCCAATGCCCTTACTGGCGCCGGTAACCAGCGCCCATTTAGAAGGCCGATTCAACGCGCGGACTCCGAATCAAATTTAAAAATTCGTTGCGGGTTTTCTCGTCGTCGCGGAAAGAGCCCAGCATGGCCGAGGTAATCATTTTGGCTTTGTCTTTTTGCACGCCGCGCATCATCATGCACATGTGCTGACCTTCTACCACCACGCCCACGCCGTCGGGCTGCAAAGTTTCGTTAAGCAAATTGGCAATTTGCGTGGTCATTTTCTCCTGAATTTGCAGGCGACGGGCAAACATGTCCACAATGCGCGGAATTTTGCTCAGACCCACCACTTTGCCCTTGGGAATGTACCCCACGTGCACCACGCCGAAAAAGGGTAGCATGTGGTGTTCGCACAGGCTGTAATATTCGATGTTGGCCACCACCACCATTTCGTCGTAATCCACGTCGAAAATGGCGTTGTTGATGATTTTATACGGATCAGCCTGATAGCCGGTGGTTACCTCTTTGTACATTTTAGCGACCCGGTAGGGCGTTTTGACCAGCCCCTGACGTTCGGGGTCTTCGCCAATTTCAAGCAGAATGTTACGTACCGCTTCTTCGATAATCTTGCTCATTTATGCTTTCCTTTCCAATTCGAAATAGTTGTTGTTCGTTTCCCAAAGTTTGATGTGCCATAATTTTTCACCGAACTTTTCCCGTAATTTTTCCCACAGATATTTAATAATTTCTTCACCGGTGCTGCGGTGCGTCTTAAAGTAACCGATCTCCTGGTTCAAATGTTTGTGATCCAGCGGATCAATCACTTCGTGCACCAAACGATCGAATTCCGTCAGCGGAAAGACCATGCCGGTTTCGGGATGCGGTTGGCCGATGAGCCCCACCTCCAGCGTGTAATCATGCCCGTGACCGTTGGGATTATTGCATTTGTCGTACAGCCTGCGATTGGCTTCGGCATCGTTTTCCGGGATGTGCAAGCGATGGGCCGCGCTAAAGGTGTATGTTCGGTAAAATGCCACCCGAATCATGATGCGTCGCTCCTCCACACGTCGGCGTACAAATCGTGCCGTTCGTACAGGCGGATTTTGTGAAGCCGCAGTTCGGGAAATTGCGCCAGTTTTTGCTCGATTAGCTCGAACAAAACCAGAGCAATGTTTTCCGTAGTGGGAATGCGGTCTTTAAAGTACGGCGTATCCAAATTCAAAAATTTGTGATCGAATTGCGCCACAATTTCGTTCACCAATTTCTTTAATGTAGAAAGATTGATGATCATGCCGGTTTGCGGGTCAATCGGGCCTTTTACCGTTACGTGCAACTCGTAATTGTGTCCGTGACCGTAGGGGCTAACGCAAAGCCCGAAAATGCGTTCGTTTTTTTCTTCGGGCCAATCGTCGCGCCAATAACGATGACTGGCCGAAAATTCGAATTTTTTACTGATGGTGATTTCGTGCATGGTGTTACCTTTCTCTTGCCACCGATCGCTTTTTCTTTTGCCAACGATTAAATCGTCGCACGAATTCCCTTTTCCTACTTTATGTGATCAGAAGCGATTAATTCTGCACCGCCCCGATCAGGGAAGCCAATCGGAGACCTGCAACCTGCCAGCTAAATTTTTCAGCCGACCTTTGTCCGGCCCGTGCCCGTTCCTGCCGTTGGCGGACATCGAAAAGCAAAGTTACTAAATTTTCCGCTAATCGGTCAATGTTTCCGGCTTCAAGCAGCAGCCCGGCTTCTTCCGGTACCACTTCGGGTACGGCCGTTGTCCGGTAAGCCACCACCGGCAAGCCGGCAACCATAGCTTCAAGAAAAACAAAGCCGAAAGTTTCGTGGTAACTGGGCAAACAAAAAATGTCCGCGTTGCGGTAATAAGCCGCCAAACGAGTATCGTCAGCCACATCGCCCACAAACTCAACGGCATTTCCCAGCGCGAG